>CAZGJN010000007.1:0-117097 GCA_964526645.1 uncultured Saprospiraceae bacterium
AAGCGGCGATTGAGACCTACAATTTGATGTCGGAAAAATGGTTTATCCACGCCACACCGACGCTGTTTAATGCGGGTACGCCGAAGCCGCAGATGTCGAGTTGTTTTTTGTTGAGCATGACGGAGGATTCGATTGAAGGCATTTTTGAGACCTTGAAGCGTTGTGCGTTGATTTCGCAGAGTGCCGGTGGGATTGGCTTGAGCATTCATAACATCCGGGCGACAGGCAGTTACATCAAAGGCACGGGCGGCACCTCGAACGGCATTATTCCGATGCTGAAAGTATTTAATGATACGGCGCGTTATGTGGACCAAGGCGGTGGCAAGCGCAAGGGTGCGTTTGCGGTGTATCTCGAACCATGGCATGCCGATGTGTTTGACTTTTTGGAATTGAAGAAAAATCATGGCAAGGAAGAACTGCGAGCGCGGGATTTGTTTTATGCCATGTGGATTCCTGACTTGTTCATGGAGCGGGTGAAGGCGGACGCCGAGTGGTCGCTGTTTGATCCAAATGAAGCGCCGGGCTTGTTCGATGTGTATGGTGGCGAATTTGAAGCCTTGTACCATAAGTACGAGCAGGAAGGTCGTGCGCGCAAAAAAGTGAAAGCGCAGGACTTGTGGTTTGCCATTTTGGAATCGCAGATTGAAACGGGCACACCTTACATATTATATAAAGATGCCGCGAATAAAAAGTCGAATCAGAAGAACTTAGGTACGATTCGCTCGAGTAATTTGTGCACCGAAATCATGGAATACACCTCGCCGGATGAAGTGGCGGTTTGTAATCTCGCATCACTTTCTTTACCAAAATTTGTAAAAGAAGACCGCACGTTTGATTTTGATAAACTGGTGGAAGTGACGCGGGTGGTGACGCGCAATTTGAATCGGATTATTGATGTAAATTATTATCCGGTAGAGCAGGCGCGCAATTCCAATATGCGGCACCGCCCGATTGGCATTGGTGTGCAGGGTTTGGCAGATGCGTTTATTCTGATGCGTTTTCCATTTGACAGTGCGGAGGCAAAGCAATTAAATAAAGAAATTTTTGAAACGATTTATTTTGGCGCGTTGACGGAAAGTAATGCTTTGGCGGAAAAGCTGGGCGCGTATTCCAGCTTTGAAGGTTCGCCGGCGAGTAAGGGCGAATTGCAATTTGATATGTGGGGCGTAACGCCGAGTAAACGCTGGGATTGGGCAGGTTTGAAAAAAAGAATTCAGGAAGTGGGTTTGCGTAATAGTTTGCTGCTCGCGCCGATGCCAACGGCTTCTACCTCGCAGATTTTGGGGAATAATGAATGTTTTGAACCTTATACCTCGAATATTTACAGCCGTCGCACACTTTCCGGCGAGTATATCATTGTCAATAAGCATTTACTAAATGATTTGATTGGCTACGGCTTGTGGAATGAAGATATGAAGCATAAACTAATGGCGTCGAATGGTTCCATTCAGCACATTGATGAAATTCCGCAGGAATTAAAAGATTTGTATAAAACCGTGTGGGAATTGAGTCAGAAAGTGATCATTGATATGGCGGCGGATCGCGGGGCATTCATCTGCCAAAGTCAGAGCATGAATTTATTTGTAGAAAATGCCAATTTTGGTAAGCTCTCTTCAATGCACTTTTACGCTTGGCAAAAGGGTTTGAAAACAGGAATGTATTATTTGCGTAGCAAAGCCGCGGTGGACCCGATTAAATTTACGGTGAGTGCGGAAGCGCAGCAGGAAGCGAAAGCAAAAGTCAACACAAAAATTCCGGCAGTTGCTACTATACAAAACGAAAAACCAGCGCCCATTACACCCATCGAGCCGGAGATGATGGAAGGCAAGGCTTGCAGCCTGGATGACCCGGATTGCATGATGTGCCAGGGGTAAGCAGGATAATGGGGTCTTGACGCTTGTCTATGCTGCACTTTTGAAGTGGATTGTCTGGCATCTCGTATCTGAAAATCTGATATCTTTTTATTGTGCTGCTTATTTTTTTACTTACTGGTACTATCTGACGGCGGGTTGCTGTGAGCAGCCTGCCGTTTTTTACTTTTTCTTTCTCATTTTCACCGTATCTTTGTTACAATAAACCTTTTACTCATGCGTTATTGTCGCAAAAGTTTTACTTTAAATATTCAAACAAATTGATTTCGTCCTGCTTTTGGAGGCTTACCCCCACTTTAGCACCCCTTCTGGCTCGCTGGTCATTCAGGATGAACAACCAAAGATCAGTCTTCTATGAGAAAAGAAAAACGCGATTGGGATGAGAATACTGTACTATACACTATTACTAACAACACTGACTTTACCTCTGGGGGTGCTTGCCCAGCATAAGTGGGAGACTGCTTTATTTATTGGCGGAGCGAATTACCAAGGGGATATCGTCCCTACCCTATATCCTTATCCCAAAGAAACCAATCTGGCAGCAGGGCTGATTGGACGCTATTTGTTGCACAAGGAATGGGCATTGCGTATGGGGCTCACCTATGCGCAACTCAGTGGTACAGACCAAAATTTTATAGACGAAGACTTTAAGAAGGAGCGGCAATTTAGTTTTCAATCTAATATTTTTGAAAGTACTGTTTTGTTGGAATGGGAGCCATTTGCCAACAGGCGTTATCCTGCATTTAATCAGTTTAATGGCTTGATTTCTCCCTATGTTTTTGTGGGGGGCGGAGTCGTACTTTCCAATCCTACAACCGTTTTTGCCTTGTATCAAAATGGGGAAGCACCGATTGAAATTCAGCAAGATAAAGCGGTAAAAAATCCTGCCACTCACTTCAGCATCCCAATGGGAGGCGGTATTAAATTCGACCTGAGTAAACGGCTGGCGCTCAGCCTGGAAGCTGGCACACGTTATGCTTTTACAGATTATATTGACGGCATCAGCAAGGCAGCCAACCCTGATAAAGGCGATTGGTACGTGTTTGGCGGTTTGAGCCTGAACATTCGGTTTTATGCAAAAGACTCCGATGCAGATGGTATCCCGGATAAGGAGGATCGCTGCCCCAAATTGCCAGGGCATATCACAGCTAAAGGCTGCCCCGACCAGGATGGCGATGGGGTGGAGGACTTAGAGGACTTGTGTCCCGCTGAAATGGGTATTAAAATTTTAGGTGGTTGCCCGGACACTGACAACGATGGCATCCCTGATAAAGACGATGTTTGCCCTCAAAGCCCTGGACCAGAAAACACAGGCGGCTGCCCCGATTTTGACTCCGATAACATAGCTGATAAAGATGACCAGTGCCCCAAGCTCGCCGGGGATTCTTACAAATGTGGTTGCCCCTTGATGGATACCGATGGCGATGGCATCATTGATGAAAAACCTTTTTGCCAGGAGCCTTTTGAGTTGGTTCTTTTGAAAGAGATAGCGCCCTACATTTCTGCAGCGTCTCAGGTGGTCAGGATGCAATATCAATTGAGGATATTGCCTATGAGGCCACTGTGGCAGCAGCCCAAGCAGGAAAAATAATTGTTAAGATTTTCGCTTTATTTGACTATAATTTCTAATGTAAAAAAGTTTTATATATTTTTGCATTTGCAACTACTATTTTCCCGAAAACTGAAAAGCTTCTTGGATGAAAAAACTATACACGCTTCTACTACTTATCTTCATGGCGGGCGCGCTCAACGCACAGGGTGGCGAATGGGAAGTCGGTCCATTTTTAGGCTGGGCGGTCTATCAAGGCGATATGATTGCAAAAACAGTTGACTTGAAAGAAGCCAATGTTGCTTTTGGATTTACAGGGCGCTATCGCTACTATTACACCCTCAATTTTAGAGGAAGTTTGCTGTTAGGACAGCTCACTGGTGCAGATGCCAACTATCCCGACAACTATGATCGGACGAAGCGGAATTTCAAATTTGAAACAAGCATCGTAGAAATCTCTTTTATGGCAGAGTATGAACCCTTAGGAAAACTGCGAGAACTCAAGGGCGGAAAAAGCAGACTGCTCGTATCGCCTTATCTTCTTGGCGGTTTGGGGTTTACTTTTGCTAATCCAAAACCAAAATTCCCTGCCCTGGGCAATCCGGGCAGTTTAACACCTGTTTTGCAAGACGTAAGAGCCGGTTATTCCAATGTGCACTTGGCGATACCCATTGGCGCGGGCATTCGGTACGATGTTAATAGAAAATGGATGATCGGGGCTGAAATTGCAGCGCG
The DNA here is from genome assembly GCA_964526645.1 of uncultured Saprospiraceae bacterium. Lineage (GTDB taxonomy): Bacteria > Bacteroidota > Bacteroidia > Chitinophagales > Saprospiraceae > JADJNW01. Next base: position 4,156 of record CAZGJN010000007.1, read on the forward strand.
GTATGCTTTTACGGACTATCTGGACGGTATCAGCAAATCGGGCAATCCGGACGCCAATGATTGGTATTGGTTTTATGGCTTGACTGCCATGTACAAAGTTAGATAAGCATCAGTTCATCTATCACCTTTCTTACGCCTGTAGTCGCTTTTTCTGGTATGACGCTCAGATTACCCCTCGAACGCAAACCAGGCTTGGGATCAATGTAGTAAATCATTGTTTTACTGTGCGCAAAATCCAGCAAGCCTGCTGCTGGATATACCTGCAAGGAAGTACCGATGACGATAAGAATGTCTGCTGATGCTACTTTTATTGCTGCGGATTCTATCATGGGTACCGCCTCCCCAAACCAGACGATGTGCGGGCGCAGTTGGCTTCCGCGTTCGCAAGTGTCACCCAATTCAATATCTTTTTTCCATTCATACACCAAACGTTCATCAGCAGTGCTTCTGGCTTTAAAAAGTTCCCCATGCAAATGCAAAACCTGTTTGCTGCCTGCTCTTTCGTGTAGGTCATCCACATTTTGTGTAATCACCTCCACTTCAAATCGCGACTCCAGTTCTACCAGGGCATGATGCGCTGCGTTGGGCGTCACTTCGTGTAGCTGCCGTCTTCGCTGGTTATAAAACTCAAGCACCAAGGCAGGATTTTTGTGCCAACCGTCAATCGAAGCAACTTCCATGATATCGTGGTTTTCCCACAGCCCGCCTGCATCCCTGAAGGTTTTGATTCCACTTTCTGCGCTGATCCCTGCACCGGTAAGCACCGCTACTTTTTTCATTGGTTTACGCTATTTTTAGTAAAAAACCGCTACTGATTTAAAACTGCATGCTGTAGCTTAGGCACCTTTCTAAGGCGAACACAGGCTTTGATAAACGCAAAGTACATTTTGATGGACTTAGAAAAATAGACCTTTATCGTTTGAGATGGGTTCTAAAATTTCGATTGCGCCGCTCAATATCGGGTACTCTTACCTTTGAAATCAGCTGTTTGCAATAGCGCAGCGAGGAAAATAAGTCTGGGTTGTTATTTGCAAAAATAACAACCCAAAAATCACTCGTTCTCCTGTGCTCTTTTATGCTTTTCTAAGAGCATACATTCCTTAGCACTACCGATTGTTTTAATACAATCAGGATAGGATTAATAACCATCTTTCTTTGTAGCGTTAGCACCAGCAGGAGGATCCATTTCTACGTCATCCGGCAGTGCTACTCTAAATTCGACCCGACGATTCATATAGCTATTGCCACTGGGTACCAGCAGGTCTTTTTCTCCTTTCCATTGCAATACCAACCTACCTCTTCCGATGGCATGGTTTTCCACTAAATGATCAATAACAGCTTGCGCCCGCTGGAAAGAAATTTTGTCATTATAATCCTCCGAAGCGGTGCTGTCGGCATAGCCAGTCACCACAATCCGCATGTTAGTGTTGCTTTTCAGCATTCTGGCAATTCCGGCAAGGGTACCATAATCGGCGTATTTAATGGAATAACTATCAGAACCAAAGTGAATCATTGGCAAGAACCAATCCGCCACCGCATTGGCGGATTCTGTAAGCTTGTAACCCTGTAGCATCTCATCTACGATTTCGCGCACCCGCTCCTCTGATACACCACCTGTTTTGGTAGGGTCAGGATTTTCAATAATCCCCTGCGGATTTACCCTTTCTCCGGCGCGAGGCGGGTTGTAAGGTTCCTTATCTTTAAAGTCTGCAACGCCATCGCGGTCGCTATCGAGCGTGCGCCCCTTGGTATCCACCGGTGCATCAGAAGGCGTATCGGGCTCTTGGTCAATGGCATCAATGACCCCATCGCCATCAGAGTCCTTTAGCGCTGTATCGGTGCGCTTTTTGACATCAGAAATATCTTTTAGTACCAAATCCAAGGGATTGACCCAGTAGAGGGGTTCCGAGTTTTTGCTGCTGCCAATGTTGAAATTGAGGCGTACACTGGCGTACTGAATAATATCGCCGAAAGGCGTACGGACACCCGCTTCTTTTTCTACCCCATCAACAAGATCCGCGCGTCTGCCCAGCAGAGTACCCACCTGGTGCTCTAAACCAACGTTAAAGCGCTTACCCAATCGGAAGGCGATCCCAGCCATAAAAAGGATATGAGGGGCAATTTCCCGATCAATCGAAACTGTATCAGGGACGCGCTGAGGGTCTATATCATTCTCCAATAGCCCATCTACGGTGTAGTAATTGGCGCCAACGCCCGCTCCCGCGTAGATGTTGATCGTTCGTACGGGCTTATTCCAACGCAAGCTATTTAAATTGGCGATACCAAAAACATTCGCCGAAAGCCATTGGTTTTCAAATTGCCGGAGTGGATCCATGCTTATGCCTTCAAATTTGCCATAGATTGCTTCGCCGCGCAGAGAAAAGACATAATCCAGTGCCTTTCGGAGGTGCAAACCAGCCCCATAGCCCGTGTTGGTAGGCACATCGCCTGTAGAAAATAAATAGCCCCCGTGTGCCCCGATTTCCCACATATTACTTGGCGTGGATTTGGAGTTGGCGGTAGGTGCGGTTTTCTTCGGTTCTTGCTTTTTCGTCGTTTTTTTGTCGTTTTGCGCCCAAGCCATCGCAGTGAGCATTAAAAGAAAAGCAAGAAAAATAGTACGTTTCATTGTCATAGTCATAGGGATTAATTCCAATAATAAAAATTAGGGGTATTGTTATGATTAAACAATATCATCATTTTAGATCAAGATTTTGTGGGTTTCTACAGATTTGTTAAGAACGAATGATCGCTGCCCGATATTTTTCAGCATTTTATTAGGGAAGCGTGTTTGTTGTAGGTTTGTTTTACTATTAGGTGTTTAGATATTTAAAGCAGATAGCCTGGTTGCAAAAATACCTTTTATTTCCACTTGTTACAATAATTTTGAAATCTTCTCATTTTTTTTAACGCAAAAATTGAAAAAAGTTTCCCATTCTCTCTTTTTTTTCAAAAAAAATAATTCAACTACGGCTTTGCCTTTGCATTCTGTACCTTTGCAGAACAAATTATACTCAAAACAAAGAAAAACCGATGCTGGAAAATTGGCTGGCACCTGTGGCCATTGAAAAAATAATGCCCGAACCGCCACGAAGTATGACAATTGGCGAGCAGCTTACGATTTATACCGGCACGATACCCGCGCTCCAGGATGTTAAAATTGCGCTGATAGGCGTAGGCGAAGTGGCTGCCAATGCAGTGCGCAGGGCCTTGTATCAAATGAGTTTTTCTTTTGCAGGGCTTAAAATAGCCGACCTGGGCAATGTGCGTAAAGCGGAAATCCCCTTTATGATTCCGCTGCTAAAAGAATTGTTAGAGAGCCAGATTTTGCCAGTGATAATTGGTTCGGAGGCTTCGTTTTCCTTAGCCCAGTACAAAGCTTTTCAGAGTCTTCAATCGCACATCAGTTATGTTACAGTAGATGAACGCGCTCATTTCAGTGAGGTCAATCGAGCGGATGAATCCCTCTACCTCAACGAGGTGCTTTTTAATACGCGTGCACGCTTGTATCACTTCGGAGTGGTGGGCATTCAGGCGCATTTTACGCCGACGAGCATTTTTTCATTTTTAGATAAAAATTTGTTCGATTCGATCCGACTTGGCAGCGCTCGCGCCGATATGCAGGAAATAGAACCGATCATTCGGGATGCAGATTTGCTGAGTTTTCACTTGGATGCCATCAGACAAACAGATGCCCCGGCACAGAAAAATCCTACGCCCAGCGGTTTTTTTCTGGAAGAGGCTTGCCAGATTTGCCGCTACGCAGGTATGAGCGACAAACTCAGGTCTTTCGGTATTTTTGGATTTCAGCAACAATTGGATCAACAACAGCAAACAAGCCAGGCGCTTGCGCAAATGATCTGGTATTTCCTGGATGGTTTTTACAACCGAAAAAATGATTTTCCGACCTCAACCGATGAATTGACGGAATATATCGTGGATTTCAAGGGGCTCGATTATCAATTGGTATTCTGGAAAAGCCAGAAAAGCGGGCGCTGGTGGATGCAAGTGCCCGTAAAAATTAGCAAAAAATACCAAAGGCACAAGCTTATTCCCTGTTCTTATAACGACTATAAGCTTGCCTGTCAGGATGAATTACCCGACCGGCTGCTGAATGCCTATCGGCGATTCTTGTGAGGCGGGCTATCCGGCGATCCTGCTTTGCTCCGTGTCCTTTCCATTCCCTCAAAGAACACCCCCATACCGTCATTTGTCTTTTTTCCATATCTCTTTTTTACTTAAATTGCGTTACAGAAAAGAGAGGCATTTGATTCCTGGTTTGGGAAATCAAGTGCTGTTTTTTTATCAACAAATTATAATCCCTTGAACATGAAAAAGCAGCTTATCCTACTGTTAATGCTATTCTTATGCCTTAGGGCAACTTACGCTTCTGAAAACGTTGACTTTATCACCAACAATTTGACCGAAGTAAAAAAACGCGCAGCGACGGAAGGCAAACTCTACTTTGTACACTTTACGGCTACCTGGTGTATGCCCTGCCAATGGATGGAAAACAATACGTTCAAAGATCAATCCTTGGTGGATTATGTCGCCGATCATTACATCGCCGGTAAAATGGATGTGGATGCAGCGGAAGTGCACAGCCACAAGGAGGCCTTTCAAGTGAAAGCCCTGCCGACTTTACTCATTTTTAATTCACAAGGTATTCTACTGACGCGCCTCGAAGCATCGCTCTCTGCTACGGAATTGTTAGAACTCTTATTTCTTTACAATACACCCGAAAATAGAGGCAAACAAGTATTGAAAGCAACTTATACAGCGATTGCGGTAGCGAATACAGATAAAATCTCAAGACCGGCACTCATACCCGATGAAGCAACAAACGGTAAAAAATTGCCTTCTGAAAAGAATAAGGACGAACCGACTAATGCAGTTACAAAGCCAACCACAAGCAACACACCTACTCAAAGCGCAAGCCCAGCCCTGTATCGGTACAGCATTCAGATAGGCGTTTTTGCTGAAAAAGCCAATGCGCAGCGCCAGTCCGAGCGCATGAAAACAGAATTTGGTAAAACAGCGATCATTCTTGAGGATATTCAAAAAGGAAAAACATTTTATAAAGTTTTTGTAGGAAATTTCGAGAGCGAAGCAGATGCTAATCAATATTTGTTACATTTGAACAAACAGGAAGTAAAAGGTTTCGTAAAAAGTATTGAAAATTAGCAGTGCGTAAACTATTTAAAAATATCAAAACCCTGGTGCAAGTGCGCGATGTGCCGCCTGCGGTTGTGAAAGGTAGTGCGATGGCGTATTTGCCTGTGATCGAAGATGCTTTTTTACTCATTGAAAATGAACGTATTAGCGATTACGGAAAGATGGATAGCTGCCCCCATTTCGCCGATGCAGAAATAGACGTAAGTGGTAAGATGATTTTTCCGTGTTGGTGCGATTCGCATACCCATTTGGTGTATGCAGCCAGCCGCGAAGAAGAATTTGTAGATCGAATCAAAGGTTTGTCTTACGAAGAAATAGCGCGGCGGGGCGGGGGCATTTTGAACTCTGCCAAAAAGTTGAGGGATACCTCGGCGGAAGTTTTATTGGAACAGGCGTATCAAAGGCTCTTGGAAATCCAACAATACGGCACAGGGGCTGTCGAAATCAAAAGCGGCTATGGACTGACCCTGGAAAGCGAACTGAAGATGTTGCGCGTCATTCAGCAGCTCAAGTCAAAAACTAAAATGAGTATTAAAGCGACTTTTCTGGGGGCACACGCTTTGCCTTTGGAATTTAAAAATAATAGAAAAGCCTATATTGAGTTGATTATCAACGAAATGCTACCCGCAGTTGCAGCGGAAAATCTGGCGGATTACATAGATGCTTTTTGTGAAAAAAATTTTTTCACACCAGCAGAAACGGCTCAAATCATAGAAGCAGGCGAAAAATACGGCTTAAAAGCAAAAATACACACCAACCAGTTTCACTCCTTAGGCGGAATCGAAGTAGGCGTGCAGCACCGCGCCATCTCTGTGGATCATCTGGAAGTACTGACGGCAGCAGAAATTGAACTTTTGCTAAAAAGCGACACAATGCCTACTTTGTTGCCTACGGCACCTTTTTTTCTGAATGATCCGCATGTGCCCCCTGCGCGGGAGATGATTAACGCTGGTCTGCCCCTTGCCCTGGCAAGTGATTTTAATCCCGGCACCACGCCCTCCGGCAAAATGCCCTTTGTGCTATCACTCGCTTGTATTCGCCTGCGTATGAGCCCTGAAGAAGTCGTCAATGCAGCTACTATCAATGGCGCTCGCGCTATGGGATTGGAGGAAAGCCATGGCAGTATTTCTCCAGGAAAATATGCTAACTTCTTCATAACCAAAGAAATACCCACTGTTGCTTACTTGCCCTATGCCTTTGGGAGCGATCTTATCCAGCATGTTTTTATCAAAGGCGAAGCTGTATCAAAATATTAAAAAACAGAATTCTGTACTTTTGAAGCTTATTCTGACGTTGATAACGCGTAACGCAGGATGTTTTTTTTGTCAGACCGGGTTTTTTATGCTTATTTTTGCCGCTTCTAAAAATCTAAGTACAATGACGAGTTTGGAAGATAAGTAGTCGAGCAGTTTGATTGGCAATAGGTGAAAACTAAAAATCAATGCTTTAAAAAGCACTTAAACTAATGTACTGATTTGCCAATAAACTGATATAATCGTAAAACAATAATCAAGTAGCATTTTATTTAAAAAATAAGCCCTATCATAAATTGGAGCAAATGCTTATAACGAAAAACTATATAACATCAGAATTTTTCATAATCCGTAGGAACATGGTAAAATACATTCTCCCAATTGCCTTATTTTTTTTCGCCTTAGCTGGATTGCAAGCGCAACGGCCTTCCGCTACACAGATCAATGGCAGGCTTGGCAATCCTTCTCCCTCCAGAACGCCGCTGGATTGCAATGACGCTGGTACGATTCGCTTCGGGCAGTTTGTCGGGCAAAGCAACGACATTACACTCGATACGGTTTATTTGTGTTTTGGTGACAGCCTGGAGATCCTCCACGATGGCAATGCCGATTTTAGTGGCGATCCCATCCCGAATACACCCTCGGGTATTGGGTATGTTTTTTATGATTGCCGCCCGACGATCGCGGGCCCGGATTTGGCTACTATTTTGACCGACCCTTGTGTAAATGACACGGACCCCATCCTCGTCAATGGTACGCCGATTTCCCAGGGTAGTTTTAATGTTTGGGTAGCAACTGAGCAACAAAATGGAAATATCACCTTTGCCAACGATGGCTTTTTGCAAGCTGCTTTTAACAATGGAACGCCTAAGCCAATTTTATTTTGGTTTGCACCGATTACACTTGATGATTTTGCGACGCAAGGCTTTGAAAATGGCGGCTCCTGCGTGGATGTGAGTGTTCAGGAAGCGTTTGCTGTGGTGTATTTGAATAGGATTCAGGCAACCAATATTGTCACGAATGGGACGGCAACGGGTTGTGGTGGCTCTTTTGTCATTACAGGTGGTTTGCCAGAGTTTGACTTACTGCGCCGCTATCGGGTGGATATTTCCTTGGTGACGGATCCAAGTATCAAGGGCAGAACGGAAAATGTCCTTTCGCATGGCAATATGATTGACTTTTTTGTGCCGCAACCTGGTGTGTACAACATAACTATCGAAGATGGCAAAAGCTGTAGCGCCGCTTTCCAGGTGGATATGAGTGCTTGCGAAGCGGTCACCTTTCAGCTACCTGCGGTCAGTGCGCTTCCGGGTGATAAGGTTTGTATGGATGTAACCGTGCAAGATTTTACGGATGTGGCGAGTATGCAATTTTCCATCAATTGGAATCCGACTATTCTCCAATTTGATGAAGTCAGAAATTTCAACCCTAGCTTACCAGGCTTGGGAACAGATGCTTTTAACCAACCAACCCCAGGCAAACTCACTTTTTCCTGGTTTGAAGCCACCTCACAGGGCATTACCTTACCGGATAGTGCTTCTATTTTTGAAATATGCTTTGATGTGATCGGCGCGATTGGGGATTTGAGTCTGGTAGAATTTTCAGATGACCCCCTGGCGATTGAAATTGGCAATCCTAATCAGGTGCGGCTTGGCTTTGTTGGCTTGAACGGCGTCGTGAGCCTCGGCAATAGCGTTTTGATTCCGGTATTGACCCAGGATAGCGTGAGTTGCCCCAACACAACGGATGGCTCGTTTCAATTGACTATGTTTGGAGGTACGCCGCCTTATGCTTTCCGCTATCGCACGATCAACCCTAATGGACCGCTCAATGGCCCTTTTGCAATCAACAACGCTGGAGGTAGTTTTACTGTAAACAACCTAACCGCAGGGCGTTATGAAGTCACGATCAATGATTCAGCGCTGCCAACTGCCAATACGTTGACCGATACCATAGAAGTTTTTAGAGCACCTTTGATAGGTATTTCGCTATTACCCACCCAGCCGGCTTGTTTTGGTGATAGTACCGGCGCAGTGCGGGCAATAGTAGATGTAGAAGGCGTAGAACTAACCAATCCTGAAAACCAGTTTACCTTTAGCTGGAATGTGCCCACTGCCGGCAATGTATCTCAACTGACGAATATCCCATTTGGCAATTATGCCGTGACGATCACCAGTGCCGATGGTTGTACGGCTACCGCGAGCTTGTCGCTTTCGCAACCACCGCGTATCAATATCACTGAAAATATAACCAATGCTACTTGCTCTGGCGCGGAAAACGGAGCTGTTTCGGTAACCGTCGCTGGCGGCAGAACGGCAAGCGGAAATTATACTTTCAACTGGAGTAGCCAAGCTGTGCCAATCGTCGCTGCTAATTCACAGCAAACAAACTTAAATCCAGGTACTTATACCCTAACTGTAACAGATGATAATAGCTGCGAAGCTGTTGAAACCTATATCGTCGGTGCAACGAAAACGCTTTCTATTCAAATTTTAGACACAAGCAGCGTAACTTGTACAGGTGCAAATGACGGACAGATCAGCGTGCGAGGAGTTACCACAGGACCAGGTCAAGCCTTGCCTTATTCCTTCAACTGGTCGGGTCCAGGTACCATTACACCCAATAACACGCCTACAGAAAGCACCATCAATAACCTGGTAGCAGGAACATATACTTTAAGAATGGTGGATAGCGATCCGCAGGGCTGCGAGGTGAGCGCTACTTTCAATATTGTAGAACCGGCGCCGCTTAGTATTGCTTTAGTAGAACAAATCAATGAAACTTGCGTAATAGGCAATGACGGAAGAGTTGTGGTAGCAGTCACGGGTGGGGTATTTCCCTACACTTATGCTTGGTCGAATGGGCAAACAGATTCCATCGCGGTTAATCTCTCGGCGGGGAATTATACGCTGGAAGTATCGGATGCGAATAACTGTACGAGCACTTTTGATGTGACAATCATGGCACCGACACCGCCAACGATTAATCCCATTCAAGCGGATACCGTAAGTTGCCCGAATAGTACAGATGGCGCTTTGACGGTGACGGCTGTCGCTACCGGCGCACCCATCAGCGGCTTTAGCTGGAGCAATGGGCAGAGTGGTCAGACTATCACAAATTTGAGTCCAGGTACTTATTTTGTGACCGTCACGGCTCAAGATGGTTGTACTAATGTTGATTCTGCCTTCGTGGTATCTCCTGGGCCAGTTGTGTTAGATAGTATTGTTGCTACTTCGCCTACCTGTACTGGCTTTGACAATGGTAGAGTAACCGTTCATGTGAGTGGCGGCACGGCACCTTACAGATACATTTGGGCAAATACACCTGCAAATGATACCTTGACAACTAATGTCTATCCTGGTTTGACGGCAGGAACCTATCAAGTAACCATTGTGGATAATAATAACTGTCAACCCTTGACGGCTTCCGCCACAGTGACTGACCCACCGAGTATTCAAATTACTTTTAGTGATATTGAAAGCACCAGTTGTTTTGAAAACACCTGCGATGGTAGTGCTACCGCCGCGGCTTTGTATAGCGATGGCACTTCAGGCACTTTTATTTTTAGTTGGCAATCGGGAGAAGTGGAGCCTAATGTGAGCAGTTCAACCGCCAACCAGCTGTGCCCTGGCGACCAAGTAGTGGTGGCTACCGATGCGAATAACTGTTTTGGCATTGATACTATTAATATCCCAAGTCCTCCGGCTATCAATATACTGGTGGATGTATCGCCCGTCACTTGTTTTGGTTTTGCAGATGGTTCTATTACACTGAATCCTTCAGGGGGTACTCCTCCTTTTAGCTTCCTTTGGTTGGAAACAAACGAAACAACAGAGACCAGCAGCAATTTGGCAGCAGGTGTTTATAACGCCGTCATTACGGATGGAAATGGTTGTACCAAAACGCAAATTGTAGATTTGGTCGAGCCTGCTGAGCTTCAGTTAACGCTGGATTTAGTCAATACAACCCAGTCTGTCACTTGCAATGGCGATACGGATGGTATTATAACCGTGGTGTATAATTCCGCAGATCCGATTAATCCACTTGGACCCATGCCTTTCACCTGGTCGGGTGGGGTAGCGCCTGCTTCTTCGCAACAGGCAACCAATTTGGCGCCAGGTACTTACGGTGTTACCATTACAGATGTAAAAGGCTGTACCGATACCCTTTCCTATACCATTCTCAATCCTGCGCCCATCATTGCCGTTATTGCTGATCCTGAAGATCCGCGCTGTTTTGGCGAATCTACCCTAATTATGATTGATACGGTTTATGGTGGCGTTGGTGCCAGTTTATTTGATTATACCTATCAGGTGGACAATAACGGTTTGCTGTTTACGCCAGACCAACCGGCTACGGTGTTTGCAGGTACGCATATTGTTTCGATTGAAGATTTGGCAGGTTGCGTCTTGTCGGATACTTTAGAAATTAATCAGCCTGCTGAAATTCAGGTGCTTTTCAATCCCACAGAAGTGGAAGTAGAATTGGGCGATTCTACTATTTTGCAACCGGCAATCAGCGCTTCCTTGCCGATTCAGACTTTCGCCTGGAGCCCTGGTGAGTTTTTATCTGCTACAAATATTCAAAATCCACAAGTGAATCCGCTGCGTTCTACGAATTATACCCTCACCGTAACGGATGTGAATGGCTGCACGGGTGTGGGTACAGTGCTGATAGATGTGGATTTCAATCGGAATATTTATCTGCCGAACGTTTTTTCTCCGAATGGAGATGGACCGAATGATGAATTCAGGATTTTTGCCTGCACAGGGGTGGATAAAATTAATTCCGTCCGGATATTCGATCGCTGGGGAAGTTTAATGTTTGAAAGAGGCGAGATGCTACCGGAATGTTCAGGTACGCCACTTTGGGACGGCAGTTTCCGAAGCAAACCAGCTAATCCGGGTGTCTATGTGTATGTAATTGAAGTGGCTTTTAAAGATGGTGTGGAACTGATTTATAGAGGGGATGTCACTTTGGTTAGATAAGAAAAGATAGGTAATGCCAAATTTGAAAGGAGAAGTCGTACGTATGAAAAAATAAATAATTGTCAATCAGCTCATTGTAAATTTAGTTGTTTGATAAAGATTTTAGAATCCTATAAGTCTGGCACATTTTAGAAATGCGCCAGACTTGATTATAAAGTTTAATTGAAAATTGGCATAACCAAAAGACCTGACAGGATTTTTAATAGCTGACAGGTCTTTTTTTTTAGCGCATAATGGTCACACTGCCTGCCACCACTTTTTCCTCTCCCTGGCAAATGTATCGAATCCGATATAGCATCACACCAGAATTGACGGCTTGTCCATTAGCAGCACCATCCCACTGCACAAATGGATCATTAGTAGCAAAAACCCGCCCGCCCCAGCGATCAAAAATTTCAAAAGAAATCAATTGCTGAAACGCAAAAGGGTTGCTAATACCAAAGGTCTCGTTTAGCCCATCACCATTTGGGGTGAAAGCTTTCGGCAAGAAGATCGTATTACAATCCAAGCTATTTGGATCCACTACATTGAGTCGAATGGTATCCGTAGCAACGCATGGCGAAATATTGTCGTAAAAAGAGATTTTATAAACAATAGAACCCGCCTGAGTAGGCGTAATGAGGGGATTGGCCACCACAGGCGGCACGACACCATCCAGAGGTTCCCAGCTAAAACTACTGGCACAGGTGGTAGGGACGTTAATCTGAACAGAACTGCCCAGAAAGAGAAGCGTATCCCTATTTTGGATCATATCCGGCGCAGCGTACAGTTCTCTTGCTTCTTTTTCGGTTAGAGCGCGATTGTACACCCTAAATTCATCAATCAAACCTGCAAAACTGGTTTCATTACTGCTTCGGCATTCGCTGCTGCCCAGCACGAGGGGGCCATCATTCAAAATATTGATGCGGCTATTGGTAAATAGTTCTCGAACCAACTTGCCATTGATATGCAGGCTTACTTTAGTGCCCTGGCGAATAAGCGTGAGCTGATACCAACAGGCATTGTCATCGAGCTTTTGGATAAAGGTGACACTTTTGCTCTGGTCTTCGCCCAAAAAGCAATTGATCGTACGGGTTTGGGGTACATATCGAATATAAAACGCATTTTCTGTTTTGCAATCGCTGCTTCGCTTTGAAAGTAAATAACGTGTAGCCGACGTAATCGTCGCTTTAAAGTAAAAACTAACGGTAAAATCTTCTGTATCAAATTCTTGTATGAGTGGACCCAAGTAAGAAACCTTATCGTCAATGCCATCCAGGAAAAGCGCGCCACCCGAAATACCACAAGCAAAAGAAGGATCGCCGGATTGCACCCCTGCATTGGCGGTATTTCCAGTGACATCGGCATAACTACTATTGAAAGGATAATAAGCCACTAAGCCCACTGTAGTTTGCGCTTTTGTTAGGGACAAGCAAAGGCACGAAAAGAACAAGATCAACAAGTTTTTCATAGAATCAGAAGGCATTAAAGATTTTTCTATTGGTAAGTATCGCATTGTGAAACATTTGATTATTTGCCATTTACCAAAATTGCTTGCAAGCAGCGCCTGATTTTGATTAGAATAAGCTAAGTTGACTGACTTGCCAATAGCTGGGCTCAAGAAAATCAGCACATTGACTCATCTGAACAGGTGCTTAAAAAAGAAAAAGACCAAGCCATATCGGCAGGGCATACCTTTAAACGCTCGCAGCGGTACAATATTTTTATTTGCCAAAAAGATTGGATAAATCGCCAAGGCCGGGAGGCATTATTTTTTTCAATAGCTGCTGGGTTTCTTCTGCTTCTTTTTTGGCGGCGAGCTCTAATGCTCGATTGACGGCTACTGCTATTAAATCTTCCACTTGCTCTACATCTTCCCAATCGAGTGCTGCTTTATTAATCGAAACATTGAGGATTTGGCGCTTCGCGTTGGCTATGATTCTTACAGCTCCTTCGCCGGCTTCTGCTTCTATTCTGATCGTTGCCAAATGTTCTTGCATTTCTTTTTGGCGCGCTTCCACATCTCCGAAAAGGTCTCCAAACATAGATTTTTTACATTTTTTGGAATGAAGAAATTGACTTCAGGGCACAAAGATAATCTGTTTTTAATAGGTTTTTATCAAAGTGATAGGTTGTGCAGTCCATCATAGGGTTTTCGATAGGGTAGAGCTGGTATAAAGCCCGAACTTCCTCACTGCTCAGCGCACGATTATAAATTCTCAATTCATCCAAGATACCTTTGAAACGGCGTACACCCTTGGCATTTATACAAGGGCTATTGGCAAAGGACAACACAGCTTCGTTGGTGATATCCACGCCGCTACACCGAAGCCCCTCGCGCTGCAAGTCGCCGTTTATAAACGTTTGTGCCATAAAGCCATCGCGTACCAGCACGATATGATGCCAGCCATTGCTCACCAGCGCCGGAGAAATATTGGGGTAGTATTTGCCAGGCGTTTCGTACACATTGGTATTGATTTCTTTTTGATTCATATCCAGCAGAAGGTCCAGCATTTGGTATTCATCGCATTCCATCCTTTTAGAAAGCATACTTTGCCTGAAAATGCTGTATTGATCCGGTTTGAAATAAAAGCTGATGGTGAAATCGGAAGTTTGAAAATAGTCATTCACTGCGCCATAAAATTCAACATACCCATTGGTACCATCAAAGAGCAGCCCCTTATCCTCGATGCCGCACCAGCAGCCCACTTTGCCGAAGAGTTTTCCATTGGAATCACCGCCGCTATCGTCGCGCGCATCGCATTGATTGAAGGTATAATAAGCTACCAGCCCATCTTGCAAGGGATCGAGCGGAGCAGTAGCTGTGCCAATGAGGATCAGCAAAGCACTTAGCGCGAGGGTTTTCCAGTTTTTCATATTGCAAACGATTTTATTGAAGCAAAGGCTACGCGGTATAGCCTCGTGAAGGTAATGAAACTCAAGCAAAAAGCCAATATTTTGGCAATCATCGAGCACTCATCACCAGTTAGCTTTTCCACCAACTTTTTCTTCAAGGACATACAATATGCTGATGCCGGTAAAAAAATACCAGTCGTTTTTTTGATTATTGCCATTCAGGCTTACCCCGTCCAAATAATCTGAAAAAGTAATCCGAGTACCAAAATCCAAACCCAGCAGGAAATCCTCTGTCAGATCGAGCCGCAATCCTGCTGAAACAGGTACTACCAGAAAAGTGGAAGTCGCATTGGGCTCTGGTATTTTGAAACGATCCTCGGACGGTACTATGAGCTTGGGGTCCGTAAAAGCGGCACCTATTCCAATGGACAAAAAAGGCGAATACTGCCGATCAAATAAACCAGTGTTGTTATATCGCAAAGCACCGAAGGGATGCAGCTCGCCATGTACTGCCAGTTCGAAAATATTAGAGCGCATGCTCCAGTTGCGTTCTTGGAGGTCAAAATTCGGGATATTTTTATCCCTTCCGGAAATCATTCCCCAGGTGACACTGCCTTTTAAGGCAAACTTGGAAGTGAACATGTAGCGATAAATACCCCCTATCGCCGGTTTTGTCTCGGAAGCGGCAATAGGGCTGGGCGCCAGGTCTCCCTGATAATTGGCGATGCCCAAAAAAATGCCGGCTTCTACGTTTCTTTGTGCCGATAGTGAAAAAGGGAACAGCAGGATAAAAAGCCAATAGTGTTTAAGTGTGTTCATTTGCGAAATTTTAGTTTTTGGAAAAAAGCTAAGTTAAATTACACCGAATATTTGGATTTGGCAAGCCAGGCTGCCATTCGGAATGTCTTTTGCAAGGCGGCAAAGGGTGGAATTCAAAAAAAATACTATAAAAAGGGTAGAAACAATCTGATATTTGGCAACAAAATTACGATAAAAAAGGTTTTTTAGAATTTGAGATGCTTTTTTTTACTTTTGCACTGCAATGTTTTAAACCATTATTCTGTAACAGTATCCCAATCTCACTTTAATCCGATCGCTTATGCCTTTAGACCAGGTAGATGTAGATAACAATAGCAAAGGCAAAGAAATGAGTTTTCTGGAGCATCTGGAAGAATTGCGCTGGCATATTATTCGTAGCTTGGCGGCAATAGCAATAGCAGCAACGGTATTGTTTATTTTTCAAGGCTGGCTATTCGAGTCGGTTATTTTTGGGCCTACCACCAAAGATTTCATCTCCTATCGTTTGTTTTGCGAATGGTCGCATGCATTAGGGATGGGGGATACCATGTGCATTGTACCGCCAGAGTTCAAAAAACAGGCGATTGGCTTTGGCGAAGCATTCATCACGAGCATTCGGATTGCTATCATTGGAGGAATTGTTGTTGGGTTTCCCTATATTTTTTGGGAGGTGTGGCGTTTTGTTAGCCCAGGCCTGCATGAGCACGAACGTCGGGCGGCCAGAGGTGCAGTGGCGGTTTGCTCCTCTTTATTTTTTTCGGGTATCTTTTTTGGTTACTTTATAGTAGCCCCTTTTGGTGTGCGCTGGCTGGCTGGTTACACCATTCCAGGTGTAGAAAATATACCAACACTTTCTTCAGTTATTAATTATATGGTGATGTTTACTGTGCCAAGCGGGCTTATTTTTGAATTGCCGGTAGTGGTGTATGTTTTATCCAGGATAGGGCTGGTTACGCCCGAAGGAATGCGCAAGTACCGAAAGCATTCTATTGTTGCTATCTTAATTATAGCTGGTGTGCTTACACCGCCAGATGCCGTTACGCAATTTCTCGTTGGTATTCCCTTGTATTTTTTATATGAAATAAGCATTTACATCTCTGCCAGGGTAGCAAGGCAATTAAAAGAAAAAGAGAAACAGGAGTCGTTTACATAAATAAATGATAGAATTTCATGCAAAGGGTATCCTCCAATCTTACATTGATTTATAAGTTTTTTATTCCTGTTTTATATGCTTCTTTGTTTGGCGCTGTTTCTGTGGCGCTTTTGGTTTACGGGTACAATCCCTTACTGCGATTTGGTTTTCCCCTCTTGTACTTGCTCACCTTGGGGCTGTTTTATGTCACGGTTTTTCAATTGAAAAGAGTAGAAATGGATGAAACATTTGTCTATGTGACTAATTATTTCCGACATTTTCGCTATCCGTACCACAACATCGAAAAAATTCAGGAACGTGATTTTATTTTATTTCGGTTGGTGACCATTCATTTTCGGAAACCGGGCTTTTTTGGGAAAAAAGTGAGCTTTCTGCCCAGTAGCAAGTTGTACGATGATTTTTGGGAAACCCACCCGCTGCTGCGAGTAGATTTCTTAAGGAAAAGCTGAAATTCAGGCTTTTTAAAACTTGATCCACCAACCTTCTTTAATTCCCTCCAGCAAACCATAATTCACCTTATCCACCTGGATGCCATCAGGGTTGAAAAGGCTAATTTCTCCGCCGAAGTTGGGCAGGCGAATCTGCTTTAAAACAATCACTCCTGTATTGCCTGGATTGATAAAAAGAGCTGGAATTCGTTCACTTTCGCCTCGTTTATTGCGTACTTCCCAGCCAGAGAGGTCTTGGGTTTGATCTGTGGCATTGAGCAGCGCGATCATCTCGTTCCCTTTATCGCTGTTTTTAGGATTGACCATTGCCGCTGAAATGTGAATTCCTTGGGTAATCATAGGTTTATCCAGTGTCGGCTTGGTGCTGTCTTTGCTATCCAACGCTAATTTTACAGCCCTGAATGCATTGATTTTGCCATAACCAAACCACTCCGAATGACCATTTTGGTCATAAGTTCCCTTTTTGAGTTGAAATACAGGCTCTGGATTATTATCTACGATTTTATCAGCGGTTTTAATCAATATTTCTCGCACTTGTTCTGCAGTAAGTGCAGGGTTGACAGATAGCATGAGTGCAGCTACACCGGCTACTTGAGGCGCAGCGCCAGAAGTACCACCAAACTTGTCGGTATAGCGGCTGCCCAATTTTTCGTTATCTGTTGTCCATAAGCTTTGTCCGGGTACTCTCTGTTGAATATCAATAGGATGTACATTATCGCTTGGCGCACAGCAATCTATTTCTTTTCCCCAATTGCTATAAATGGCTTTTCGATTTTGGCTGGTAGAAGCCGCCACAGTGATCACATGGGGATGAGCAGCATGTCCATTCATGATTGCTCCTTTGGTCTGTTTCAGTCCAGCAGTAGGATGCCGCCAGGTGAAGCTGGTATTGTCCATATCTCGGATTGGGGCATTATAATTGCCTGCGGCAAATAAAATGGTACAGCCTTTACCTTTTGGGCCGCCTGTTTTGAACAGGTCCGTTAATTGCTTTTGCAACAAAGAGGAAATAGGCGCAAAGACAGGTACGGGGCCCCAACTGCAAGAGATAATATCTGCCTTTTTACCTGTATAATCAAAAATTTCATAGAGGAGGTTGTCATCGCCGGTCATCCCGAAGCGAACAGGCATAAAAGAACATCCTGGCGCTACGCCCACTATCCCGCTGCCGTTTTCTTCGCCAATAGCCAAGCCCGCGCAGGGTGTTCCGTGATAATCGCCGCGCTTTCGATCAGGTAACGGCAGCGCATCAGCATCCACGAAATCTTTCGGAAAAACGATCTTCCCAGGTCCGTTCAAATCCGGGTGGCTAAGGTCAAATCCATCGTCAATGATGGCCACCACAACTGCCCTGGATCCGCGCGTAAGATCCCAGGCACCGGAAGCGTCAATGTGTGCTTCGGGTACCAATTCTATGCCCTTAGTGCTTTTTAGGTGCCATTGATGCCGAAATAAATCATCGGAAGGAGCATAATAAGGCTGAAAACGATTGATAAGATTAGGCTCTGCGAATATGATTTCGGTATATTCCTGCAAGTCTTCACATACTTTTACAGGATTTTTGCCTGCAGATTGGGTCACTTGCAGCAGGTAGGTACGGTCAGCTTCTTCACCATAAGTTTTGATAAATTTTAAACCATGTTTTTCCAGGGTTGCTTCTATTTTGGTGTAGCGCGTAGCTTTATGAAAGCACAGCGTAAGCATATCTGTGATGTAGTAGCGCGTAGCATCATCACCCTCTGGACGATAAGCATGGTGACAGATACCAGCAAACCGTTCATTTTGCCGAAGATAATCCATCACCTCATCGCGTTCGCCGCTACGGGTCTTGATTTTATAGACATCATCAAAAACCAGTTGCAGGGTTTCCACTGGCGCTATATCTTTCACTGCCTCCCGCAATTGCGGATTAGGAAGTATTAGTGTGAAAAAATCTGGCTCTTTTTCGATGGAAATTTTTTCGCCGCCTCGGTAGAGGTGATTTTTGGATGACATAGTTTGGGCTATTATAGGTCAGCAATAATAATTTATAAGCACTTGTTCTAATTTAAACAAGGTTTATTTTTTAAATAAAATGCTGATTTATTGCTATTTATAATTTTATTGACATATCGACAAATCAGCACATCAGCTTAATATGCCAAAGTTAAACGATAGTTTTCCACCCAAATGCTAAATAGCCGATTAATTTCAAAAAAAACATGAATTGTTAAGCCATTGTTAATCAAAAAGTATTAGGCAAAATACGCTTTGGGTAATAAAAAAATCTCATTATCTTAGCTTTTAAGAATTCCCTTACCCGCTATGAGAAAAATCTCCATTTTTTTTGCATTTTTCCTGCTGCTGCTGCAAGGCTGTTTGACAGATGAAGAACCCTCTGCCGATGAGGCTTTCAAGCAAGCACTGCTTACCCAGGTGAATAAATACCGCCAACAAGGTTGCAAATGTGGCATCACGACAATGCCGCCCGTAGCGCCGCTGGTCTGGAATAATCTTCTGGAAAAAGCTGCTCGCCGCCATGCCAATGATATGGCTGCTCATAATCACTTTGACCATATCGGTACAGATGGAAGTAATTCTGCAAAACGAATATCGGATACAGGCTACAATTGGAGTGCTATTGGTGAAAATATTGCTTTTGGCTATACTACAGCGAGTGAGCTGATAGAAGGTTGGATCAAAAGTGCCGATCATTGCCAGAATATTATGAACGCGGACTTTGCAGAAATGGGCGTAGCAGAAGCAGATACTTACTGGGTACAGACGCTGGGCAAGCAGAAGTAGCTGCACAAAAGCGATAAAATTTAACTTTTTAGCTTCAAACACAATAAATAACCATATTCTTACCTTAAATTTAGCGCTTGTTAACTGCTATTGCTTTCACAAGCAATGGCAAGTACCTAAATCTAAAATCCTAAACCCATGTCTTCAAAAAACCTGCAAGAACTACTCACCGCAAGCAGCCAACTAAAAACGGGCGCACAGCACCCCAATGTAAAATCCTTTCGGGAAATTTTGTACGAATTGGGTTTTAGTAAAGCGCTCAATTGGGAGAAAGACAGCGCAAGCGAAATTTACGATGCCAATACAGTGCTTGCCGCCAAAGAATTTGCCAGAAGAAATGGTTTGGATAGCGATGGAAATGCCATCAGTGCGGAACTTTCTCTAAAACTTCTGGAGCGGTATGCCCTGATTCCGCATCTAAAAGCGATTTTGGTAGCGCTGCAAACGGATCAAACCGAACAGCTTTTTCAAAAAGAGGCTTCTTTTTCTACAGCGGTAGCTCTTTGTTTGCGCGCCCTGGGTTTTGTGCAAGAGAATGTAGTAGATGCTTTGAGCGAATTTGCTAAGTTGGAGCATTTCCCTTTTGACGGTGTACAACTCAATCCTACCCTCAGTAAAGGGCTTGCAGATTGCTTGCTGTATTATTACGGCGATGATTTTGTGCATACCAATTTGTACCAAAAATCGAGTACGGGCCTGACCATCACTGCGGGCAGTAAAACAACCATCGTAGCGGATAATCAAAAGAGCGTCACTTTCAAAAATATAAAATACGGTAAATACACAGGGCTTGGCTTTGTTGGCAATCAAACGATCGCAACTTTTGTTCAAACGAATCGCGACTTTTTGAAAGGCATGGATATTAGTGATTCTGCTATCAATGTTATTCTTGCGGTTTCTGAAAATGAAGGCAACCTCGATGCCATCAATAGCTACGACAACTCCTTCCTGAGTTTTGGTATTTTCCAATGGACACTCGGCGCTGCTTCTGATGAAGGAGAACTACCCGCTTTGCTCAAAAAAATTAAATCAGGGCAGCCAGCGGCTTTCTGGACGCACTTTGGGCAATTTGGGCTTGATGTGTGGGAAAAAACCGGTACTACCTACGGCTATCTCATTTTCAAAGGGAATAAAATTGCTACCGCTGATTTTAAGGAAGTTTTTCGTCGCCCCTCTTGGGCATTTCGTTTTTGGAATGCAGGGCAAGACGACCGGGTGAAAGGCATTCAGATCGAGCACGCGCTCAGCCGCTTGAAAAATTTCTATTTCAAAACAGATAGCGGCAATACAATTTACGGTTTTCCTTTATCAAAAATTATTACTTCAGAGTACGGCGTAGGGTTGATCCTCGACAATCACGTCAATCGCCCTGGCTATGTGCGGAGTTGCATCAAAGAGGCAATGGATACAACGGGCTTGAAAAATCCAGCCAATTGGACCAGCGCCGAAGAACGCAAGGTGTTGGACGCTTATCTGAACATCCGAGTTACTTATGGTAGTTCTCCTATGACTTCTGCCCGTCATCGCGAAAATGTCACTAAAAAATACCTGGCGCAGCATTTAATTTCCGATGAGCGAAACACTTTCCGCTACACGATGAGCGGAACCAGAGGCTCAACGGATAATACGCCTCCTGACTATAATGAAGCCGACTATCCTGATATCAAACATCATGATCATTAAGTTACCGAGCGGTTTAATAGTCAATAGTCGAAAAGGCTTATAACCTTGATAATCAATAAGATGCAGCATTTATTTTGTAATTTAAATATGCTTGGTTACTTAAAATATGAAAAAATCAACTTCTCGTATTACCTCTAAAAAGAAAAAAACGCGTCCCATGCAAACAACACTGTACGCCCTGATGGTTGGCATTGACAATTACCCCATTGCACACCACAAACTCAATGGTTGTGTCAATGACCGAAATGCCTTGAAAGATTATTTAGAACGTCGCTTTGACAAGCAAAGTGGTAAAAAGCCCAATATCAAAACACTGACAGATGCAGATGCCACCAAACGCAATGTAATCGAAGCTTTTAGCCATTTTGATAAGGCTAAGGACGGCGATATTTGTCTGTTTTACTTCAGTGGTCATGGCTCGCAGGCGCCTGCTCCAAAAGAGTTTTGGCACCTCGACCCCGACCGTATGAACGAATCCATTCTTTGCTACGATAGCCGCATCGGTGGTACTGATATGATGGACAAGGAGCTTTCCTACCTCATCTGGAAGGCAACCCAAAATAAAAAAGTTCACTTTGTAGCGATATTCGACTGTTGCCACTCCGGCACGATCACCCGCGAGGCGGGCTCGGGCTACACCGCTCGTATGGCAGAGCCAAGCGCTACACCCAGGGATTTGAAGGATTATGTTGGATTTACGGACTACAAGGTTACGAAAGAAGCTGGTTTTGAATATGCCAGCCCTCCGCGGGGGACTTACATCCAATTGGCAGCTTGCAAGGAACAAGAAACAGCAAAGGAAACTCAGATCAACGGTAAAACAAGAGGTTTGTTTACGTACAACCTCATCGAAGTGCTGGAGCAAAGTGGCAACCAATTATCTTATGCAGAATTATTACAAATCCTACAAATTCGTATTGCTAATCGGGTTGCCCAGCAGACACCCCAATTGATTACGGTGGAACAAGACGCCAATCAGTTATTCCTGGGTGGAAAAATGACCGTAGCGGAACCCTATTTTCTCATTCAATTTGCAAAAGGAAAATGGGTGATGAACGGCGGTACAGTGCAAGGTATCCCGCCGGAAGGTTGCCAGGTGACCCTCGAGGACAAAGCCAAAGTAAGCCTCAAAAAAGTGGGCGCCAATCAATCGGATGTGGATGGCATGGGTAGCCGCGATACAAGCAAAGCCTACAAAGCTTTTGCTAAAGGATTGAAATTTAAGACGTTAAAAGTGGCTTATTCCCCAGATAGCGCCGCTGACGGCAAACGTATATTGGATAAAGCTTTGAAAAATACCTCGTCTTCGTACTTTGCGATGGTCAATAAACCTGCAGATGCCGACTTCTGGATTCGTTGTGTGGATAATACTTTCCGATTGACTAAACCCGATGATAAACGCCCTGTTTTTAGGAGAATGGAGGGCTTCTCGGAGATGAATGCCTCGCTTTTTATCAATAATATTGAAACAGTTGCCAAGTGGCGCAATGTGCTCGATTTGTCCAATCCAAAAACGACTATCCAAAAAGATGAATTTGACATTGAGTTGTATCGAATTACAGAACCCGGCAATATAACCGACAATGCCTCAGCAGAAAAAGTAGATTGGAAGCAAACCAATGTCTTTCGCTACGAATTGGTCGGGGGTGAGTGGCAACAGCCTGCTTTTCGAATGAAGGTAAAAAATACCGGAAGGCGCGATTTGTTCTTCAGTGCGATCAATCTGGAAGCGAACTTCAAGGTGAGCAATCGCTTCCTGCCAATACAGGAACTGAAGCCAGGACAGGAAGCCTGGCTGCTGGATGTTTACCAAAATCAAACTTTCAAAACAATTCCACTGGAAGTTGCTGATGCTTTTCACTCCTGGGGAATCACGGAATCGAGGGAATATTTTAAGGTAATCATTAGCACAGACCCCGCTTTGAATACAGATTTGTACAATCAGGAAAAACTTGAACTGGACGTAGCGAAAAGTGGCGAAGTAGAAATCACTCGGGCGGGTAGAACAGAATCAACCACACCAAATGAACCAGACTGGATGGCTTGTGATGTAGAGCTGCTGATCGTGCGCCCGATGGAGCAACAAAAATTAGAAAGCGGCAGGAGCGTGGAAATGACGGATACGATGAGCATCAAAGCGCCCCAGGGGGTTTCGGCGAATGTAATGCTTTCTACCGTAAGCGAAACATCTCGCGGCGTAGTCGGCACGGATGCCATGCCCGCGCCTCAGGCATTTTATGGTAGCCGAAGCGTAGCAGCGCCCTATGAGTTTTTGCCGGGCAATATGCACGCTCCCGGTTTGAGCGTCCTGGAGCTTCGGGAAGTGAGTGGCAAAGAAAAAATCTCCGCTGATACGCCCCTCACAGTGGATACTCGCCAAACGATGAGCCAAGAAGAAATGATTATTCCACTTGGCTATGATATTGACAGTGGCATGTATTATCCGCTGGGTTTTTCTAATGATGCAGGAGAAGTAACGATTGAAACTTTGCCGGAGGAATCTCCTACCGGTACACGAAGCCTCGGCGGTTCAATCAAGATTTTTTTCCAAAAAGTAGTACTGACTAAATTAGGCTTTGAGCCAAAACATCCGCAATTGGCGATGGCAGTTTTTACGGAAGGAGAAGAATATATTTACGAAACAGATACCGCTAAAATCGAAGCAGCCGTCAAAAATGCCCAAAACATTGTGCTAATGACGCATGGTATCATCGGCGATACGCTCGAAATGCCCAAATCACTCAAGCGCATCGGGCAATACCCCTACGATTTGGTGCTGACTTTTGATTATGAAAACCTGAGTACCGAAATCCAAGACACTGCCCGCGAGCTCAAGGAGCACCTGCGCCGCGTTGGACTGAAGAAAGGGCATGGCAAACAATTGACCATCATTGCACATTCTATGGGGGGCTTGGTATCGCGCTGGTTTATAGAAAAAGAAGGCGGCAGGGAAGTAATCACACATTTGATTCAGGTAGGTACACCCAACATGGGCTCGCCCTGGGCGGATGTGTACGAGCTTTCCAGCGTACTGCTGTCGAGGGTTATTAATGGCGCTGCTTTTCTCCAGCCTTATCTGTTTGCACTCAATTTATTGGGAAAAGTCGTTCAAAAAGTTTTTACAACCTTACAGCAAATGAACGATGATTCGGAGTTTATGCAATTGCTCAACGATAAATCCGATCCGGGCATTCCATACACCATCATAGCTGGCAATACCAAGCTTATTCCGGCTGTTTTGGAAGAAAAACACAATACTTTGCTCAAGCGGATATTGGCTCGATTCCGGCAGCGTGCTCACTTTGATGCTTTGGATATTCTGTTGTTCAAAGAAGAAAATGACATTGCAGTAGCGGTGAAAAGCATTTATGGAATTCCAGGCATGGAAAAACGCCAGTTTGTACCGAGGGAATTTACAGTTGCCTGCGATCATATCAGCTATTTTGGTGATCCAGAAGGGCTAAAGGCACTATCAAAGGCAATTCAGAATTAGAATACATAAGGGGTAGTCTGAAGATTTTAAAGTTGGCAAATTACTCCCTTCCAAAACGAAAAATCATTTCAGCCGGTTTTATCTGAAATAATGGAAACTCAATCATGGCAAAGCGCCAAAAAAGCAACATCATTTCAGGTTTATTTAATGCCATGCGCGCCACGCCTGATGATTTGGGCTTTGGCAGCAAGGTTGCACCTCAAGGCGAACGCCTGATCAATCGTGATGGCTCGCTCAATGTCGTACGCAGGGGTATCCGCGCCTGGTCGCCTTACCAATCTCTGGTGGAGCTATCTTGGGGCAAGTTTTTTGTACTGGTTATTTTTTACTATATTTCGATCAATGCTCTTTTTGGCTTGGCTATCGTACTCACAGGCGTGGAAAATGTAGCAGGCATCAAACCCCAATCTTTCTGGAGTGATTGGTCACAAGCAGTGTTTTTTAGCATACAAACCTTCACCAGCGTGGGCTACGGCGTGATGAGCCCAATGGGTGTACCTGCCCACATCATCTCAGCTACGGTCGCTTTGGTGGGTAATATTTCCTTCGCATTGGTAACAGGGCTTTTTTTTGCGCGTTTTTCCAAACCCAAAGCACAGATCATCTTTAGCCGTAATGCACTCCTGACCAATCACAAATCCCAGGGCATTCGCAGTTTGCAGTTTCGGATTGTCAATTTGCGCAACAACCGTATCATTAACCTCCAAGCGCAGGTGATTTTTACATGGATCGAAAAAACACACCGAGGGCAAGAACGCCGCTATCACCGCCTTTCACTCGAAAGAGAAACCGTTACTTTATTGCCGCTCAACTGGACTATCGTCCATCTCATTGATGAAAGTAGCCCTTTATATGGCAAAAGCTACTACGATTTCCAACAGCAGGATGCAGAAATCCTTATCCAAATAGAAGCCTATGACGAAAGCTTCGCCCAGAGCGTCCACGTCAACAGTTCTTATGTTGCAAAAGACCTTCTTTTTGACAAACAGTTTGCGCCAATGTATTTCTCTGAAAACGGAAAAACCATCCTCGAACTGGATAAGCTACACGACGTGGTGTGAGAAGCGCTACACATGATAGGATAGCAACTGAACCAAGCTTTTTTCTGTTTCTTTTCGGAAAACGCCAACGAATGATCTGCGCAAAAATATTTTTGAGAAATGGAGGATTTTTCAATTAGCCCCTTTTTATTTGCAGCGCTTTTTTACATTTAGAATTTAATACGGAATCATTTAGAGTTTATATGGGGCATTTTGCAAACCGCTATAAAACGATAGAGGCTTATTTGTTTAGCCATTTGCCGATGTTTCAACGAGTGGGCGCTACGGCATACCGGAAGGATTTGGGCAATATTATTCAGCTATGCGACTATTTGGGCAATCCACAGAATACTTTCCCCACAATTCATGTAGGAGGCACCAATGGCAAGGGTTCTACGGCGCACATGCTCAACGCGATTTTGCAAGCACACGGCTTGCGGGCAGGCTTGTATATTTCGCCACATTATCGTGATTTTCGGGAGCGCATTAAAGTGAATGGCAGCTACGTCACCAAAAAATTTGTAATGGATTTTATCGAACGCATCAAGCCGGTGGTGGAAACCATTCAACCTTCTTTTTTTGAAATGATGGTAGCCATGGGCTTTGATTATTTTGCGCACTGCCAGGTGGATGTAGCGGTGATCGAAGTGGGTATGGGCGGGCGGCTGGATTCCACAAATATCATTCAACCGCTCCTTAGTGTGATCACCAATATCAGCCTGGATCATACGCAGTTTTTGGGTGAAACACTTCCACTCATAGCTGGCGAGAAAGCGGGCATTATCAAACAAGGCATACCAGTGGTCATCGGAGAAACTCAAGCGGAAACGAAGCCTGTTTTTGATCGGAAAGCTCAGGAGATGAATGCTCCGATTGTTTATGCCGATCAGCACTTTGATGCTAAGATAGTGGAAAATACGCTGACGCATACGACGTTTGAGGTGCGGCAGGCAGGAAAGCAACAGTATGAGAAATTGGAGGTGAACTTGCACGGCGATTATCAAGTAAAAAACCTGCAAACCGTCCTGCAATCAATCGAATTGCTTCAGGCTCATTTCGCGATTACAGCAGCGCAAGTGCGGCAGGGCTTGTATCATTTAAAACGGTTGACGAACTTTTTCGGAAGATGGCAGTTGATCGGGGAATCTCCGATTATTCTCGCCGATAGCGGACACAATGAAGGGGGGCTGCGCCTAACCATGCAGCAATTATCTACGCTTTCGTATCAAAAATTGCATTTTGTGCTTGGCGTGGTAAGTGACAAAGACATTAGCAAGATGTTGGATCTATTGCCAAAAGATGCTCGGTATTATTTTGCAAAAGCCAATATTCCAAGAGGAATGGACGCTGCTACTTTGCAGAAAAAAGCGGCTGCCTTTGGGCTTCGGGGCAGGGCGTACACTTCTGTACAAAATGCTTTTCGGGCAGCCAAACGCCATGCCGCCCCAGCAGATTTAATTTACATCGGTGGTAGCACTTTTGTAGTAGCGGAGGTAATTTAATTGCTTAGCAAACGCTTCACATCCGTATCGGTGATGATGCCAATTAGCTTTTGATCGTGTACTACCAGCAAACAGCCAATGCCAAAATTTTCTAATAACGCAATAGCGGTTTTGAGCGGAGTATTTTCGGAGATGGTCACCAGGTTCTTCACCATTACCTTTTTCACTGGCAACAACTCCCAGCCTTCACCCATTGCATGAAAAGCTTTCACGTTCGTAGCGGTGATCAAACCCACCAGATTGCCGTCTTTATCTTCCACCGGCAGGTGTCTGATCTTTTGCCACTCCATGATGGATTTTACAAAGGCCAGCGGCTCATCCTCGCTGATGGTAAATAAATCAGTGACCATAAGGTGATTCACGGTACTTTCATGGACACTCAATGTGTAAACACTCCCGCAATCAATGTCTTTCCATTCGTGTATAGGGCTACCGCTTTGCTGGCGCTCGTACATCTCTTTGGTTAGTACCGTGATGGAAACTCCCGTATTAAAACAATCTTTCAATTTCCTATAATTGCGAATCTGCCAGTGCGCGCCGGTTTGGGCAATCGCTACCCGTCTTTCTATCACATTCAAATAGCGGTGAATATCATGAGCGTTGATATGAATAGCTTCTAATCCTTTTTGTGCAATGGGCAATAACTCGCGCAGCAGCAAATCCTGTGATGAAACTGTTTTTCCAAACCAATCAAATGAGGCATTCAGCCCGATTCGGGCAGCGCGGTAGAAATTATCCTTTGCGCTTTTGAAAGCCACTTTTTGGGGAAGCTGCTTGTAGGCTTCGGGCATTCCCTTGAGCAGCCCCAACCAAAAAGCGAAATTGGCAATTTCATCTGCAACCGTAGGTCCTGAAGGAATATATCGGCACTCGATTCTCAGGTGCGGCATGGCATTGTTGATGCCGTAGCAAATTCGATTCCAGGTATAAATGCTGCCGTTGTGCAGGCGCAGGGCTCGTAGGGTGGGGATGTATCCTTTTTGCAATGCAAAGAGTGAGTTTTCCTCTGTGTCGGCACAAAAAATGAGCGGAAACCGAGCAAGGTGTTCTTTGAAAACCTCCGAAACTCGTTCTCGAAGCCAGGTATTGCCAAAATAAACCCTGGACTGTTTTTCTCGAAGATAATTGGCAGAATTTCTGGTATCTACACTTTGCTGAAAAAGGGCGATGCGGGTTTCCATCCATAGCTCTCTGCCAAACAAGAGTGGTGAATTGGTAACAGCCGCGACCATCGGCCCAGCAATCATCTGTGCCCAATTGTACTGATCTACAAAATCATCTGTATCAATTTGTAAGTGGGTCTGGAAACTGGTATTGCAAGCTTCAAACAATACACTATTCAAAGAAGCCGACATTTCATCCACCCCGATGATGTGAATTTCAAAATCTTTGCCGCGAATGGCTCGCATAGTTTCATTGAGGATGCGATAGCGCTCCATTGGGGTCATGGAATCTACCTGTATGTGCTGAAAGGTGAGTGAAGGGAGAATCCCAGTGAGGAGCACCTGGCTATCCTCCTCGGAAGCAGTGCTCGCTACCTTGCTCAGCAGCTCTATGAGTTGTTGCTCGGTACGGCGTAAGCAATCTGCCCTTAGCTCAAAGGGGTCCAAATTAATTTCCAGGTTATATTTTCCGATCTCAGTGGTGACATGCCCATCTTCCATTCTCGCCAAAATGTCTGGTCCTTTTAGTGTTGGGCTACCTCCTTCATCAATCAGGCACAACTCTTGCTCTGCACCGATACGCTGCTGGTTTTTTTCGAAAAGCCCTTCGCTGAGCATCCAATCCAATGCCTTGATGTCCTGGAGTACCTGCAGGAGATAGGGATTCCGTATCTCGGATCTTTGCGCCGATTTGACTGATAATTCACCCATTTTGTGTGGTTTTAGGTATCAAAATCAACTTTTGTAGAACAGAATAGGAATATGAGATTTAAACGCCATTTTCTTCGTTTGACTTTGATGGAAGATTTTTTCAAAAAAGGTATGTTGGGGTGCGTACATGACGAGGGTGTCCAGATCATAAGTATCTGCAAAATCTGCCAAGGCATCAGCTACGTTTTTACTTTTAATCTGATGGAAATTGATTTGTAAGGCAGGGGCGTTTTGTGTAAAAAACAATTCCAGTTCCGCCATTTTGGCTGTTTCATCGTCAATATGCTCCGTACTTACATGAATGCAGTGCAAAATGGGATGAAAAGGCTCCAAAACCTGCATGGCTTTCCAGATATGGTAAGCATCCGCTTCATTGAGGTCTGTTGCGTATCCAATCACATTGATATGGTCGTATGATGCTTTTTCCGGTACAATCCATACATGGCAGTGCGCGCGTGCCAATACGCCAGTGGCCACGCTACCGAAGGTTTTTTCAAGGACATTGTGCTCCCCCCTTGTGCCCATTACAATGAGATCAATATGATTGCGTTTGGCGGTATCCGTGATGATATTGATTGGATCGCCGATCAACACTTCCGGATGTACTACCGGGACGTGCTGCAATGCTTCCGCTACCTGAACTTGCATCAGGGCATGATCCACAAAGGTTTGCATGACAAGCCTGGCGGCTTCGATTTTATCATTGGTCGCTTTCATCGCCATAATGGGAATATCCATCGTTTGGTATTCAGGATAAACCACATGCAATAATTCAATGGAAGCCTCATAATGATCGGCAACCCGTAGGCAATAGCGAAACGCATTTTGAGCTGTTTCGGAAAAATCGGTTGGAAACAATATCTTTTTGATGTTATTCATTGTATTTTGGTTTTGGCAGAAGGGCTCGCATTTTACTCTTTCAAAAAAGCAACCTTTGCAAACGAATCGAAATGAGGAATGTCAGTAGAATATTGTGATTTTCATCAACTTTTATATTTTTGAAACAAAAAGAGCATGTTTATCAATTTGATTAGCGATACTATTACAAAACCGACTCCCGGCATGTTGCAAGCGATGATGCAGGCAACAGTGGGCGACGATGTGTTTGGGGAAGATCCCACTGTGAATGCCCTGGAAGCCAAAGCCGCCGAGATGTTTGGCAAAGAAGCTGCTTTATTTTGTCCCAGCGGCACGATGACGAACCAGATTGCACTCAAAGTGCACACGCAACCGCTGGACGAAGTGATCTGCGATGAAAATTCTCACATTTATCAATATGAAGTAGGGGGCTATGCTTATAATTCGGGCATTGGCATCAATTTGATAAAAGGCACCAATGGCAAAATCACTGCGGAACAAATAGCTGCTGCGATCAAACCTGTTTATGACTGGCTGCCCATAAGCCGATTGGTTGTACTGGAAAATACTGCTAACAAGGGAGGCGGGAGTTATTATACCCTTGAGGAAATTCATCCTATTCAACAGCTTTGCTACAAACGCGGCTTGAAGCTGCACCTGGATGGCGCTCGTTTGTTTAATGCCTTGGTAGAAACGGGTGACACTACACTGGAAACTGGCGCTTTATTCGATAGTATTTCTATTTGCCTGTCCAAAGGATTAGGCGCACCAGTTGGTTCTTTATTGATTGGTAGTCAATTATTTATCCGACAAGCTCGCAGGGTTCGCAAAGTGATGGGGGGGGGTATGCGTCAGGCTGGCTACCTCGCCGCTGCGGGAATTTATGCCTTAGATCATCATGTGCAAAGGCTCAAGGAAGACAACAATTGTGCGAAATTGATAGGGAAAACGCTTGAAAAATTGACTTATGTGGAGCAAGTGCGACCTGTGCAGAGCAATATCATCATTTTTGATCTGAAAGCGCCTTACACTGCTGCGTCTTATTTGGATGCCTTACTCAAAAAAGGTATCAAAGCCGCTGCTTTCGGACCCCAAACCGTTCGCTTTGTCACGCACCTTGATTTTACACCGGATATGCTGGAGCAAACGCTCAAAATTATCAGCGAACTTTAAAGATTCCAACGGGCTAAAGGTGTGGCATCCTGCCCTGTAAATTCGCCTTTTAAATATTTGTAGTAAGCAGTGATGGCAATCATTGCGGCATTATCGGTGCAATATTCAAACTTTGGGATATAAGTGCGCCAATTCAATTTTTCACCGGTAGCCTCCAGGGCTTGGCGAAGTCCTGTATTGGCAGATACGCCCCCTGCGATGGCAATTTCCCGGATGCCCGTTTTCTGTACTGCTTTTTTCAATTTTTTAATCAGAATGCTGACGATCCGGCTCTGCACAGAGGCACAAATATCGGGCAAGTACGCTTCAATAAAATGAGGATTTTGCTGCATTTCTTTTTTCAAAAAATAGAGGATGGAGGTTTTCAAACCGCTAAAGCTAAAGTCCAACCCTGGAATTTGAGGCTCCGGAAAATCAAACCTCGGACTGCCCTGCTGCGCCAGGCGGTCAATCAAAGGACCGGCTGGATAATCCAAACCCAGCAGTTTACCTGTTTTGTCAAAAGCTTCTCCAGCGGCATCATCAATGGTTTGTCCGAGTATTTCCATATCGAGATAATCCCGCACCAGCACGATCTGCGTGTGCCCGCCGGATACCGTCAGGCAAAGAAATGGAAAACTGGGCTTGGGGTCTTCGGCAAAATGCGCGAGTACGTGTGCCTGCATGTGATTGACCTCGATCATCGGAAGATTCAGGCTCAGCGCCAGCCCTTTGGAAAAGGACACCCCAACCAAAAGAGAACCCACAAGCCCCGGACCGCGGGTGAAAGCGATGGCGCGGAGCTCATTTTTTGCAATACCAGCCTGTTGCAATGCTACATCCACTACCGGCACAATATGCACCTGATGCGCACGCGAGGCAACCTCCGGCACAACCCCGCCATACTGT
Source organism: uncultured Saprospiraceae bacterium (assembly GCA_964526645.1). Taxonomy (GTDB): domain Bacteria; phylum Bacteroidota; class Bacteroidia; order Chitinophagales; family Saprospiraceae; genus JADJNW01. The sequence continues at coordinate 36,102 of CAZGJN010000007.1, forward strand.
CGGTGCACCTCCTGGCTCGCAACGACGTTGCTCAGCACCTTGCCATCTTGCACAACAGCAGCGGCAGTATCATCACAAGAAGATTCTATTGCTAAAATAGTAACATTCATATTGCACAAACCAATAAAATTATCCTAAATTTATCGCATCATATCAACTTTTGAAAACAGGAGGTTAAAAACGCAAATTTGAAACGTTTTGCAAGAAATGAATTTCAAATTTCATGCCTCTTATTTCAAATTTTTTGTAGCCTCTATTGTGAAACAAAAATTGTAAAAATCCTATGGCAGACGTAAAAGCGATAGCGAAAACGGACACAAATGTAAACAAAACTCCGAACCTCAAGGATGTTGCACCTGCCTCTTCCACCAATTGCGTGGTAGCAAAAGGTACTAAAATCGAAGGCAATTTTCAGTCGCCTGAGAATGTTCGTATGGATGGTGGACTCGTAGGAGAGGTGCGTTGCGACAAAAAACTGGTGATGGGGGAAACGAGCTCCCTGGAAGGCAAAATTTTTGCCAACGAAGCTGTGATCATGGGTAGGGTAAAAGGCGATATTGTGGTGGCAGATACCCTCCATCTTCAAAATACGGCCAACGTACAAGGCAATATTTCCGCGAAATATTTGATCGTGGACGAAGGTGCCGTTTTTAACGGAGATTGCAAAATTGGTGGTTAAAAAGATGGCTACCCACCATTTTTTTTATTTTTTGCATCTTGAAAGGGGTTCAAGTGCAGTACGCTGGCAAAATATGAAAGACCTATTCTTCAACATGTCCTAAAATACCATTTAGATAACTAACAGGTTTTAAATAAAAAATCTTATAATTGCGCCAAAACAAAACCGAAAAATGAGACTCGTAATCAACTTAGTGCTCGCTGTATTAATAATTGGATTGATCTGGGTGCTGGTTCAAAGCATCAGAGAGCCCATTGCTTTCAAAGCAGAAAGAACAAAAAGAGAAAGAGCTGTCATCGCCAAATTGATGGAAATTCGCAAAGCACAAGAAGCTTTCCGGGATATTACCGGTGGCTTTGCACCAACCTTTGATTCTTTGACAAATGTATTGAAAAATGGCAAATTTGCGATCGTTCAGGTTTTTGGTGACCCAGATGACCCTAATTTCACAGGGCAAATCACCTATGACACAGTCTTCAAACCAGCGATAGATTCCATCAGAGCGCTCGGTATCGTATTGGATTCTTTAGCTTTCATTCCTTATGGGCAAGGTGCTCGATTCGATATTGCTGCCGATACCCTTACCTATCAAAGTACTTTAGTGAATGTGGTAGAAGTGGGTACGCCGCGTAAGTCTTTTATGGGGCAATATGGCTCTAAGCGCTATTCAAAATACGACCGATCCTATGACCCAAATAGTGTTATCAAATTTGGAGACCTGACAAAACCTAATTTAGCAGGAAATTGGGAAGGAAGATAAATCTTGAAATAGCAGAAGATAATTTATCCAACAAGATAAATGCTCCGTGTGAACTGTCCATCCTCATCGGGATGGACAGTTTGGCTTACATCATATCCGATCCTAACAAGCAAATTAATCTGCTACGGCACTATGAATTGAACACTGCCGCAGTTACATTAGCCGATGAAATCGCTGCCGTTCTACTACAAGACGAATATATCAGGCGGCAATACCAAAATGTTCGCATCAGTATCGCCGCTAAAAGTTATACACTCATACCCGATAGGCTTTACAACCCTTTGGAGAAAAAATCTTACCTGCAACCCTTAGTTCGACTGAGCGACCAGCTTGTCATAAAAGTAGATGAATTAAAGCCTTTCGCTGCAAAAAATGTTTATGGCATAGATGCCAATTTGTTTGATACAATGACTAAATTTTTGCCCAATAGCAGAATTTACCATGCGGGCAGTACCTTTTTATCGGGTTTGTATCAAAAAAGCAAAGCGGAGGGCTATCGTATTTTCCTTCAGGTAGATACCGGTGTACTGACGGTCGTTTTGATGGATCGGAAGGATTTGATTTTTATGAATTCATTTGAATGGCAATCGGCGAAGGATTTTGTTTACTTTCTTTTATTGGTATTTGACCAGTTTACGCTTGACGCAAATGAAGTGCCGGTTTTTATCGCAGGCAAGTTGGTAGAGGATTCGGAGATATATCGCCTTTTGTTTCGATACATTCGCAATATACAATTTGTTGCGCCACCGGAAGCCATCGGACTGAGCGAAAGATGGCATTCGCCAGCGCCGCATCTTTTCTTCAATCTTTTTGGAACACTTCTTTACAACTGATCGTTGTATCATCAGCACTTGTTCTGATTTTTTTTAATAAAATACGGATAGATTCTTATTGCCAATTGAATTGGCAGATTGGCAAATCAGCACATTGCTTTACTTATGAGAATTATTGGAGGAAAATTTAAAGGAAGACGCTTTACCCCGCCTGCTGATAAATGGCCTACCCGCCCTACAACTGACTTTGCGAAAGAGGGCTTGTTTAATATTTTGAACAACCACCTGGATTTTGAAGCCATCAAAGTCCTTGATTTATTTGGGGGCACGGGCAGCCACAGCTACGAATTTATCTCAAGGGGATGCCACAATGTCACCTATGTAGATAAATTTTCACCTGCAGTGGCTTTTGTGAAAAAGATGGCGCAAACGCTTGCCGTAGAATCCGAGCTCCGGGTAGTAAAGGCAGATGTGTTTCAATTTATAGAGCGTTGCGCCGACACTTTTGACTACATTTTCGCCGGACCACCCTATGCTTTGCCAAATATAGATGCCATCCCCAACCTCATTTTTGAATACAACTTATTAAAACCTGAAGGATTATTTGTGTTGGAACACGATCCTACGCATGCTTTTCGCCAAAATCCGCGTTTTCTTCAGGAAAGGAACTATGGAAAAACGATTTTTAGTTTCTTTGTAAATGAATTAAAATCGTAGCGTTTAAATAAAGCGAATATGCTAAAAATACTACTCTTTCTGGGAGGAATACTGTGCCTGACTACCGGCGCTGCCCAAAACAACCTGAGTGGCTGCTGGCGAGGCCTTATCACACAAGACGAAGGCGGCTACCGCCCAGAGTACAGCATGGAATTGCACTTGACGCAGGAGGGGACAAAAATAACGGGGCGCTCTTTTGTCTATTTTGATAAGGTATACGCCGAAATGCAATTGGAAGGAGCGTTGATAGGCGGTAAAATTTTGCAAATAAAAGAAACTAAAATCCTGGCTTCCAAAAAAGTAGATGGAATGGAATGGTGCATTAAACAGGCGGTGCTTAACTTGGTCAAAACAGAAACACCCTGGCGACTGGAGGGTGCCTGGGAGGGGGCTACAGCGTTTGGACCCTGCATCCCGGGGCGGATTATCTTAAAAAAAGCGATTCCGAGGGCGTAAAACCGCAAACGGTAGCATGTAAAATTCAAAATGTAAAGGTAACTTTGCGGCTTCAAATTGAGAAATTCAATGACTTCAACAGTAATACATATTACAAGCATTATTCAAGAAAGCGTAATCAAAGCCGTACAGGAGTTGTATGGAGAAATTGTGCCAGCCAGCCAAGTGCAAGTCAGTGCCACGCGTAAAGAATTTGAAGGGGATTATACGGTTGTTACATTTCCATTTACAAAAGTTGCAAAGAAAAAGCCCGAAGAAATAGGGGCGGAGTTGGGTAATTATTTGCTGGCGAATGTCCCAGAAATCAAGACTTTCAATGTAATTAAAGGCTTTTTGAACTTAGTGGTAAGCGATGGCTTCTGGACAAGCTTTCTGGAACAAATTTATGATAATCCCAATCACGGTCAGCATTCGCCCAATGGCGAAAAAGTAATGGTGGAGTTTTCTTCACCCAATACCAATAAACCCTTGCATCTGGGGCATATTCGGAACAATTTGCTGGGTTGGTCTTGTTCAAAAATTCTGGAAGCGGCTGGTTATGAAGTCGTTCGGGTGCAAGTCGTCAATGATCGGGGGATCGCCATTTGCAAGAGTATGCTGGCTTGGCAAAAATTTAGTGGCGGCGCAACGCCAGAATCAACCGGCATCAAGAGCGACCATTTTGTGGGAGATTATTATGTACTATTTGAACAAAAATTTCAAGAAGAATATAAAGCCTGGCAGCAAACAGATACAGCGAAAGTATATTTTGAACAGCGTAAAAATAAAGAGCAAGACGAAAAAGAATTTTATAAAGAATATAAAAATAAATATTTCAATGAATACAGCCAACTTGGGTCAGAAGCACGCGAAATGCTTTTGAAATGGGAAGCCGGAGATGAGGCTACAATTGCGCTTTGGCAGAAAATGAATGGCTGGGTGTATCATGGTTTTGAAGAAACGTATAAAAAAATCGGCGTATCATTTGATAAATATTATTACGAATCGGATACTTATTTACTTGGTAAAGATATTATACAAAGTGGTCTGGAAAAGGGTATTTTTTATAAAAAAGAAGACGGCTCGGTTTGGGTGGATTTGACGGATGCCAAGCTCGATCATAAAATATTGCTTCGCAGCGACGGTACTTCGGTGTACATCACACAAGATTTGGGCACGGCGCAGTTGCGATACCAGGACTTTGGCGTGGATCGGATGGTGTATGTGGTAGCGGATGAGCAAAACTATCACTTTCAGGTGCTGTTTGAAATTTTGAAACGCCTCGGAGAACCTTATGCAGCGGGCTTGTATCACTTGGCTTATGGCATGGTGGATTTGCCGACTGGCAAAATGAAATCGCGCGAAGGAACAGTGGTAGATGCGGATGATCTGATCGCCGAAGTAATCCAGGAAGCGCGCGAAAACTCGAAGGAACGCGATACCCTGGCGGATATAAGCAAAGAAGAGCAAGAGGATATTCTGCGGAAAATTGGTCTGGCGGCACTCAAATTCTTTATTATCAAAGTGCATCCTCAAAAGCGGATGATCTTTGACCCCAAGGAATCCGTGGATTTGCAGGGGCAGACAGGGCCTTATGTGCAGAATGCGTACGTGCGGATTCGATCGGTGATTAGGAAAGCCGACGAGCTCGAAATTCGGAATTCGGAACTCGGAAAGTCTCTGGAATACAATCATTTAGAAACCGATGAAAAGGATTTGATTGCGCAGTTGTACGAGTTTCCGAATTTGGTTTTGGAAGCAGCGCGGGATTATGATCCGTCGATTATTGCAAATTATGCTTATAATCTTGCAAAATTGTATCACAAGTTCTATCATGATTATTCGATTTTGAAAGCAGAAAGTGAAGCGACGGTAGCCTTTAGATTAAAATTATGCCAAGCAATTGCGAATACGTTGCGTTTTGGAATGGATTTATTGGGAATTGAAATGCCGGAAAGAATGTAAAGAAAAGTACGATTTACGAGGCACCAAGTATGCTTTATTTAATAGATTATAACATTACTAAATCACAATGTCACTAAAGAAATCATGAGCGAAGTTAAAGAATCCCTGAACTTTATTGAAGAATTTATTGAGGAGGATATTGCGAATGGCAAGCACGCCGGGCGAGTACATACGCGCTTTCCGCCGGAGCCAAACGGCTATCTGCATATTGGTCATACCAAAGCAATTACTTTAAATTTTGATATTGCTAAAAAATATGGCGGTAAAACTAACCTCCGTATGGATGACACGAATCCTACGACGGAGAAAACCGATTATGTAGAAAATATAAAGAGGGATATTCAATGGCTTGGTTATCAATGGGATGGAGAGGTGCTGTATGCCTCAGATTATTTCCCTCAATTATATGATTTTGCAATAAAGTTAATTAAAAAAGGTTTGGCCTACGTGGATGATTCTACTTCGGAAGAAATTGCAGAGCAAAAAGGTGCGCCAACTGTGCCTGGCAAGGAAAGTCCTTATCGCAATCGTTCCATAGAGGAGAATCTAGACCTGTTTGAGCGCATGAAAAATGGGGAATTCCCTGATGGATCAAGGGTTTTACGTGCCAAGATTGACATGGCTTCACCCAATATGCATATGCGCGACCCTGTGATGTACCGTATTAAGCATGAGCATCACCATCGTACGGGCAATGATTGGTGTATTTATCCAATGTACGATTTTGCCCATGGACAAAGTGATTCGATCGAAGGCATTACACATTCTTTATGTTCGTTAGAATTTGAAAATCACCGCCCTTTATATAATTGGTTTATTGAACAATTAGAAATTTTCCCTTCCCGACAAATTGAGTTCGCTCGGATGAATGTGGAGTATATGATTACTAGCAAGCGGAAATTATTAAAATTAGTAGAAGAAAATTATGTAAATGGCTGGGATGACCCTCGAATGCCAACCGTGGCTGGAATGCGGCGCAGAGGTTATCCGGCTGCGGGTATCCGTGAGTTTTGTCGCAGGGCGGGTATTGCCAAGCGCGAGAATTTGATCGAAATCGGGCTTTTAGAATTTTGTATTAGAGAGGAACTAAATAAAATTACACCGCGTGTAATGGCGGTGCTTGATCCGATTAAAGTTATTATTACAAATTATCCGAAGGATCAGGTGGAAGAAATGGAGATTGAAAACAATCCAGAAGATCAAAGCGCTGGCGCACGTAGAATACCGTTCTCCAGTGAGTTATATATTGAGCAAGATGACTTTATGGAAAATCCACCGAAGGGTTATTTTCGACTCTCGCCAGGTGGAATGGTGCGTTTGAAAGCGGCTTATATCATTCAATGTAATGAAACCATCAAGGATAATAGCGGAAATATCACGGAATTACACTGTACTTATATACCTGAAAGCCGGAGTGGTTCGGACACATCTGGGCTAAAGGTAAAAGGTACAATCCATTGGGTTTCAGCGCAGCACGCTTTAGAAGCGGAAGTAAGATTATACGATCGCCTATTTACCGATCCAGAACCAACCAACCACGAAGACCGCGATTATTTAGAATTTTTTAATCAAGATTCGCTTAAAGTTATTGAAAAAGCTTACGTGGAACCAAGTTTAAAAGAAGCAAAACCGCAGGAACAGTTTCAGTTTATTCGCAAAGGCTATTTTTGCGTGGATTCAGATTCTACGCCGGAAAAGCCTGTTTTTAATTTGACAGTAAATCTGAAAGATAGCTGGAAAGCGCCTAAGTAAATAAGGTAAGGACACTACTTTTATATTTATATAGTGAAGTATTGATTGTTTAATAATAAGAAGCCTGAGTCACTTGTTTTTATGAAAGCGACTCAGGCATCAGCTATTTTACAGATTCGGTTGGGGTGTTGTACGTAGGTAAGGCTTGATTTTGGTAACCCCTTTCGGGAATTTCTCAGCAGCCACTTCATCTGAAATCGAAGGTAACACCACCACATCGTCGCCATGTTCCCAATCAACGGGAGTCGCTACGCTGTGGTACGAAGTCAACTGCAAAGAGTCAATTACACGCAGGATTTCGTGGAAATTTCGACCGGTAGAAGGCGGGTATGTCATGGTCAAACGAACTTTTTTGTCCGGATCAATTACAAACACCGTGCGCACGGTCACTTTTTCGGTAGCATTTGGATGAATCATATCATATAATTCTGCAATATGACGATTTTCATCCGCGATGATCGGGAAGTTCAAAGTGACGTGCTGCGTTTCTTCGATGTCTTTCACCCATTCCTTGTGCGAAGGCAGGGGGTCAACACTCAGCGCGATCACTTTCACGTTGCGCTTGTCGAATTCTGCTTTCAGGGCAGCGGTACGACCCAATTCAGTGGTGCAAACCGGCGTAAAATCTGCTGGATGCGAATACAATACGCCCCAGCTACTGCCAAGGTATTCGTAGAAATCTATCTCACCATCAGTGGTTTGTGCTTTAAAGTTAGGTGCAATGTCTCCCAATCTAAGTGACATGATTTAATAGTTTTATAGGTTATTGAAATATTTGATATTAGATGCCAGATGCCGGATTTAGCTGGTTTTAATATTTATCAGTCACCCAATAACAGACAACCAATAATAGATAATCCACTAAAACGTTTCCGTTCCTGGCAATGCTACTTTCAATTTGGCAATGTGCCCATTCAATTTCTTTTTAAAAACGCCATTTCGCCACTGTCCGTTCAACAACGGCCGTACTAATTTTTCAATGGCAGGGCTTTCCACCAAAAAACCGTCGTGACCGTAATAACTGTCAATGATTTCCAATTGCGCATTTGGAATATTAATGGCGATTCGCTCCTGTTCTTCGATTGGAAACAAAATATCTGTATGAATACCAATAACTAACGCTTTAGCTTTTATTAACTGCAATGCCCTTTCGACGCTACCTCTGCCGCGGCCCACGTTGTGACTATCCATCGCTTTGCTGAGCGCCAGATAAGATAATACATTGAATCGCCGATACAATTTCAATCCTTGATGCCGTTGGTAAGAACTGGCCCGAAAATCGTCGATTTTATCATGAGTTGGCTCTGCCTGTGTTCTTTGATAGGTTTGATAATGCCGATACGACAACATCGCAATGGCGCGTGCCGCCTCAATTCCTTTTTGTCCTGCTTCGGGCATATCTTCATAAATCGTGGGATCAGCTTGAATGGCCATTCGTTGTGCTTCGTTGAAAGCGATTCCCCACGGCGAATGTTGCGCATTAGTAGCCAAAAGCACAATATCTTCGAATAAATCAGGATCAGCGATTGCCCATTCTTGTATTTGTTGCCCGCCCATCGAGCCACCAATGCCGAGTTTTATTTTGGTAATGCCCAAATGCTGTTGCAATAAGCGATGCGCATTGACCATATCTCGAATCGTAACCAATGGAAAATCTTTGCCGTAAGGCTTGCCAGTACTGGGATTGACGCTGTTTGGCCCGGTAGTGCCGTAGCAAGAGCCTATAATATTAGCACAAACAATAAAGTATTGCTTGGGATCGAAGAGTTTTCCTTCGCCCACGAGTCCGTTCCACCAGTCGGCAGCGTCCGAATTGGCGGTCAGCGCATGACAAATCCAGATCACATTATCTTCCTCCGGGCTGGGTTTGCCGTAAGTGTGATAAGCAATGTGGAGTTCAGGTAATTCTGAGCCGCTTTCTAATTTGAACGGAGTTGTATGTTTATAATATTTCACAAAAGTAAATGTTTAGTGATTTTATGATGTGGCGATTTACTAGATCGCAATATCACCACATCACCACATTTCTATACCAATTCTGGTTCTACAACAGGAATTTTGGCGAAAGCCTGCTCCAAATCCGCTTTGATGTCATCAATATGCTCGATACCTGCCGAAAGCCGCAACTGCGTAGGCGTTACACCCGAAGCCAACTGCTCCGCGTCGCTCAATTGCTGGTGCGTAGTCGCCGAAGGTTGAATAATCAAAGTTTTTGCATCGCCGACATTTGCCAAATGGCTCACCAATTTCAGGCTATCCACAAATTTAGTCGCATTTTCCTTGCTACCTTTGATGTTGAAGGATAACACCGCGCCGAAGCCATGCTTCAGGTATTTTTTCGCCAATTGATGGTACGGACTACTCTTCAAACCAGGATAGTTTACACTTTCTACTTTCGGATGTGATTCTAACCACTGCGCCAATTCTAAAGCATTGTCAACGGCGCGTTGCACCCGCAAAGACAGTGTTTCCAGACCTTGCAGCAGCAAGAATGAATTGAACGGACTTAGTGCGGGACCAAAATCACGCAAGCCTTCCACCCGTGCACGGATGATGAATGCGATATTGCCAAATGGGCCATTGGTACCAAACACATCCCAGAAAACCAAGCCGTGATAACCCTCCGAAGGCTCCGTAAATTGAGGGAACTTGCCATTGCCCCAATTATAATTACCACCATCCACGATCACACCGCCAATGGATGTGCCATGTCCGCCAATCCATTTCGTCGCCGATTGCACGACTACGTGCGCCCCATGCTCCAAAGGACGGAATAGATAACCCGCCGCGCCAAAAGTATTATCTACGATTAAAGGAAGGTCATATTTCTTCGCTACATCTGCAATTGCCTCAAAATCAGGAATATTGAAACGAGGATTGCCAATGGTTTCCAGGTAAATCGCTTTTGTATTTTTGTCAATGAGGTTTTCATAATCTGCTGGCGCTTCGCCTTCCGTAAATCGCGCCTCGATGCCCAGGCGCTTGAATGCCACCTTGAATTGGTTGTATGTGCCGCCGTAGAGATAGGAAGTCGTGACAAAATTATCGCCAACGGTGAGGATATTATTCAACGCAATAAACTGCGCAGCTTGCCCCGAACCGACCGCCAATGCTGCCACACCGCCTTCGAGCGCTGCTACCCGTTTTTCAAATACATCGGTCGTAGGATTCATAATTCGGGTGTAAATATTGCCGAATTCCTTGAGTGCGAAGAGATTAGCACCGTGTTCAGAGTCTTTGAAGGTATAGGAAGTCGTTTGATAAATGGGTACCGCCCGCGAGCGCGTGGTAGCTTCTACTTCTTCTTGCCCAGCGTGCAATTGTAAAGTTTCAAATTTCAGTTTATTAGACATAGGTTTTATTTTATATTATAAAAAAGATTAGACTCAATTCGAGTGAAGCATCCAATGGGAAATTTGTCAAAAACGGACAAGTTTCGAATTGGATCAACAACAGCAACAACAACAAATGTTGGAAATCATAAAGCCGGATTCGGCAGCAGGCAGTGAATTTTTCGAGAACAGGGCTGCATCGGGGCAGCAATTGAAATTGAAACCGCTCATGTTACTGTGATTTTATATGCCCAAAATAAATTTGGCAGGATTTGGCACCGTTTGCCATTGAGTATTTACTATTTATTTTTTGCCTTTTTAGTTCGGTCAATGATAAATTTTCAATGCTCAATAATCAAGGTTGCCAGGGTTTCACAGAGCCTGTCTCTCCACCCTTCGCTATAAAATCAATCTTTTCAAAGAAGAATTGGATTGATACTGCAAATGTATTGGTGCTTTGTCAAAAAAACAAACAAGGATTCTTCATATATTCATATATTTCATTGGAGAAATGGTAATCTGCGTTGTATTTGGAGATGGTATTTCGAAATAAAATTCTAATTTTTATATTTTTTTATTTAAAAATTCTATTTTCAATACTGTAATTGTATAAAAATTCTAAAAATCAAAAATTTATTTTTTTATTTTGTAGCTCATAAAATTTTGTTAAAAAATTTGGTAGTGGGTCAAATCGGTTGATTTGCTTTTCAGATTTCGCAAATCTTCAAGATTTACGAAATCTCGCCTACACTTTTGACCCATAGCCAGGAATTTCATTGCAACCAAAAATGCCCCCTATCGGTTTTTTCGATAAAATTCTGTGAAAATGAAAATCGAAATCAAACGTTTAGATAAGGCATTCCACTTGCAAGCAACGAATGAAAATGGAAATACTGTAGAATCGGATGGCGCAGAGAGTATTGGCGGCAGCGGCAAGGGGATGCGACCCATGCAACTATTGCTTTCGAGCCTGGGGGCTTGCAGTTCGATAGATGTGATCCATTTTTTGAATAAGCAACGCCAACCATTGGAGGATATTCGCGTCACGCTCACGGGCGAACGCGACCCAGACCAAGTGCCTTCGCTTTTTACCGATGTGCATGTCCATTTTGAATTATTCGGCGATTTGGATGCCAAAAAAGCAGAAAAAGCAGTAGCGCTTTCGATGGATAAATATTGCTCGGTGGCGCGGATTTTGGAAAAAACAGCCAAAATTACCTGGGATTGCACGATTCATGCCTTCGAGTAGCCTCTTCAACAAGCCTTTTGAAGCAGTTCGAGAATTTCCTCAATTTTGAAAGGCTTGGTTACATAGGCCATTGCACCAGAGTCTTCACCCTTCATTACTTCGTGCTTTTGCGCAGAAGCAGAGATGAAAATAAAAGGGATACACGCCGTATCTGTTCTTGTTTTAAGGAGTTGAAGCAGCTCAAAACCACTCATCTGAGGCATTTTTACATCGCAGATGATAGCACTGGGAAGGTGCTGTTGCGCCATTTCCCAGCCTTGCAGCCCATTATCAGCAGTCAATACCTTGTAGGAATATAGCTCGAGCAATTCCGACAGGTTTTCTCGGATCTCTGTGTTATCCTCTATGAGTAAAACCGTTTTCATACAGGATGTCAATTGATGTTCGTAGCTAAAATAGCAATTTTTCTATAATACTATTTACTTTTCCAAAAAAATAGCATGGTCGGTATTTTTAACAAGCCGAAGCTTTTTTCGTTCAATGATCACGGTTCGAATGGATAGTGTTAGGATAATAATCGCTCCGCCGATCAATGCCCACCCAGAAGGTCTTTCTCCATACCCCAAAAATACCCAAACCGGATTCAGAATAGGTTCTAACATGGCAAGGAGCGCACCTTCTATGGCCAAAATTCTTTTCAAGCCATAGTTAAAAAGCATATACCCGCAGCCAATCTGTATAAAACCAAGAAAAGAGAGCATTAGCCATTGCTCGGTAGTAGGCAGCACCGATTGAGAAAAAGAAGAAAAACCGGCGATGATCGTAATGATATTGCCCCAAAAAATAGCCGTTTCGTATCGTTCGGGGGTATTAAAACGCTGCCCAAGTACCATCGCTGCCAGCAGCACTCCCGAAAACAGCGCGATCCAATTGCCTTTCATATTGCCGACTTCCAGGTCCCCCAGAAAAAAAAGGAGCATGCCGATAAAGCAAATGAGGATCGTCCAGACGTTGATTCGTTCCAATCGAATTTTGAAAAGCAGCGGTTCCAGCAGTAAGACGTAAATCGGTGCGGTGTATTGCAAAAAAATCGCGTTGGCGGCAGTGGTTATTTTGGTAGAGACAACGAAGGTGATCATCAGCGCCGCATAGCAAATACTGATGAGGAGCGTGAGTCTATTGATTTTTAAAATGGCTTTTCTGAATACAAGCCCGAAAAGCGTCGCTGCAAAAACAGAGCGGTAGAAAAGAATTGTAAAAGGCTCAAATGGCAGTAATTTGATAAACAAACCGCCCGTGCTCCAAAGCACTGCCGCAATTATAACTGCTACAACCCCTGATTGATGCGAAGACAAGCGAGCGATCATCATTCAACTTTTTTTGAAATGCAAACCTACTTGTCGAGCGGCATACTTTTGCGCCTCTAGGAAAAAATTATTTTTAATAGGCTTAAAACTTTGAAAATCAATTATTTTTATCGGGGTCGGGTATAGTATCGTTTGGATTGGGCCCCATTGGTATATCCGGTTTAATGCTGGGAAAATACAGGATTCCCTTTATCGGACGAATGGAGATATTATCGGAAAATTTACTTTTCAAATGCGTTTCTAAAGATAAATTGTAGGCAATCATGTTCGTATCGTCAATTTTATCCAGCGGGTAAGTTTCTAAGGTCTCAATTGTGATAAAAAATTTTTTACGTAAGGCATCTGCTTCTATTTTTGCCAATTTTACGTGGAGGTTTTTGTTGCTGCTACGCACGGTGAGGTTTCCTACGAAAGGGGTTGTGGCAAAATCAATGGGATTGTGCTGATCTTCAATATCTAATTCAAACTGCCATTGGAAAGCAAATTTTCGGTCTTCTTTTTTGCTCAAATCAAATTCACCCTTGCTGATGCCAGCTACAGGGTGGCTGCTCGTCTGAATTTCTTCATTTACATAAAAACGAATATATTCGCCGCCTACAGGGTACTTACTTCTGATCGAATAAGATAAATTGAGCCGGCTTGGTTTACTTGCTTCTGATCCTTCAAAATGAGTGCGCATTGGCTTACCCTTGATTGTGAACCGGCAACCGGAAGTGCCCTGCGCTTCATCCTTGAAATAGGATGCTGTAAAAGAAGGCGTTCCTTCATATATACCTGGCTTAACGGTCTCTAATATCCAGAATTGGGTACTCATATCTTCAGGGATTCCTTCCACGATCAGAAAATGCTCATGGTCAACACCTTCTGTCATGAGCGGAAATGCCTTCGACTTTTGAAAGATGGGCTGGAGATTTTCAAAATATCGCCGGATAAATTCTGGTGAAGGTAGCTTAGAAAAAAGCTGAACCCTGTCGTTCACATCCTCAAAATCAGCATATAAAATAGTTTCCCAATCGTTACCCGAGAAGGAAGTCGTGGAATTTGCACCCGTGCCAAAAGCTGCTTTTAGGTGCGCGGGCAGTGGTCCATTTAAATCCAAACTGCCTTCTAATGCAATTTTTTTATTTTCTTCTGCAGTGGTCACATGCCGAATCAAAACCCCCTCAAATTCTCTTAAAAAATAGGCTTTATTAGCATAAGAAGGGTGATCGGCATAAAATTTCCAAAGCTTCATCAAAAAAGCTGTTGTTAGATCGTCATTGGCATCTAAAATGGACTGGAGCGGTGATAAAAAAGAGCCGGAAAGCGCCAGCACAGAGGATTCTCGGCGGCTATCCTTGTCTAATGCCATTTTGAAAGCAGCATAAGGCGGCTCGATACCGGCATCGAGGGCAGCTTTGAGGTAACCACCACAGGTTTTCGTCAAAATAAAAGCGTCAAAATTCTCATCGGGATTGATGACAAACTGATTGCTTAGCCCATGTAGCTGAATGATATTAGAGGGGATATATTTGATTAAATTGAAGGGCTGGGTTGTTTCAGATTCATGGAAAATGTAATACATCAAGCCTCCCCCCCGAATGTCGGCGGTTTCTACTTTGGTACGCATGGTGCGTTTGCCAATAAATTTTCCAATATCGGCGGGCACATAATCGCGGCTGCTATCGCCGATGTCAAACCCACAATACTGTGCGTGCTGCTTGAATTTTTGCTGCAGGGCGTATCCCAGTGACATTTTGGCGTAAGTGCGTTGAGGAGGCCAGTTTTCTTCTCTGAACTTTTCCAGCTTTTGCGCTGCTTTATCAACTTTTTGACTAAAGCCATTATAACTGAGGCATACTAATATTGTGACTAAAAACAAGGGATTCAATGACAGTCCTTTCATAGGGAAATAGAATAAATGCGATTTTAAAATTACAGGGAGAAACTAACTAACTTAATGCAAATAAATTAGTTTCGTTACAAGCATAACGAAACAAAATACGGCTTTCGAATGGATTTTGAGTACAAAAGGTCTTTACTACTTGATTTTTTTAAGCTCTTTTTCTTTTTTATCAATTTCATTTTTGATTCGGCTGCGTTCTTCCGCCGAGGGTGTACGGAGCATTTGCTGCATCAGGCTGTCAATCTCTCTCCGCAGAACGGCTTTTTTAATTTGACTTTGGGCGTTTGATTTAGTGTACTTTGGCAAGCCAGAATTTTTAGCAGAAACGGTGAATAAAGGCAAATCAATGGCGACAAAGACCGAAAACCGGAAGGCATTTGCCCGATCAACAGTGATATCCTTGGCATCTACGATGTCGCGCAAGCGAGGCGTGAGCTGCGCACCCAGTCCCCACACCACGGGAGAGTTGCGGAAGCCATGGGTATAAAACAAACCGGGGGAAAGCAACTGTTCCAGCTTGATCGTAGGTAAATTGGACGAACTTAAATCTGCGTTATTATCCATTTGAAAACGATAGCTGATGATCGCTCCGATATCCAAAATAGACATAAAAATACCATTGGAAGTACCGCGCGTTTCGTAAGGGCTATTGCGTAGCAATTTCCTGGAGCCCCAGCTTATATCAATCCCAATTGGTACAAAAGGGGCCACTTGCAGCGCCCATTTGTCATTAATACCCGGAAAATCCAGCCATTCAGCACCGCCGCTGCCACCTGCTAGCGCCGAAATAAACACACTGCTGGAAGAATAGCGCTTTACGCGATAGCTGCCTACAGGGAGGATCACATCGTTCAGGATGGCGCGAATGCGATCCGCAGAATCCGCCGCTACCACATCCGCCGCCAAGGTCAGGTACTTTGTCAATCCTTTTGGCGACTCATACAAAGGGTTATTTTTATGCAGGGTTTCAATTACCTTCAAGGTTTTCAAAAAAGCCGTAGCGTATTCTTTGTTTTCTACACTCAAAGGTATCTGGAGCAACTCGCGTCCCACGGGCAGGTAATCTTTTTTAAATTCATTGCTACATATAAAACTTTTGGGATGAGCCAAGCAAACATAAGCGCTGATCTGCTCTACCACATTTGAAAACATAAAAGCATACTCGTAAAAGGCGCGTTCTCGGTCTTGTTCGGAGTTGCCCAAAACAGCCTGCGTTTGTGCGCCTGAGCCAGGTGTTTTATCCGTTCGAGTAGCGTTGATCAGCCGCAAATCGGCAATTTTATTTTCCAACTGATCCAGAAAAGCGATATTTTGGTAAATCAATTGGCGCAGCTGTACAAAATCCGGAGAACGCTCGCCATTTTGAAGCCGATTGGCGGTGATGCCCAGTTTTTGAAAAATGGACTTATTTTGTAAATAAAGCAGGCAAATAAAGTATTCTTGCTCCCGGCTCGTCAATTGCTTAAAATTATCCAGGCTAATCCATACGCGGCTGGGCGACACATCCTGCACGCTGAGCGATACCGCCTGCAACACTTGGATGGCACATTTGAACGTATCCAGCGCATTTCGCAGGATGAGGCTTTCCGGCACGGCGTATTGCTCCGCCAAAGAAGTCATAATTACATTGGGATGTAAACCTTTGCTCAAGCTGGAAAAGGTGCTGTGGATAACGGCATAAACGTGGTAGGTGATTTGCTGCCTCAGGGGCTCCGGTATCAAAAACTGCTGGGCATTGCCATAAAAATCTTTTAAATCTTCTTCAAAAGCATTTTGCAGAGATTTACCAATGTTGATGGATACAATCTGATCGTAATCAGAAATGAGGGCATAAGTGCTTGGGAAAATGTCCTTGAGCCGGAAGGAATCTGCCTGGGTTTGATTCCAGCCCGATTCGTAAAAAACCAGGAATGGGCGCTCTTCAAATTCTTTTTTGAGGCGCGACAAAAAGCTGAGTGTCAGTTCCGATTCAGCCCGGCTGAGCAGCAGGGTAGAGGTTGCATCTACCAGTTGGGTGTTGAGCTGAGCCCCCAGGCTACTGCCAAAAAGAACCTCAACCAAACTCGAAGCGATGTCTTCAATAGGACCCTGGGGCGCATTGTCCGCAATGTCATACACATTGCTTTTTTTGCGTTCGTAGCGCACCCGCCCGCCCCGATCTACTTCTACCCGGTATTGTAATTTTAAATTTTGTAACCGAGTGATGATTTGTACATCAAACTTGGGCTTATCTTCCACGATGTACTGAAAAGGATTGACAACAAAGGCTTTGAGGTTGCGCCAGTCGTCTCTATCTGCCTGGAGCGTCAGCAGGTCTTTATAGAGATCGAGGGTGTCAATTTCGTACAAATCAAGCGTATAAAGATTTTTGGAATCATAGTAGGCATTTTGGGAATGAAGGGCGGTACTCAGGCAAAAGATGGCGGTAAGAGCGAATACGAAATTTTTCATAGATTGTTTTTTTCACCTTCAGCAATGGACTTTTAGGCTGTGTTTGTCCTGCTACAAAGATGCGCAATTGAAGCGAGAAATGTAGAATGCAAAGGGAAGAAATTGATAAATTCTATCGGAGTCTTTGGCTGAAAATAAAAAAGGCGCAAGCAGCGCGAGACTTGCACCGAGTTTTTTTTACTTGAATAATTAGCAAGTTAAGCACGACTTGTTCCGATGATTGTCAGGATCGAGAAAAGTAGCACTAAACTGCCTTCTATTTTTTAATTAAAATGTTGTAATAGACTGACAATTAAATATTTAGAATTATTTGTTTGTGCTTTTGCTATTCATTTCGGATGATCATTCTTTGCCCGCCCATTTGTTTCATCTGCTCCTCCACCATTTTTCGGAAATCTTCTTCTGTGATTTCTTTTCCCTTGCTTGGGGCAGTTAGTTCTCCTTTTTTCAAGGGGCGACCCTCTATCTTTAGCGCCGTATATACCACTTCGCCATCGTTGATGTCCACTTTTAAAATCATGCCAGGCAGCGCGCCAAAATTGTCGGGGCCGGCAGCCACCGGAATATCTGGGGTAAACCAAGCCGCGATATTGCGCGCTTCCCCCCGCAGGGAGTCCGTCATAGTGGCTTTTATACAAGCATAACCACTGACATCAGCGGTTTCGCTCGTTACTTTCCAGGGGGTTTGAGCCATTTCGCCTTTGATCAGATATTTTTTACCCATAAATTCACGCAATTCTACTTTTTGCCCAATTTGGAAATTTTTATATATTTCACTTTGCGGACGACGGAAACGAAGCGTTGCGCCACCTCCAGAAATCTCGGTTTCGTCCTCTTCCTCTTCTTCGTAATTTTTATAAAAAGACTCGTTCGAATTGAACACAAGCTGGGTTTTATTGATCTGAAATTCGGGAATCATAGCCCGCATGTCTTGTCCGTTTACATTAACTGCCCGGCGGTGCATGTTTATTTTTTGTTCATAAAGGATAACCCCTTCTTTGAGTTGATCCATACTCATGTAGGTGATTGCCAGTGCAAGGAGCACAAAAACTTGTTTCATATTGTTTGATTTTTTTTAGCAAAACTATTGGGCATTTTGCATAAATGGCGTTAATCATCATTGAATTAAGGTTAATTAAGGTTAAAAGATAAAACATATTGATACAGAAGGATGTAAATTTGTGACTGGTTTCGTTATAGCGGTAAAGCAAAATATAAGCGAATGTGCTGAGTTGCCAATATGCTGTGACTGTGATACGATTATAAAAAGGTGTCAAGCAGGGTTTTAAAATCCTTAAAAAGATGCGAGCACAGGGCATTTATGAAGCAATTGAATAAACATACGATCTCACTCCTACTTATCATTAGCAGTATTGCCCTGCTGGTAGTATTTCAGTTTTTTTGGCTACAGAAAGTTTATCAAGAGCAGCGTACCTGGCTACAAAAGGAGGTCAATAATCTTTTTCGGGATGCTATTGCAAACCTCCAGGATTCGATTATCCAAAGTAAGTTTATTTATAGCAAGGATAGTTGCGAGAATTTGGCGTTTCGATTTGACTCAGCGATGCCTCAACGAGATGTGGATTTGCAAGGGACAGAAGCGTCTATGGTTTTATTGCAAAACGACACATCCTTCATGCGCATGCCGATGACCACTGGCGATTCCCTACCAAAAACGGATGGTAAAATCAACTTGACGATAAGTGCTAAAAGTAATGACGGTGGCACTATTCGGATGAGAAGTAGCTTGGAGCATTTTCCCAATCGGGCAAGGGCGTTTTTGTCAGCCATAAAAGCCGATAGTATTCGCACGATTTATGTGAGTAAGGCGCTGCGCCAGGTCATCCTGAATGTGGGGCATCCGAATGGCAATCAAGATTTTGTACTCAAACTGGGCGAAGATTCCCTGTCTGTCAGTTCGGTTCAGCAGGCTTTTGCCAAAAGCTTAAAAACAGCCGCATTGCCTGTTGCTTTCCAACTTGAAAAGTGGCAAATACCGCATCAAGGGGATACCTTTAGTGCAAAAGAATTGGTAGTGGGGCCGGTGCCTGCGGGCTTTCCACCGCGGGAAGTATTTGCCGCTACGCTCAGCCATTATGAAAATTACTTATTCAGGAAGATGATCCCCCAAGTGTTGTTTTCTATTTTTTTGGTGGGGATTACAGCAATAGCATTCTGGCTGGTGCACCGCAGTTTGCGTCAACAACAGCGGCTGACGCAACTGAAAAATGATTTTATCAGCAATGTCACGCATGAGTTGAAAACGCCCATCGCCACGGTGAGTGTTGCCATCGAAGCTCTCAGCAGCTTTAATGCCCTTGAGAATCCTCAGCTAACAAAAGAATACTTGGATATTTCTAAAAATGAATTGGATCGGCTGGGTATCTTGGTGGATAAGGTGCTGAAAATGTCTATTTTTGAACAACAAGAGCCCGAACTTCGGCTGGAGGTTTTTGATCTGAAAGGAATGATTCATCAGATTTTGGCATCCATGAAGCTTCAATTTGAAAAATATGGAGCGCAGGTTCATTTTGATACCCGAGGTGAAGATTTTACAATTCAGGCCGATCAAACGCATTTGACCAGTGTGCTTTACAATCTGATAGATAATGCGTTGAAATACAGTAGGGAAAATCCGGAGATCAATATTTGGCTGGAGCAACAAAATGACCAACTACACTTGGCTGTGGCAGATAAGGGCATCGGCATTTCGCCGGAATACAAGGATCGAATTTTTGACAAGTTCTTCAGAGTGCCTACCGGCGATATTCATAATGTGAAAGGACATGGATTGGGTTTGAATTATGTGGCAAGCGTTGTGCGCAAACACGGCGGCAGGATAGAAGTCGCCAGTGAGCCATCTGCGGGAAGCTGTTTTACGGTATATTTGCCAAAGCAAATGCTTCTGCTCACAAATTAAAATGAAGCCTTGAATGATAAAAGTTTTGTACCTCGAAGACGAACCCTTTCTTGGCAGAATTGTAAAAGAAAGCCTGGAGAGCCGCAATTTTGAAGTGAAGATGGTCGCGGATGGGCAAAGGGTTTTGTCTGTATTCGAGCAATTTCTACCGGATGTTTGTGTGCTTGACATTATGCTGCCCCAAAAGGATGGTTATGCCGTGGCTACCGAAATCCGGCGCATCAATGCTGGCATTCCCATTATTTTTTTGACGGCAAAAACACAAACCGAAGACGTACTCAAAGGCTTTCAAGTGGGTGGAAATGATTATATTCGCAAGCCTTTTAGCATGGAAGAACTCATTGTGAGAATACGGAACCTCCTTCACCTTTCGGGCAATGGCAATACCTCCACACAAATGGCTCAGAAAGAAGCGATTCAAATTGGACAGTATGAGTTTTCTCCGCTCCGGTACGAACTAAAAATAGCTGCGCTCGTCCGCAAGCTTTCTCACCGCGAAGCCGAACTGCTCACCATCCTTGCCGAAAACCGCAATCTGGTGATCAATCGGAGGGATATTTTGAATCAGATTTGGGGGGATGACTCTATTTTCAACTCTCGCAACCTGGACGTTTACATTACCAAGCTTCGAGAATATCTGCGCGCTGACCCATCTATTGAAATCCTTACTATCAAAGGGGTTGGTTATCGTTTCGTCGTTGAATGAGCGGCGGGGTGATGCAATCTCGCTTTTGAAGAGGCAAAACGCACTTTCACTGATTTTGTCCTTGCCTTTTATTCGATTTAACTTTCTCTTTACAACAGCTTTCTTATTTTGGCAAAAAATACCTTTATGTTTCGCCTTATCTGCATTTGCCTAATTTGTTTCCTTTTTGCCTGCAAAACAAAAGCGCCTGTGGGTACTTTTGAGCGCCAAGCTTTGCCCAGTGGTAGTGCTTTGCAAACAATTGCTTTCGGCTCCTGTAATCGCCAGAACCTGCCGCAAGATTATTGGCAGGATATCGTGAAAATACAACCCAACCTCTGGATTTGGCTGGGGGATAATATCTATGCCGATACAGAAGATATGCAAAAAATGCAACAAATGTATCAGCAACAAAAACAGAATGAATGGTATCAGCAATTGCTGGCTGCCTGTCCGGTTATTGGTATCTGGGATGATCATGATTACGGTGTGAATGACGGAGACAAAAATTATCCTAAAAAAGTAGAAAGCAAGGCGCTCCTGCTTGACTTCCTCGATGTGCCCGCCGATGCAGCCGTGAGAAAACGCGAAGGGGCCTATCAGTCTTATACTTTTGGCGAAAAAGGCAAAAAAATAAAGGTAATCTTATTGGATGCGCGCTACTTCCGCGATGAACTCCAGAAAGGAGAAGGTGATAATACCCAGCGTTATCTTCCTAACCCAAACGGAGATATACTCGGCGAAGCGCAATGGAAGTGGTTGGAAGCAGAATTGACCAAAAGCGACGCGCAAATTCACCTGATTGCCTCGGGCATACAAGTTATTTCTGAAGAACATCCTTATGAGAAATGGTCAAATTTTCCGGCAGCTCGGCAGCGCCTGCTTGATTTAATCGCCAAAACCCAGCCCTCAAAGGCTATTCTCCTGAGTGGGGATCGCCACACGGCGGAAATTTCCAAAATAGAATTGCCTGGACTGAGTTATCCGCTATATGATGTCACTGCCAGCGGACTTACGCATGCCTACACCGGCGCGAATGCCAATAATGAACCCAACAAGTTTAGAATTGGTCAAAAAGTGAATGATAAAAATTTTGGTGTACTAAAAATTGATTGGTCAGACAAAACGCCGCAGGTCATTGCTGAAATCAGAGGTTTTGGGGATCGGCTTTATTTTTCACACCCATTGAAGTGACGTTTTTTGCTCAACTACCAAGCCAATATCACTTCCATACAAGCAGACATTTGGGCAAACTTTCCACTTGTTCTGGCTGCTGTATTTGTAAAAAAGCGGCTTCCGATGGTTGTAAAATGATAAAAATAAGTACTCATAATACATTGTGATAAAAATAAATAATAGAATAATTAACCCTTTGTGAAATTTCCAAGCTTGGGAATCAAGCCAGCGCCTAAAAACCAGCTGTAGCAACCAAAAAACAATAATCGCCGTGAAGGAAATAACAATGCCATAACCCGCCAGCAGCGCCAGCTTACCAGAATGCCCAAAGCTATAAGTGCCAAAAGGCTGGAACATCGCCAGGATCAGAAATACAGAAAACCCCAATAGCATAGCCCCTATGTAAAAATGCTTCAAAGGCGTTTTCGGGATAGGCTTGTTAAAAACATTTCGATTCATCATCGCGCAACCCTTTTCGGGCACCAAAATACAAATTGAATGCGAATGTAGGAATTTTGTAAAATTTGACCCGATCGTTGGGAAATCTATATGACTATGCGAACTTTGTGTTTCTATTTTTTTTGGTTCAAAGATGGGGCTTCATTTGCCGAAAGGGCTTCAAAACATAAAAAATTCACTGAAATTTCAGGGATTTTGTGCTTTCGGAGCTAATTTCAGCAACATGATTTTTATTTTTTAACGAATTCTAATCATCATAATTTAATGACAATGAATCGCTACAAACTGCTCTTTTTTATCCTGTTTGCTTTTGCTGCGGAGACCTTGTTGGCCCAAAAAAATAAGGCAGATGCTTTACAAGACCTGCGGGTGGACGTGGTGTATCTGGCCAGTGATATGCTGGAAGGGCGTGAAACCGGTACGGAAGGTGAAAAACTGGCAGCGCAATACATCGCTGCTCGTTTTGCTAAAATGGGGCTCAAACCGGCAGGTATCAATAACACCTGGTACCAAAGTTTTGATTTTAAACATAATACGAATCCGCACGCCATTAATGGCGGCGAAGATCGCACAGGCAAAAATGTGCTTGGCTATCTGGATAATGGTGCAAAAACAACCGTGGTGATCGGCGCACACTATGATCACCTGGGGCATGGGGGCTTCAGTTCGCTTGCTGCTAATGATCATTCTGTTCACAATGGCGCAGATGATAATGCCAGTGGAATCGCAGCTTTGCTTCACATCGCCGAATACTTGAAAATGTCTGGCAGCGCAAAAAATAACAATTATTTATTTATGGGCTTTTCTGGGGAAGAACTGGGCTTGGTGGGATCGAAGTTTTTTGTCGAACATGCTACCATTGATTTGGCAACAGTGAATTACATGATAAATATGGATATGGTAGGGCGTTTGAATGCCGATAAAGTACTCTCCATCAATGGAGTAGGTACTTCTCCACTTTGGAAGGAGACCTTAGAAAAAATCAAAATCGGCGGTATTCAAATCGTCACAACAGAATCCGGCGTGGGACCTTCTGATCATACCTCCTTTTATTTTGCTGATAAGCCAGTATTGCACTTTTTTACGGGGCAACACACGGACTACCACAAGCCAGGTGATGATTCTGAAAAAGTCAATTATGAGGGGCTGCTCGATGTGAGCAATTTTATCATAGCTTTGATTGAAGGCTTGGATACCAAAGGCAAGCTCCCATTTACTAAAACGAAAGATGAAAATCAGAACCGACGAGCGGCAGAATTCAAAGTAACACTTGGTGTGATGCCCGATTATGTGCACAATGGCGAAGGTATGCGGATTGACGGTGTGATTGATGGTCGGCCAGGAGCGAAAGCAGGCTTGCAAAAGGGCGATATTATCTTGCAAATAGGCGAATACCCCGTAAAAGATATTTATGGTTATATGGAGGGCTTGAGTAAATTCAAAGCTGGAGATAAGACGAAAGTGAAACTAAAACGCGCCGCACAACTCATGGAAGTGGAGGTCGAGTTTTAAAGTCTTTGGGGGGCTGCATTGGCGTGCTGAAAAAAAATCCTTTTTGAGCGGGCAGGGAATTGCTACCAACAGTGGGGACTCTCTTTGTGTCGTTGGGGTGAATTTCTTTGCAAAAAAAATGTCCTATCCCTTTTAGGATATAAAATTTTCTATATCTTGACTTCCTAAAATAGTACCCTAATGAAATTGGGAGTTCCAAAAGAAATTCACGATAATCGTGTTGCCCTCGTGCCGGCCACTTTACCAAAATTAAAAGACCTGGGCTTGGAAATTTTAATCGAACGAGATGCGGGTGCCGGCGCTATGTACGATAATGCAGCCTTTGAAGCCCACGCAACAATCGTTGATCGAAAAACATTGCTCGCTCAGGCTGATATACTACTCAGTATCCATCCCTTGCCGGAAGAAGAGTTGAAGTCCTTAAAGCCAGAAACGGTTGTAATTGCCCTTTTTCAGCCTTATGTGGATGCCAGCATCACCGAAAAATTAAGAAGCTGGAAGCTCAGGGGCTTGAGCTTTGATATGATTCCGCGCACTACACTCGCCCAATCAATGGATGTATTGTCCTCTATGGCTGCTGTTGCGGGTTACAAAGCAGTGTTGGAAGCTGCGCGCCTGTTGCCGCGTTATTTTCCAATGATGATTACGGCGGCTGGAAGCATTCCACCTTCCAAGGTACTCGTACTTGGCGCAGGGGTTGCTGGTTTGCAAGCCATTGCTACGGCGCGCAGATTGGGTGCAATGGTAGAAGCCTTTGATACGCGCCAGGCTGCCAAAGAAGAAGTGGAAAGTTTGGGTGCGAAATTTGTAGAAGTAACTGGTGCCAAGGATGATAAAGGAGCGGGTGGTTACGCGGTGGAGCAATCAGAAGAATTCCTGCAACGCCAGCGCGCAGAAGTGCAGGCCCGCGCCGCCAAGGCAGATGTGATTATTACCACTGCGCAAGTACGCGGTCGAAAAGCGCCTATTTTACTCCCAAAAGAAACCGTAGAAAAGATGAAGCACGGCTCTGTTATAGTGGACCTGGCTGCCTCTACAGGTGGTAACTGCGAATTGACAAAAGATAACGAGGTTATTATTCATAATGGGGTTATTATAGTGGGTAATTCTAATTTGGCTGCACTAATGCCACAGGATGCCAGTGTTTTATTCAGTAATAATGCTTTGAATTTTATAAAAATATTTATTAAAAAAGGCGAATTGGATTTGGATATGAATAACGAAATCATCCGAGGGGCTTATTTTACTGCTGAACCTGTGGTGGCTTAATAAATTGAGATTTAAAAAATGTAAACCTTACTTTACTATGGCTTTTGTTCAATTTTTTAATGAAAATATCATCCTTCTTTATCTGTTGATTTTTACCGTTATACTTGGTTTTGAAGTTATTTCTAAAGTACCGACTATTTTACACACGCCATTGATGTCGGGAGCCAATGCAGTGAGCGGTGTTGTAATCATAGGCGCGATTATTTTGTTGCGCATCACTCGCCCGGATGACTATGTTTCCTTATCCTTGGGATTTCTGGGAGTGATATTAGGTATGATTAATGCGGCGGGAGGATTTGCAGTGACTAACAGGATGCTTGAAATGTTCAAAAAGAAGAAAAATTGACCTTTGCGCAAGCTGCTGTATATCGAATTTGAAATCAATTTTTAAATCGCAAATTATACATCGAAATGATTTTCGAATTTATTATAAACCTTGCTTTTTTATTTGGTGCACTGGCTTTTATCTGGGGCTTGCGCATGCTTAGTTCGCCTGATACGGCTCGCCGTGGGAATATCATAGCCGCTGTTGGGATGGGGGTCGCTATTGTGGCGGTGATGGTAATGCCCATCAAATACACTTATGCTTACAATAATTATGCTTGGATCATCATAGCAATGGCTATTGGAGGGGTGATCGGGATTTATGTATCTTACAAAGTGAAAATGACGGCGATGCCACAGATGGTGTCTCTCTTTAATGGTTTGGGAGGTGCTTGTGCAGTGGTATTAGCACTTGTAGAATTGATTACGGATTTTACCGGAGAGCGGGTGTCCAGCCAGGCAGCTGTGGCGAATGTGCTTTTTACTTTGTTTATTGGCGGCGTGACTTTCACAGGGAGCTTGCTGGCTTATGCTAAGTTGGAAGATTTGCTGAAGGACAATAAATTTGTAATACCCAATCATTCTACTTTCAACCTAGTCTTGCTGGCTATTACACTGGGGCTTGGAGGCTATGTTTATTTTGCAGGAACCGCTAATGCACAGATTTTTGCTATTGTTTTCGTCGTTCTTTCTTTGATTTATGGGCTCTCTTTTGTAATACCGATTGGTGGGGCTGATATGCCAGTGGTTATTTCTCTGCTGAATTCTTTTTCGGGCATTTCTGCTATGGCTGCGGGGATTATTTCTGATAGCCGGATCATGATTGTAGGCGGCATTTTGGTAGGGGCTTCGGGGATTATTCTTACCTTGCTCATGTGCCGTGCGATGAATCGTTCCTTGCTAAATGTACTCATTGGTGGCTTCGGTGGTGGTGCTAGCAGCGCTCAAAAGGCGGCTGGCGACCAGGCAGTAAGGGAGATTACCCTCAATGATGCTGCTATTCAATTATACTATTCTCAAGCTGTTGTTTTTGTACCAGGCTATGGTTTGGCAGTAGCTCAAGCACAAAAAGCTTGTAAAGAAATTGACGATTTGCTTTCCGCTAATGGCGTAGATGTAAAATATGCCATTCACCCTGTGGCAGGGCGCATGCCAGGGCACATGAACGTGCTCCTTGCAGAGGCAGATGTACCTTACCCTAAATTATTAGACCTCGATGATTCTAACAATGCCCTGCAAAGCACAGATGTAGTGGTGATTGTGGGAGCCAATGATGTTGTTAATCCCGCTGCTGAAGATGATCCAGGAAGCCCTATTTATGGTATGCCGGTACTCAAAGTATGGGATGCCAAGCATGTCATTGTACTCAAGCGCAGTATGCGTTCGGGCTATGCCGGTATCGAAAATCCCTTATTTTTCCACCCCAAAACAAAGATGCTTTTCGGCGATGCCAAAGATTCGTTGACAAAATTGATCGCAGAAATTAAGTCGCTTTAATACTTCGTATTTCTGTTTTTTGAATTTTTTCAACGAAAAAGATATACACAAAAAGCGTTTTTTTGTTATTTTGAGGAAGTAGAAGTTTTCCTAACTCAAAAACACCATTTATGAGCACTTTAACAATTGTTCTGGCCGTATTGGGCATACTCACCCTGATGTCGGGCTTATTTATCGTTCGCCAACAAACGGCTGTTATCGTGGAGCGCTTAGGGCGTTTTCACAGCGTTCGTTTGCCGGGCTTGCAATTTAAAATTCCTTATATTGATCGCATTGCGGGCAGAGTCAGTCTCAAGATACAGCAATTAGATGTATTGGTCGAAACCAAAACCAAGGATAATGTTTTTGTGAAACTCAAGGTGTCTGTACAATTTAGAATTTTGGACAATTCTATCTTTGAAGCTTTTTACAGATTGCAAAATTCAACTGAACAGATCACAGCTTACGTCTTTGATACGGTGCGGGCAGAGGTTCCCAAAATGAAACTTGACGATGTATTTGAGCGCAAAGACGATATTGCACTGGCGATCCGCCGTGAGCTATCCGATGCAATGAATGAATATGGCTACGATATTGTGAAAGCTTTGGTTACAGATATTGATCCTGACCACGCTGTGAAAAATGCGATGAACCGTATTAATGCTGCGGAACGCGAAAAAATCGCTGCGGAATACGAAGGGGAATCCGAGCGCATTCGTATTGTGGCAAAGGCAAAAGCGGAAGCGGAAAGCAAGCGCTTGCAGGGGCAGGGGATCGCTGACCAACGCCGCGAAATCGCCAGAGGTTTGGAAGAATCCGTGGAGGTTTTGAATCGGGTCGGGATCAATTCACAGGAAGCTTCTGCGCTGATCGTGGTGACGCAGCACTACGATACCCTTCAATCAATGGGCGCTCATACCAATAGCAATCTAATTCTGCTACCGAACGCCCCTACCGCTGCCAGTGATATGCTGACGCAAATGGTCACCTCTTTCGCTGCTTCTCAACAAATTGGCGAAGAACTCAAAAAAGGTGCCGTTCCACTAAAAGTACCCGAAAAAGTAAAACAGTTGAAGCAGTAAGTCGTATTCAATTGAGATACAAATGCCGGTATCGGGTTCGCCTGACTCCGGCATTTTATTTTTATATTTGCTTCAAATTTTATTTCACTAAAAAACACATAAAATGAAAAAACAATTACATCTGACATGCCTGCTTGGCGCAATTTCTTTGATTCTTTTTTACAGTTGTGCTTCCACAACTGGCTTTCAGACAGGGCGAACCCTTGGGGCTGAAGCGGGGGAAATTAGTTTTTCGATCAATGGCACCCGTACACCAGACTTTGAAGCCCTTGAAGATGAAACAGATACGGATTTCAACATTTTTGTACCCAACATTGAAATCAGCGGGCGATACGGTATCAGCGATAAAGTTGATTTTGGGATTCGTGCGAATACTTTTCTGAATATTCTGGCGGATGTAAAAGTGCAAATCGCTGGCGATCAGGAATCTCCCTTTGCTATGTCAACGGGCTTTGGTTTGGGGATGTTTGGTTTTATAAGTGGTGCAGGCGGTCTGTTCAATTTTCAGGTGCCTGTCTATGCGTCCTATCATCCATCTGAAAATATAGATTTGTATGTGGCACCTCGATACATCGGGCAATGGGGCACTACTTTTGAGGAGTCATCGGGCTTGCTTAATTATTATGGCGCGAATTTTGGTTTTTTGGCCGGTAGGAAAGTGAAGTTCGGCATTGACTTGGCGCTTTTCAAATTGAGTAATCAAGATAGCGATTTTGATGACACCCTTTTCCAACTTGGGTTTGGTATGAAATTTAAAATCAGCGGCAAACAGGAATAATGATTTAATGATTCAAGCGTGACGGATTTTTGCTGCCGTCACGCTTGATTGAAGCAAGGCTAAAAGCCTCTTAGCAGCATCACCGCATTTTCCATCAGGCGGCTGGGACCGCGCCAGAACATCCGATATTGCGTATTATCCAAGAGAAAAACAATTTTGCCTTGCCCCATGGGGAGTACCCCCGCGAAGGTATTGCCAGCTATGTTTTTCTGGTTTTCCTCATTGGCATAGCCCGCCACGAAAAGGTTGTCTTTGTGATAAACTCCCACTGATTGTAAATCAGGATCAGGTTTAAACGCCAGGTTATCAAATTTTAAAGTATATAATTCTTTACTCAATCCAAATGCTAAAGGGTGCGTATTGTCAATCAGCGCATTAAAGGCAGTACCCGGCACCCGCTTTTTACCATTGAAATCAGTACGGTCGGCGTAGGAGAGGAGCGTAGCTGCGGCGCTGGAATCGCGTTTTACCTCGAGTAGCTTGGTTTTGGTGAATTTAGACCGCTCATTGGTGAAAAATGGCGCCGCATCCTCTGTGGCAATAAGCACCCCACCGCCCTGAACCCAGGCTTTCAGTTGTTCGATCTGATCTTTTCCAAACAATTGATTCAAGCCATTGCCGCCGCCTGGCAGAATGAGCACATCGTAGTCCTTCAAGTCAGCGCCACCATAACGAGCGCCAAATTTCGGAATCGCCGTTTGTTGCAAAATAGAAGCTTTGATTCGCTCAATCGGTAGCTGCACTTCCTGATCAAACAGGAAATAAATCTGCCCGGCTGTAAGGGAGTTGAAAGGCTGTTCCACCATTAGGGCTACTCTGGGTTGCATGACAGGCCGGTTGCGCGAAGAAGCCAAATCATAGCCATCCAGCATTCTCCCTGTATCGTGCCCATCAATTTCTACGTTCACTTGTTGAGCAATTGTCTGCATATCTTTCTGAATAACAGCTTCTTTTTCTGAATTATGACCGCGAAGGACGATCAAACTCCCGGCACCGTATTGCCGTTTGCCGTCGCTGAAAGGCTCAGACGCTGCGCGCACGCGATAGCCTTTGTCCCAGAGCAGAGCAAGGGCACGCGGGGCATTGCGCTGTTTCCATTCGATCACATAGGCGTATTGTGGATTGGGGTTATTGATTTTGCCTACTACCTGCGGCGCAGTTTTTACCACTTCTGTTGCTATTTTCAGGGCTGTATTAGTAGAATAAGCATCGAGGTTGTAGGCGAGTGAAGCCGACCAAGTTGCCATATCGTACATCACAGAATCTTCAATTGCCATATTGCGTTCCATGACGCTATTAATCAACAAGTGATGTGCCTGGTTGGTAGAAACGACGAATGTCCCCTTTTGAAATACTTTGCGCTCGGGTTTATTGGTTCTAAAATTTTTAGCATCGGCTACGCTTATTTCTGCGGTAGTGCGTTCCACTTTTATATTGTGGCGCAACAGCATCGCGATGACATCATACAAAAAACCGCTGTTGTCATCTGGCAGAAAATAGGCTTTAGTTGGAGATTTGCTATTGGCAGGATTCCAGGCATTACGGCTGTAGCGCAGCAGCATTTCTTTGTTTCTAAAAGTTGCCTTGATGGTAGCGATAGAGGTTGAAAAATGATCAAAAACGCGTTGTTGCAGTGTGAGCACAGTGCCATCGTCGGTTTCCACTGCTATACCAGCGCCGATACCGCCCTGCTCCGTAAGCATACCGATAGCTCCATTCACACTTGGATAACTGGAGCCGTAGCCCGGATAAAAAAAGTCAAAGGCATCCCGTGTAAAATAATTGATTTGAAATTTATCAAAAATCTGAATATTGGCTCTGCCAAAAGTATCACTCCAGGCTTCGTAGCTATCGGGCAAGAGTTTGTTGCGCGGCGTAGTACCAGGCATTGTGAAATAATTGCTGCTGTAGCCCTGCTCATGGTAGTCGGTATGTACTTGCGGCATCCATTTTTGATACTCTTTAGTCAGTTCCCGTCCTTCGGGGTGAATACCCCACACCCAATCCCGGTTGATATCAAACCAATAGTGGTTCGAGCGCCCGTTGGGCCACTCCTCGTAGTGTTCCATATCGCGGGGCTGATAGCCGGTTACATTACGTCGTACCGAATTGTACCAATAAACGTAGCGGTCGCGCCCGTCAGGATTGATACAGATGTACAAGATAATGACCATGTTATCGAGTAAATTTTTTGTTTCTGCATCGGTTGCTGCCGCCAACCGGTAGGCTACCTGCATGGCTGCTTCGGTAGAGGAAGCTTCATTGCCGTGGATATTGTAGCTGTATGACAGAAAGACCGGATCGTTTTTGATAATTTGTTCTACTTCGGCTGCCGGGGTGGCGGGGTCTGTCAATTTTAAATGGCGGGTACGCAATTCTTCCAGGCGGGCATGATTTGCCTCGGAGGTGATCACTAAGTTTAATAGCGGCCGATGTTCATACGTTCGCCCATATTCGTTCAGAATCAATTTATCAGATGCAGCATCCAATGCTTTAAAATAGTTGGTCACTTCTGCATGCACCGTAAAACGTTCGCCTACTTTATAACCTAATATCTTTTCAGGCGCAGGAATCGCTGGGTCGTATGGCAGATTAGGCTCATACGCGAGGCGATTATCCCAAATTTTGAAATCTTTTTGGAGTTGCGCATGCAATGAGTTGAGCAGCAGCAAGAAAGGGAGTAGAACTTTGAGTTTTTTCATTTTAATACAGAGTTTATTTTGGATGAAGTACTTGGACAGCTTAAAAGTTAATAGCCTAAAATTTTATGATTTTGAAAATCAATAATTTAAAAAGAATAATTTATCTATATCTAAAATTATCTTTTTACTTATTCTTGTCAAGCGCTTATTTAAAATTAGACCGCGCTATTTTCGGATTAGACATTTTGGATTTAAAATATTTTCACGAAGTTTTGCCTTGTATCGGGCGTTTCAATTTTCTATTTCTGGCAAAGCTTGAGGTGCCGGAGGATTGGATCGGCATTATTATGCTTACCCATGCCAGCGCGAAGTAGGGTAGGAGCGGCAAGACGCTTGTTTTGCCGAGCAGCTTTTCACAAAAGCTCTTTTATTAGAGCGCATTCACTAATTTGATCGGGCATTAAAAATTGTAAGTAAAGCCAAAACGCAATTCAAAAGGCAGATCAAGCGAGTTATTTTCCGGTAAATTGAGGTTGTACAGGAGCAAAATTTCATAACCAAAGGGAGAGCCGCTATTGTAACCACCACCCAGAAAAATGTTGTTGCGCTCGCGGCGCAGTACTTCAAGATCACCGGTAAAAGTACTAAAAACAGCTTCGTTTTCTAATTCATATTCGGCGTGCAAAAAAATATTGCGAATAATTTTGTACCGGCTGAACACCCCCAATGCCCAGGAAAGAGGCTGTGCCGATTCTGTGTCATTGCCGAAGCGCACTTTGTAGTAAGAATACTGAATGGCAGCCCGCGGACCGACCGAAAATTCTTCAAAAATTTTGTAGCCAACCATAGGAGAGACCCCAATTTGAAAGAGACTCTCAAAGTTGTTGGAAGCAAAACCGAGGTTCAAGCCTCCTCCATACCACAGCCGGCTGCTGAAGTTGTCATTTTGTTTGCGATCACGGCTGCCACGCTGTGCTGCCGCTTCTGGTGAAAAACTACAAAAAAGCACTAAAAAAAGTACACTGAGGCAGATTGCTTTTTTCATCGGGTTACAATTTTTTTTTGGTAAAGATAGAATCGAATTTGAAATGTTTTTATCAATCCTTTTTTAAGAACGCATTTTAAGAAAGTTTTGTAAATTGCTCTACAATTTTTAGCTACAAATCATAATTCCCATGACGAAGCGCGTTTTTGTATTGCTTGTAGCTGTCATTTTATCCGCAGAATGGTGCATCGGGCAGCTTCTTCCTGTCGAAGGAAAAGCCATTGAGTTATCCGCTTATCCGGCGCTTGCCAAAGAATTGGCTACCTATCAAGTTTTTGAAATAGAAAGTAATTGGCTTCTCGAACAGTTACGCACTACTGCTTCCCAACCTCTTGTTCACTTACAATTGGGTGATTTTTTTGAAGCGCATATCGAATTGACCCTCGAAGACATTCGGGCAAAGGACTATCAGGTAATCGTACAGCAGTCTAAAGGGCAGCAGCACTTGCCAAATCGGGACGTGTTGACATACAGAGGGATGTTGCCAAAGACGAAGGGTGCTTGTCGGCTCACACTGGCCGAAGACTTTCTGTACGCACTATTCGAAAGCCAGGGCAAAACCTGGTATTTGGAGCCAGTGCGGGGTTTTGATCCAAGTGCTCCAGCAAATTGGTATGTGTTTTATGAAAACAAAGCTGTTTATCCCAATGACATTGGGCGCTGTGCCGCTGCATTATTGGAGCACTCGCCTGTTCCGGTGCAGGCTGAAGGTATAGAAAAATCGGCTCAGCAATGCTATTCGCTTGACATTGCGATTGCGGCAGATTATCTGATGCTACAACTTTTTGAGGGGGATGTTGAAAGACTTGAAAATTATGTGCTGGGCGTTTTGAACAATGTACAGCGCAATTATGAGAACGAATTCGTACAAGAAATTCGTTTTCAAGCGGTTAAGCTCTATTTTTCCGATTGTGAAACTTGTGATCCCTGGACGGCTTCTACTAATTCAGATGCTTTGTTGCGTAGTTTTCGGGATTGGGGCAATGCCGGCGGATTTGGTGTGAATTATGATATCGCTTCGCTTTGGTCAGGGCGTGTTTTTGATGGCAATCGTGGTGGATTAGCCTGGATTGGAGGGGTTTGTAAAAACCTTCGATACAATGTACTGCGACGATATTCCGAAAATGCAAGCATCATGCGAGCACTACAAGCCCATGAGCTTGGGCATAGTTTATTTGCTAAACATGACACGGCAGATGCTCCTTTTATCATGGCACCCGTTATTCGGGACTATGCCAATTGGTCGAATGAATCTACTGCAGCGATTAACACTTTTATTACCAACAGCATCAGCGAGGGAAGTTGCCTCTCGGCTTGTACGCAGGGAGCAGCGCCCCTGGCCCAGTTCGTAGCTTCGGAGACAGCAGGTTGCGCGCCACTTATGGTTCGTTTTATTAATCAAACAATTCCTGCCCTCACCTCTTGGGAATGGCTGGTACAGGGCACTACCAGTAGCATTTACAATGATAAAAATCCGACGATTTTGTTTGAAAATCCTGGATTTTATACCGTCACACTCAGGGTTGAGAATACCTTTGGCAAAGACAGTGCCACGATGTTGATCAAAGTGTTGAGCCAACCGCGGGCGGCTTTCAGCGCGGCTGTTGTTTTGGGGCAAACCAGCGTTGCCTTTCAAAATCAATCGGCAAACACGGAAAGCAGTCTCTGGAATTTTGGTAATGGACAAACAAGTAGTGAAAATAGTCCTGTTCACGATTTTTTGGCGGATGGTGTTTATCCCGTCCTTCTCATTGCTACCAATACCTGCGGCGCGGATACCAGCTCGCAAACGATAAAAATTGTCACGGTGCCCGAAGCTGCCTTTATTGCAATAGATACCATCGGTTGCCTACCATTGACCGTGCAGTACACCAATCAATCTTCAGCAAATGCCGAGCATTGGATTTGGGCGTTTGAAGGAGGCATCCCTGCTGCTTCCATTGAACAGCATCCAATTGTCGTTTATCAACAACCAGGAAACTTTGATGTAGGGCTGCGGGTGAGCAATGCGGCAGGTAGCCGGCAATTGATCAAAAAAGACCTGATTTCTGTCAAAACAGTACCACAGGCGGCTTTTGAAGTTTCTTATCAAATTGGAGAGAAAACAGCTGTTTTTACAAATCAATCAACCAATTTTCAAACTTCACAATGGAGCTTTGGAGATGGCAATGCCACTATTGAACGCAATCCTGTTCATACCTTTGAATCGGATGGCACTTATCCGGTACAGTTGGCGGTGAGCAATGAATGTGGCACGGACACTTTTTTGCAAAATCTGATAGTCGTAACGCCGCCTGAAGCCAATTTCACCGTGTTAGACACGGCAGGTTGCGCGCCATTTCAAGTGCAGTACCACAATCAATCTTCAGCAAATGCTGTTCAATTTCAATGGCAATTTCTGGGAGGCACACCGGCTCAATCTACGGATAAAAATCCTGTGGTGATTTACCAGGAAGCGGGCGTTTTTGGGGCGACTCTAAGCGCCGGAAATGCCTGGGGTACAAAAAACCTTACAAAAAATGAACTGATAGCAGTGCAAACCGTGCCGATAGCTGATTTTACTTTCAGCATTGCAGGAGATACGATTCGTTTTAGCAATTTATCAACTCATGCAACCGATTTCACTTGGTACTTTGGCGATGGAGAAAGCTCCACAGCAGTACATCCTGTTCATATTTATAGTACCTTCGGGCTGTACGAAGTAACCCTATCTGCAAGGAACGAATGCGGTACAAGTGAACAGCGGCTCGCTGCTCAAATTTTATTGACAAAAGCAAATCAACCCCACTGGATAAAAGAATTTTTGTTGTTTCCCAATCCAAATAATGGCATCTTTGCCGTATCATTGCAAGGAAAACCTCAAGCGCAAGTGTTGCTCCGATTGGTGAATAGCCTTGGGCAGGAGGTGTATCGTGCGCATGTTCCCTTTTGGCAGGGCAGCATATCCCAATC
Organism: uncultured Saprospiraceae bacterium; assembly: GCA_964526645.1. Lineage (GTDB taxonomy): Bacteria > Bacteroidota > Bacteroidia > Chitinophagales > Saprospiraceae > JADJNW01. The sequence goes on from CAZGJN010000007.1 coordinate 71,727, forward strand.
CCTTCAGATACAACACTTAACACCTGGCATTTATCTACTTCTCATACAGAGCGCACAAGGCATTTGGACGCATCCGGTTGTTATTCAGCAATAAAGCCGTCAAATTGTGCTAAATTTGAGTGCCGGGGTATCAAAGCAATCGAAAATTGCGTTTACGAAAGAAGCGTTCGCGATGGAAAAATACAACAATCGAAAAAGGCGAACTACGTAAGATTTTACCATGAACCGATTATAATCATCCAGAGCTTACTATGAGGCAAATTTTAATCCTGTGGCGTATTTTGATTCTGATAGCAATCGGCATGCCCTATTGGCTGGCAGCGCAGAACTGTGGCTTATCGGATACACTGGCAATAGCATCCAACCAGAGCAATACCTATACTTTTGAAATCTTAGATGTGGTCAATAACGACCTGTCGGACCCCAACCAGGGCATTTGCGCTATTGAAATTGATTTTGCACACAATTACGTTGAAAACCTGGAGCTATGGGTCACTTCCCCTGCTGGGCAAATGGTGCAACTAATCGGGCCAAATTCCTCCGACGGCTTGGCTTTTACTTTTTTTGCAAGGTGGGATATCGCCTTCGTGTCCTGTGCTGCTACGGCTACACCCGACAGTGGCTATGTGGCGCGTTGGGATAATAATCAGCCCCGCAATTTTGTCAATGGTGGTAGGTACATGGGGTCGTATTATCCTTTCGCAGGTTGCCTGGAAGATTTTAATACCGGGCCCATCAATGGCACCTGGACCATCACTACGCGCAACAACCCTTCGACTTATCCGGGCGCCATCGTCAATTTTAGAATTATACCCTGCGACCGACGTGGATTTCTATGTTGTTTTGCAGATGCGGGCAGCTTAGCTAATTACTCCGATCTGAATGTCTGTGAGGGAGATGGTAGCTTGCTGCTGTCCATTCCGCCTGAATACCCGGGGCTTATGCCTGATACAGTCGAATACGCTTATACCTACTTGGTCAGTGAAAATGGGATTTTGCTGGCATACGATTCGCTGTCCGATTTGAGGAATTTTCCCGCTGGGAGCTATGAGGTTTGCGGCTTATCTTACAAAAAGGCAGATCGAGGCCTGTTTCCACCACCCGATGGCGTGCTTACCGTGGATAGTCTTCGGCGGAATTTAAATAGTGACTTGCCTATTTTCTGTGGTCGGATCACTAATAATTGTATAGGCATTACCATCAACTCACCACCTGATACTGTTTTTCTAAACGAAGTAATTTGTCAGGGAGACTCTTTTCAAGTGGGCACTTCCAGTTTTTCCACTTCAGGCACTTACGTCATTCCGCTCACCAGCGTGGGTGATTGCGATAGCACGGTGAACCTGACACTAACGGTGCTGCCTGTTGTAATAAATGACTTAACTGAGACAATCTGCCAGGGAGACTCCATCATGATTGGAAACTCCATTTACAAAACAACGGGCACATATACTGATACTTTGACCGCTGCGAATGGTTGTGACAGCATCGTCAATTTAAACCTGACTGTTCAGGAGAATATCACAACGGATCTAATGGCAACGATTTGTGCCGGACAGAGCTTTGCCGTGGGCGATAGTATTTTTACGCAAAGTGGCAACTACCAAGTGACGCTTCCTTCCACAGAAGGCTGTGACAGCACCGTCAATTTGAACTTAGTCGTACTCGAAATATCGGCTATCATTGCGGATGCTCCACCCATTAACTGCAATAATCCTGTCGTTTTGCTGGATGGCAGCGCTTCGGCTTCCAATGGAGCAATTACATTTAGTTGGGCAAACCAATTTGGAAATATCTTAGGCACAGCTTCAAGCCTTAGCGTGGATGCCCCTGGGCTTTATATCCTTACGGTCAATAATGCTATTTGCTCGGATAGCGATACCGTCACGGTGACGGGAAATACGACTTTGCCTACTGCTGATGCAGGCTCACCAGCTGTGCTCACCTGCGAAGTTGAAGAATTGACCATTGGCGGCAATAATACCAGCGTTGGGGCTAATTTTTTGCATACTTGGCAAACAGATACCGGTAATTTTGTAACCATCAATGATATTCCCTTTCCAACCATTAATGGGGGGGGCACTTATACTTTGGTCGTGACGGATCTGATTAATAACTGTAAAGATACTGCCAGCGTATTGATCGCAATTGATACCATAGCGCCCATTGCCGAGGCTGGAATGCCCCAAACGATCACTTGCACCCAAACGACTGCCACACTTGACGGCAGCAATTCTTCCACCGGTGTAAATTTCGCGTATCGCTGGACGGACGGTGCTGGCAATTTTGTCAGTAATGCTGCTGTTGTCACAACGAATATCCCCGGTGTTTACAACCTGGAAGTCAGAGACCAAAGCAATGGTTGTGTCGCGTTCGATTCAGTAACGGTTCTGCTTGAAAATGGCACGCCGACCATCACTTTTGGCAACACCGAAATACCCTGCGATAGAGATACGATTGACTTGCAAGGTATCGTAGAACCCGCGGCGGGCAATTATAGCTATAGCTGGACGGGCCCCGGTATTGTCGGTAACAATGATATCCCCACGATTCAAGTGAACCAAGTAGGAACTTATATTTTGACGGTCGTCAATCTGGATAATAACTGTGCGCGCAGTGAATTTGTGCAAGTGACAGCCCAGGTTTGCAACATCTGCGTGCAAGGTATTCGACCAGATACGGTTTCTTGTTTGAATCCTACGGTGACGCTTTCTGCAAGCTTTTGTGATGTTTGTACCAATTGTACCATCGAATGGAGTACAGCAGATGGTAATATTCTTTCAGGTAGTAATACTTTGACTCCCACCGTCAATTCGGGCGGTACTTATACCATCACCGTGCGCAATTCCTTTGGGCTTTCTACCAGCCTTGATTTTGATGTGCCGACGAAAGGCGCTCCAGCTGTTGCCGATGCGGGGGATGACCAATTGATCACTTGTGAGGCATTATCGGTGGTAATCGGCGGACCGAACACGCCAAGTGGACCTGATTTTGAATACCGCTGGACAAGCGCCAGTGGGGCTGTGGCAATACCGGATGATGGCAGAACGGCTGTGGCTACAGTGGCGGATACTTTTTTCCTGGAAGTGCTGGACAGAATAACCGGCTGTTTGTCTTTGGATACTGTTGTAGTTGAGTTGGATACGGTTGCTCCGATAGCAGAGGCTGGATTGCCGCAATCCCTCACCTGCGCCCAAGCTGAGCTTACCCTCGATGGCTCAGGCTCTTCTGCGGGCTTGGATTTTGAATATTTATGGACGAGCCAGGATGGCAATATTGGTTTAGGTGCTGCTACCTTGAATCCAGTGGTCAATGCGACGGGTACTTATACACTTACGGTTCGCAACATCATCAATGGTTGCACCAGTTCAGATAGCGTTCTCATTGGCATAGATATTGAAACGCCGCCATTGCCAAATGATCTTTCAGGACTGACGCTCACCTGTGCAGATTCTACCCTTGAAGTGATGATTGAGCTGCCCAATCCGATAGATTACAATGTGCGGTGGTGTCAATTAGAAAATAATATGCCGATCAATTGTGGCAACCTGCCAATTTATACCATTCGAACCGAAGGGCGTTATTATTTTGAAATTGTAAGTCTTTTGAATGGCTGTAGTAATGAGCTTATTTTTTCAGTAGGAGAGGATCGCTTTGTGCCGCAGTTGGATGCAGGGCAAACAGCTTCCGTGGGATGCGCTACTGCCGGGGTTCAGCTCAGCGCTACCGTTGACCCACCGGGCGACTATAGCTACCAGTGGAGTGCTCAAAATGGCAGCCCGATTCAAAATCGCGATGAACTTATACCGACGGTTTTTCAACCGGATATTTATGAGCTTATTTTGACCAACAATACCAACGGTTGTAATATTTCCGATACCGTAAGCGTGATAACCGACCAGGATTTTCCTACGGCTTTTGCCGGGGCGGATACCTTGTTGACTTGTGCTACAAAGGAAATTCAATTGGCGGGTAATACCTCAGATCCGCTTTCGGAGGTTTCAATCTCCTGGTCAACGCCTGATGGAGCAGTTGTGTCGGGTGCAAATACCTTAAATCCAATCATAAATAGCCAGGGGACTTATATTCTGACCATCACCAATAACGACAACAATTGTAGCGCCATGGATTCCATTACTGTAGGGCGAAATGAATTTCCGCCTGCTGCTGTGGTTGAAAACGCAGAGACATTGTTGCTCACCTGCAATACCACTACGCTTATCCTCGATGGTAGTAGTTCTATTTCAAATACAGGAGCGGCGTTGGATTATTTCTGGACGGCAATTTCAGGCGCAATTTCTGGCGATCCTGCTATGGCTGCTGTGCAAACCAATGTGGAAGGGATGTATCAACTCATTGTGACCGACCAATCGAATGGTTGTATGGATAGCCTTATGCTTCAAATTGGCAAAGATGTGAAAGGACCAGACCTCGCTATTCTTTCTGCCGAAAATTTGACGTGTACCAAAACAGCGGCTACCATTCAAGGAAGTGCCTTTGCCGCTGGGGCAAGTACTGCAGTTAGTTGGAAAGATTCCAATGGCGCTACTTTAGCAGATACAACGCTGACCCTGCAGGTAAATGCGCCTGGAACATATCTGCTGTTAGTGACGAATTTGAGCAATGGCTGCCGCGATTCCATCAGTACTCGTGTTGAATTGGATACCATTGCCCCAATGGTGCTCATTGCACCGCCTACTGCTTTGGATTGTAGCAATGCCAGCACTCGCCTGGATGCTTCGGCTTCTTCGTCCGGAAATTATACTTGGACAACACAGGATGGGGTGATTGTGAGTGGTCAAAATGCCAATATTGCAGTCGTAGCGGCATCGGGCACTTACACCTTGCAGGTGAGAGATGCTCAAAATGGCTGTATCAATAGCGCCGATGTGACTGTAAGTGAATTAGAAGCAGATATTGAAGCTATTTTTTTTACAACAACGCCACCGGATTGCAACCTGAGCAATGGCATGATCCGAATTGACTCCGTGCGAGGCGGCACAGCGCCTTTTGTGTATGCACTCAACGGAAATGCTTTTGTATCGAATACCGCATTTTCAAATTTAACTTCGGGCAATTTTACTATTCGAGCACAAGATACGAATGGTTGTGAGTTGGAAATACCAGTGACGGTACCCGAACCAGAAAGCATTCGCATTAATTTAGGGAGGGATACTACTATTAATTTGGGCGATAGCCTGACTTTGATACCGATCGTCATCCCCAATAATTACACGAGCATCAGATGGTCACCAGAGGGCTCTTTTCTGAATTCAACAGCATTTTCGCAGAATGTAAAACCTTCTTTCACAGCAACTTACACGGTAGAGGTGATAGATTCAAATGGTTGTAAAGCAAGTGATTTTATCACCGTTTTTGTGAGGCGTATTGCAGCTGTTTTTGTACCCAATGCTTTTTCGCCCGATGGAGATGGTAATAACGATATTTTTATGATACAAGCAGGGGCTAATGTAAAAGAAGTGAAGTCCTTTATGATTTTTGACCGTTGGGGCAATCGGGTGTACATGGCAGGCCCTTTCCAACCCAATGACCCGACCTTCGGCTGGGATGGCAACTTAGATGGCAAACCTATGGATGCCGCAGTTTTTGTCTTTTTTGCTGAGGTAGAACTAATAGATGGAAAGTTGGAGATGATCAAAGGCGACCTTGTGTTGTTGAGATAAGCGAGCAAGGCTGCTGAATCATTCTTTTTCCAGAAAGCGCACAATCTGTTGATTTACAATTGTATTACGCTGGCGGAGGAACGCCACCTGGCTGCTTGTCAAATCTATAGGCCTGTCGTTTTGAAAAGTAAGGGTGTAAGCTTTTTTTGACTGCAATTCTATCACAACTTGCTGGGGAAAAACGACTCGGCGGTTTTCAAACACCATTTTTCTATCCGTAAAACTGATAAGGGTATAAGAAATAGGTGCTTGCCCTTTTTCGAAAACAGTACGAAAGATCATTTTGCCGTTTTGCTGCTGTAGTGTCATTTCCTCCGAAAAAAGTGTGTCTTTTTCTGATAAGAGTGCCCCTTTTCCAATAAACTGCTGCGCGCTGCCAGTTGTTGACCAATACTCTACGGATATCAAGCCGTTCACCTTGCTTTTCCATTTGCCAAGCAGCCAATTAAAATCCTGTAGGGTTGCGTTGGGTTTTACATTAAAGCGCTCATTCGGAATGGGGGGAGTCATCCTTGCCGTGGCGGAGAGGGTCAAATCTTTGCCAGGAGCTCCCTCCTTGACGGGATTCGCAAGGCGGTCGCGGTACTGGCGCGTGAATTCTACCACCTGATACACTTTCGCGTCTGTATCAGAATAGACCAAATCTTCTATCAATTTGGGTTTTCTGTCATTGAGTACCAGATAATCAGTTGGTTTATTATCAAAAAGAGTGGACAACAAAGATAAGGCAGCTACAATAGCAACCACTGCTGCTGCTACCAAGACGTATCGGTACAGGTTATTTCTTCCTCGTTTGTAGTGTAAATCAAGGCGTTTTTCAAGCCGCCGCCAAGTACGAGGCGAGGGGCGCTGATTCAACTTGTACTGTTGTTCCCTAAATAATGTGGCTATTGTTTTTTGTTTTTTCATGGCATTTTTTTTTGTTTCAATCTTCACTTTTCAAGCCTGCAATCCCCGGATATTCTATCTCTTCCAGCGATTCCTGTAGTCTTTTTTTAGCTAAAATCAATTGTGATTTCGAGGTATTGATACTGATACCGAGCAAGTCCGCAATTTCCCTGTGTTTGTAGCCTTCAATCGCATAAAGGTTAAAAATGGTGCGATAGCCAGTTGGCAAACCATCCAGGAGCTGAAGAATGTCTTGCGCAGCCAGTTCTTCTACTACGGTGGTAGGTTCTTCGCTTTCTATGTTACTGATTTCCAGTGTCATGTTAAAATTATGCTGCTTGCGCAAAAACATCAGCGCTTCATTCACCACGATGCGCCGCATCCAACCCTCGAAACTTCCTTCCCCTTTGAAATGCTGGATATTCGTCAGGATTCTGAAAAAAGCTTCCACCAATATATCTTCTGCATCTTCAACTCTTTTTACATAGCGTTTGCAAACCCCGAACAACAGAGGCGAATAGCGATTGTACAAGGTTTGTTGCGCCTTGCGGTCGCCTTTTTTACAAGCTTCTATGAGATCGAGTTCGTTCATCTAAAGCATTTCATAACAGGAAGCGGCTCCTCGCATTTGTCCTTATCAAAGAGATAGATGCAAAAAGAATGGTTTTTGGTGGTATAATTGGTAATTTTGGGGTATTTTATTCTAAGAAATTATCAAAATTCAAATAAAAATCCTATTAAGTTTTTACTAAAACCGTTGTTAGCTAAAAAAGTGCTATTTTAAAGCGTTTAACTGGTTTTAATCAAGCAAAATGTATTTAGAAATAGAGCGATTTAGCAAGCATTTTGGAAAGGAGGAAGTACTCAAAGACCTGTCTTTTGGGCTGGAAGAGCGGCAAATGCTCAGTATTCTTGGGCGCTCCGGCTGTGGCAAAACGACGCTGCTCAAAATTATTGCCGGTTTGGAAAAAGCCGACGCGGGAGTGATAAAAATTGAAAATAAATGTATAAATGAGGTGCCGGCCCACCTGCGAAACATCGTATATCTTTATCAGGAGCCACTGCTATTTCCACATTTAAATGTGTTTGAAAACGTAGCCTTTGGCTTGCGTCTGCGAAAATGCCCTGCTGCCTTTGTTAAAACGAAAGTGCCGGAACTGCTCGAGGAACTTGAACTCGGTCAGCAGGCTCAAAAAATGCCACACCAACTTTCGGGGGGACAGCGGCAGCGCGTGGCTTTTGGCAGGGCTTTGATCATTAGTCCCAAGGTTCTATTACTCGATGAGCCTTTTGGGGCATTGGATACCGAAACCCGGCATGCGATGCAGGTGTTACTCAAAAAGATGATTGCGCTGCACCCCATTACGTCTATTTTTGTGACGCACGATTTAAAAGAAGCGATTTTGATGGGCGATCGAATAGGCATTATGAAAAGTGGCAACCTGCATATTTACAATGACAAAAGGTCTTTTGTCGCTGATGAAAATACGGGAGTCCTGGAGGAAATTAATTTTTGGAAGAATCTATAACCGTTACTTGTGAGCACTTGTGCTACTTTGTCATAAGGTTTAGTTTTTCTAATAAAATGCTGATTGACCCTTGTTTATACCAGTAGGCAGCTAACGATATGTAGTCAACAGTTTACAACAGATTGATTAACAGTGTTATGGAAAAATCAAGTGCGTATTTATGACTTTGTATTAAAATTATAATGGTGTCGGCACATTGACAAATCAGCTCATTAGCGTAATACATTTTAATCAACAAAATTTCAAGGACTTACGGATGAAAGATTTTAACCACTGCGAATCGCTGTATTGGGTTTTTACACAACTTTGCAATGATGAATGCGATCATTGCTACAACAACTCCGGGCCGCGTGGGGAACGGATCAACGAAGAGGATTGCCTCTTGATTATTGATAATCTTCCTACTCGGATAGACCGATTGATCCTATCGGGTGGTGAGCCACTGGCAGAACGCAAAAAATTGTACCTAATCTTGGATAAACTAAAAGAACGATACGGCGATACGGTGCAAATCATGCTCCAAACCAACGGCGATCTGCTTACCCCAAAAATATTGGACACCCTGATCGAAAAAGGTGTTACGCGCTTTGACATTGCAAGCATTGATCGGTATCATAAAAATGCCGGTGCGCGGCTCATGGAATTGGCAGAGTTATTCGAGTCCCGTGGTGTAAATGGCGATGACAAAGACCCTCTGCTCGACAAAGATAATTATTTGCACAAACATCAGCTTAGTTGGGGTTTCTGGGGTGCTACAGAGGATATGTGGCTGGGTGGCAATTGGGCGCGCGGGCGCGCAATGGAAAAAAATATTTGGAAAAAAGATGCTGGACACAACTTTTGCAGGATTCTATCGGGTGCACGCAATTTTCTGGGGGGTTATGACGATATCCCACAGGAAATCAGCATTCAATTATGGAAGATCAACCCCTGCTGTCCTGGCACTTTGTACCCTATGGGCGATGCCCGAAAAGAAAAAGTGGCAACGGTATTGCAGCGGGTTTCTAAAATGGAGGTCTTTCAAAAACTCAACGATGGTGAGCCATACAAAATGGGTGAACATTTGGGCATCTCGGAAGCCAAAGCAAAGGAATTAGGTGAGCAGTACCAGAACATCTGTTTGTATTGCGATGCTTTTTTTGCTGAGAACATGCAGGTTTTTAATACCGAAGCGTTTATTGCCTTGCCGATGGCGCATTGATTTAAGCACTGATAAAAGTTTGTTGTTAACGGGGAGCAGGAGCATGTTTGCTGTAAAAAGCGGTGTCATGCTGTTCAAATAAAAGACTGCGGCAAAAGGCCAGATAATCCTTCACCGCGATTTTGGTATCGTATGTACGAAGCATCAGGGTATCCCGATCATCTGTGCTCAAGCTGGATAGAGCGATAGAATCGGGTAGTTCTGTATTCAAAAATTTGATAGCCAACAATTGTTTTTGAATAGCAAGCTCGATTCGGCTGGCAATAGGTGCACGGAGATTCGCTTTTGCAGCTGAAAAATAAGCGTTTGCATCCTGCATTTGCTGGCTGATACGGCGCAAACGGGTATCCAATGGCGGCTTCGACTTTGCCAGTACTGTTTTCCAATGCCCAACCGGATTATACAAAGATGGATCGCGCTGCAAATTTTCCAATTCTGCGAAAAGTTGATCCAGTGTTTGTTCGTAGCTTCGCCAAGCTTTGTTTTGAGTAGCAGAAAGCCTCGCTGGCGGAAAAGTTTGTAGAGCTTTGATTTGCGTATCAATAAACTGTTGGCGGGCGGATAATATTTCGGGGGTAATGATTTGAAAATCAGTTTTTTGTTGGTAAAGCGCTTGGTATTGTAGCTGAAATTTCTTTTCAAACTGCTGGAATCGCCATTTGGTACACGAAGAAAAAAGTAGCAAACAAATCCATAACCAGGGCTTCCTCATGCTATCGGGATTGTAAGGATAATTTTTTTTCGAGCAAGGTTATTGCGCACTGCAGTTGCGCGGTGGGGTCGAGGTTTGTGTTGTCAATTTCGAAGGCATCCTCCGCTTTTCTTAGTGGGCCCACCGTTCGGGTGGAGTCAATCAGGTCTCGTTCGTTTAAGTTCTGAAGCACTTGATCAAGCGTGATGGAGACCCCTTTTTTTGATAGTTCTTTGTACCTGCGTTGAGCACGTTCAGCTATGGCAGCCGTGACAAATATTTTTAGCTCAGCATGAGGAAACACCACCGTGCCAATGTCTCTGCCATCCATCACAATTGCTTTACGCTGCCCCATGGCTTGCTGAAGCTTTACCATAGCAGCACGCACAGCAGGTATAGCTGCTACCTGACTCACGTAGCGCGATACTTCCATTTGTCGAATGGCATCTTCCACATCCTGCCCATTCAAAATAGTGCGGTTGCCTCGGTCTTCGCGTTTGAATTGAATATCAATATCCAATAAGGCATTTTCGATTGCCTCAGCGTCATCCAGCGGAATGTGGTGTTGCAAAAAATAAAGGGTTACGGCTCTGTACATTGCTCCCGAATCCACATAAGCGTAGTGCAGTTTTTGCGCAAGGTCTTTTGCCAGCGTACTCTTGCCCGAAGCGGAGGGACCGTCAATGGCGATAATGATTTTTTCCACAAAGATACCGATGATACTCGATTCAAAGATAAGTTAAGAAATCGAGCTTTAAATAGATGTGTGAGAATTTTTAAAATTTTGAACGACTAAGAAATGGCTTTTAAAACCCTTTGCCAGAGCTCCTCGTAAGGCAAAACTTCCAGATCAGCTGTAGCGCCGCGATAAGGGAAAGGCGTTTCCCGGAGGCGTTTGACCATCTTTTCAGTAATTTTCAACTTTTTCACATCAAAATCTGCTTTTCCTAACTGCCGCATCAGGCGGATAAAAATGTGCATGCGTGCATTTATGTTTTTTTTAAGTTCCTGTTTTGAAAGGTTATTCATCTGGTCTATTTTTTCTATCAAACCATAATAGTTTCGTTTTTGGAGCAGAAAAAGGATTTGAAGCAAAATTCGGTGCATTTGAAGCACCGCCAGGGCTTTGGGGTAGGTAGCGGGACGATTTACAAAATCACTCATTTTGAATGCCTTGCGGCGTTGCCGAGTCACGAAGTGGGTGTTGATATTATCGCTTTCCATGGTATAATTCAGGTACGCTTCAAAAATGAGCCATTTTTCTTGCTCTTCGTACTCTAATTTTTTGAAAACCGAAGAATTGACGATTGGATTAAACACCGCCAGCGCGTGCAAGGTGTTGTTGGTGTGCATGCAGAGCAAAAAATAGTATTCCATAAAAAGTAACCAGTTGGGGCTACCCTCGGTGATTGTTTTACGGCATTTTTCTGCATGGTTTTTGCCTTCCTTGAAATCCTGAAGGTGCAAGTAGCCCAACATCTGTTTCATGTGGAGCGCGGTGCGTTCTTTTTTGCCAAAAAAATTCGAATTGGCATTGACAAATTGCTGAGCAGTTTGGCAGACCTCCATCATGGAGGCGTAATCCAATTTTGTTTCGTAGTAATAAATCCAAGCGAGATTGGTGTAGTGCACAATGGCAGGAAGATCGTGTTTTTCTGATAACACAAGTAGCTGGTCGCACCAGATTTTGATACCTGCAGGCGTTTTTTCTAAGGTACTCCTGGCGTATATCTCTTGTGCTTTTATCTCTAATTTCCAAATTGGGATGTATTTTTCGATGTAGGCATTATGTTTTTCAAACTCCTTTTCATCCCCTTCAAGCACAGCTTGCTCGCAGAGTAGCCTGGAGCATTGCACGATATAATCTGAGAAGTGAAATTTTAATGCGCTTGATAAAATTTGCTTGGCAATAGCGGTAGCAGCTATGCGTGCTTCGTTGGCAAGGAGAATTTGTACCACTGCCCAGTCCTTATTGCACGAAAAGTAAGCTTTGTCATGCTCAGGAGAAGCCGGCGCGCTGGCATCCACAAAAAAAAGCGTATTAACCAATCTTTTGCGAAACCTGGATTTGATCTGGCGGTATTTGGAGGCATCCGGGCTACAGTTGTAGAGATACTGGGCGGCTGCCCGATCTGTTTCTACCTTTTTGGTAAGAATGGCATCGTAGAATTGGCTGAATTTTGTGCTTTTGTTTTTGAGGATTTGCTCATCCAGCACTTCTATTTTGGCTATCTTTTTTCGTGTAAGTACTTTGACTATTTCGATCAAACTTTTCATCCATGTGGGATTATAAAATTAAAAATAGCCAAATTTTATTAGAATGGCAAAATTAAGTAGTCCGTCAAGATTTTGTACCTTCTTTTTGCACCTTTGTCTTTTCATATCTCTTTTCTGGCATCTCGAAGAAAGGATTGTTAAACGGCTTCTCCGGTTCTGAATGGTCTTTTTGCCAACAAAAAGGAAAAAGGCTTCATACAAATGCAGTAGTTATGAAGCCTTTTTAGGATAAAAATCAAGAGTATCGGAAGGATTTAATACTCGTCTTCATTAAATAAAAAATCATCTTTGCGAGGATAATCGGGCCAAATGTCCTCAATCCCCTCGTATATTTCCCCTTCGTCTTCCATAAGTTGAAGGTTTTCGATGACTTCCACCGGTGCACCAGAGCGAATAGCATAGTCTATCAGCTCATCGCGGGTAGCGGGCCACGGTGCGTCTTCCAAATGATGTGCGAGTTCTAATGTCCAGTACATATAAACGCAGGATTTGTATTGATTTACAGTTGATAATATATTTGCTTATGTTTTGAAGCTGAAAAAGGTTCTATCAAAAAAGGATAGAAACTCCATATTTTTTTCGGCAAAAGTAAAAAAATGGATGAACTAACCAAACTTTCATGTAATTGAATAAATTTTTTGTCAAAATTTAAGCCAGGTTTTTGCAAGCAAGGTTCAAAAATAAGTGTATTGACTAAATCTTTGATAAAGAATTATTTATAAGCGCCAATAATTTCAAAAGGTTTCACCTCGTAGCCTGTCGGGAAACTACCAATTACTGCCGAATTGACAGGCCCGGTGGGGTCGCAGATGTAGTAGCGTTTTTGATTATATTCTATTGCATCGCCATTTATATCTGAATGTGTTGCAACCCCCAGGGATAGATGGTCATTGTATGCGATGATAATCATGGGCAAGTCGAGCAGTTCTTTTACCAAACCATAATAAAGCGCTACTCGATCCTCACAATCGGAATAATTGTAATGAAATAACTCATCCGACACCATCGGCTTGCTCTTGCCGAAATAGGCTTTATCTTCTTGATATGGAAACCCCGACCGCGTAAAGGCGGCTAAGAATTCCAGTGTTTCGATTTCATTTTTCCCTTTTGTGGCTGCTTTTAGTTGTGGCAACAAAGACGCTGCCAGGGTGGGGGAGAGCGCAAACTGCACGTACTGCAATTCATCAATAAGCGGGTAGCCCTTCATAATATCAGCGAGGGTTTGGTCATATTGCACCGTAAACAGATAGCTTTGTTTTCGGTAAGTGAAAGCGATTTCCTTTTCCACGGGTTGTGCACGCAGGGCAGGCGATCGGTTGAGATAAAATGAAAAAGGCTTTCCATTGGCATTCGGCGCAAAGTCGAGCAAATAAAGGGATGTTGGGCGGTTAGAAACATAAATGCCAGTTAAATTGACATACACTTTCCCTTTTTCGTCAATGAGCGGTACTTCAAATACTTCATCCTTTGAAAAAACATACACAAATACCTGCTTCTCTTTATAGGCTAATCGAGTATCAAAACCTGATTGGGATAGCAAAAACCAGCAGACCAGTTCCTTTTCTACTTCCGAACGCTGGCTGAAGATTTGACCAACGCTTTTTTTAGTTAGCAAAAAGAAAAGCCAATCGTTGAGTGCTAATTCATCTTTTTTTTCTAACAAATCCTGCAAGAGTGGTTTATAATTGGAAGACAGCAGTAGGTCGTAAAAATTTTTTAAACTCCGTTCATCTACCTTCGCCTGCGTCTTTGGCATCATGCCCGAGTCAAATGTAATTTGGAGTTCTTCGGAATAAAACCGAATCCATACAAATGCCTCAGCGCTATTGCCCAATAAAAAAGAACTCCAGCAGCCACTGAACAAAAGGGTCATCCATATTTTTCTGGTCATGCGTATTAGCTATTTGCAAAAATAGTTTCCCAAAAACGCACAAAGCGTACCTTTTTCTTGAAAGATACGCTTCGTTGATCCAGTTTATTATCCGGTTTTTTCAAAAAAAATCAAATAATCAGCATGGAATCGCCATAGCTGAAAAAACGATATTCTTCTTTGATCGCGGTTTCGTAGGCTTCCATCACCAGGTCATATCCACCAAAAGCACAAACCATGATAAGCAAGCTGGACTTAGGCAGATGAAAATTAGTAATCATGGCATTGGCGATACTAAAATCGTAGGGCGGATAAATAAATTTATTCGTCCATCCCTCGGCGGGTTTTAAATACCCTTCTGCCGATACCGCCGATTCAATCGCTCTCATAGAAGTAGTACCTACCGCGCAGATTTGGTTTTTGCGGTCTTTGGCTTTATTAACGACTTCTACCGCATCTTGCCGAATCCTAAAATACTCTGCATCCATTTTATGTTTGGAAAGGTCTTCCACATCAATCGTACGGAAAGTACCCAAACCGACGTGAAGGGTCAGTTCGGCGAATTCCAATCCTTTTATTTCAAGTCTTTTCAGTAGTTCTTTGCTGAAATGCAGTCCTGCTGTGGGAGCAGCCACGGCGCCCACTTCTTTGGCATAGACCGTTTGGTAGCGATCCCGATCCGATTCTTCTGCAGGGCGGGTGATGTATTTGGGCAGGGGCGTATTGCCCAGGAAGTTTAAATCCTTTTGAAACTCTTCCTCGCTGCCATCGTACAAAAACCGAATGGTACGCCCACGCGAAGTTGTGTTATCTACCACCTCGGCTACCAATACGTCGTTATCATTGTCATCACTGAAATACAATTTATTACCGACCCTTATTTTTCGGGCAGGATCTACCAGTACATCCCAAAGCCGGGCTTCCCGATTTAATTCGCGAAGTAAAAAAACTTCAATTTTAGCGCCGGTTTTTTCTTTTTTGCCGTAGAGGCGGGCGGGAAACACTTTGGTATTATTAAAAACCATTACATCTCCGTCGCCAAAGTAATCCATAATATCCTTAAAGACCTTGTGTTCTATCTTGCCTGTATTGCGATGCAATACCATCATGCGCGCTTCATCGCGGTTTTGGGAGGGGTATTGAGCAATTAATTTTTTTGGCAATTCAAATCCAAATTGTGACAGTTTCGTCCTCATTTACCTATTTTTTCAAAAATTGAGCGCAAAGATAACAATTCTCCTCTTTAATTTTAAAAAAGTGATAAGAATTTAGAAGGAAATAACTGACTCTCAAAATACTGTGGAAAATCAGTGCTTTTTCCTCCAATCTGGATTATACGACAAAGTCACTCAGAATGTTGTGGTATAAAATACTATTTTGGCAGAAAAAATAAAGCAGTTGATCGAATGCTTTGGTTAGACTGGATCTTAAGTGGTAGATTCGACACTGAATAATTGTACGAAGTAGTCGAGCAGTTTTAATAGTCAATATTCGAGAGTTTTATAAGTTTGATAATCAATAGATTGTGATGAATTTGACTATATTTAAATTAGGCTCGATTCCTTATAAATTGCATTAATAATAAACAGATACACTATGACTGTTTTAACAAAAATTATCGCGGAAAGCATTTCCCAGGCATTGCAGCAGCTTCGGGCTAATAAGTTGCGAAGTTTTCTGTCGTTGTTGGGGGTTTCTATCGGCATTTTCTGCATTATTGGTGTGCTTTCGGCAGTAGATTCGCTGGAGGATAATGTGCGCGGCAGTATCGAAAAACTGGGCAATGATGTTATCTATATCAATAAATTTTCTTGGAGCGAAGACCCCGGCGATAACTTCTATAAATTCATGCGCCGCCCCAATATCAATTACGCAGATTATCAAGTTGTAAAGAAAAAAGTCGAGTCGGCAGCGATCACCTCCTACTGGGTGGGTATCGGGGAGCGCACCCCCAAGTATAAATCGAACAGTGTGGAGGGCACTTTCTATTTGGCGATTAGCTATGAATTCGGAGAATTGTTCAATTTTGAATATAGCGACGGGCGTTACTTTTCACTAGCGGAATATCAGTTGGGTGCAAATAAAGCCATTCTTGGCTATGAAGTAGCTGAAAAATTATTTGGTGCAATAGACCCCATCGGCAAGGAAATAAAAGTAAGCGGTAGGAATCTGGAAGTGATCGGGGTGCTGAAAAAGGAGGGAGAGAGCTTGGTAAACGTGATGAACTTTGATGATTGTATCATTATCTCATACGAATTGGCCCGGAAGGTGGCCAATCTGAAGGATGATCATCCCTTTGGTAGCTCGGCTGTGGCAGTCAAAGCCGCTCCGAACGTGGCAATGGATGATTTGAAAGGTGAACTCACAGGTGCCTTACGTGCGCATCGCCGATTGAAGCCCAAAGAGACGGATAATTTTTCACTCAATGAGCTATCTATTATAGCTGGTTTTCTCAATAGCTTTTTTGGTGTACTCAATCTGTTGGGGATTATCATCGGTGGCTTTGCTATCGTGGTGGGCATGTTCAGTGTATCCAATATTATGTTTGTTTCTGTGAAGGAGCGTACCAATATTATTGGGATTAAAAAAGCGCTGGGAGCCAAGCGGTACGTCATCCTGCTGGAATTTCTTATAGAAGCTATCATTTTATGTGTTTTCGGGGGGCTTATGGGGCTACTGCTGGTCTATGTAGTGGTTACGATTTTATCGGGAGCGATTGATTTTGATTTGTACCTTTCTATTGGCAATATCTTTTGGGGAATTGTGGTATCAGTGATTGTGGGGATGGTATCGGGCTTGGTACCGGCTATGCAGGCTTCTAAAATGGACCCTGTGGTAGCGATGCGCCAAAAATAAAATAGAAATAGCATTTTCTTCAGATTGCCCGGTATGGCATTTGCCAGCCGGGTAATTTTTTTTGTACGAACATGTTTTCATCCAATAGGAAGATTTATGTGTGTTTTATATTTAAAATCAATTTATTACAATTTATTGATTTTATTCAAAAGTTTTTTCCTTAACGGTTTGATAATAAATTCTGAAAATAGGCATTCATATAGTACTTTGAATTGAAATCAATCTTTTTAATTTTGAACTTTGTTTCCGAGCGCAAGACGACCTAAAGAGAGAGGCTACCCGCGTGACCTGCAATCGGATTTAGTTAAAATATTAAAAATTTATATTTGAAAAATAAATTTTACTAACTTTGCCCATCTCAAAAACTTAGTCCCATGACTATTTTCCGATTGCTTCCTGTAATACTGATCCTATTGTTTGCTACCGCAAAGACGCAAGCTCAACAGCTTTCCCTTTTTACCCAATATCGAGAGAACGCAACTATTGTCAATCCGGCAGCAGTTGATCCTGATTTTCTTGCCTTTGGGCAGAATCTGAGCTTGGGTGCTTCGTATCGGGCACAATGGGTGGGGCTTGATAATGCCCCGACTACGCAGACCGTAAGGTTTTCGTACCTCAATAAAGAACTGAGTGGTGTCTCTTTTATGGGAGGTGCACATTTGATTAATGACCAAACTGGACCGACGGGTTTCACTGGCTTTTACGGGCGAATCGGCGGTATCGTGACGGACGATCCTGAGTACGGAGGGTTCTCTATTGCTTTGAGCCTGGGTGCGGTGCAGTATCGCGTGGATGCTTCTGAAATTTTCCTGCGCGATGAGGGCGACGTGGTCGGTACGGTCAATCAGAACAAAATTTTCCCCGATGTGGGGATTGGTTTGTACTATTACCAAACGGTAGGGGATGGCAATTACATGTACGCGGGTTTGTCCGTGCCACAAGTGATTGGACTTGACCTTACTTTCCAAAATGAGGCGGGTGAATTTTTTACCAAGCGGGTACAACACTTCTATGGCTTGTTGGGGATGTACAAATTTTTCGACAACGATAGCTTCCTGGAGCCGTCCCTTTGGATAAAATACGCACCCAACGCGCCTGTCAATATTGACTTCAACCTCCGCTACCAATTGCCTGGAAGCCTTTGGATTGGCACAGGAGTATCCTCTGCTCAAACTTTCCACATGGAAACGGGCTTTTTGCTGGGTAGCAGTTTTGACAATACCGTTAAAATTGGGTATGGATTTGATTATTCATTCAGCTCATTTGGCCCATCGGCTGGTAGTACCCATGAGTTGAGTGTTACCTTTGCTTTTGACAGGTAGAAATTCCAGCAATAGGTCAAAAACAGTGGATGTGATTTTGTAAATCTTTAAGATTTGCGAAACCCGAAAAGTAAAAATAACCAATTTGACTCGCTGCCGAAATTCCTCTGTTAATAGCCTTTTTACAAAATGTCGAAAAAAATTTACACTATTTAAACAAGGGTACAGCGTTATTTTTTTCGAGCGAAAGATCATTATAAGAATCTCTCATTTCTCAAAGACACATATTGTCCCATGAAAGGTTTTAAACATCAGAAATATCGAAATTACATGAAAAAGCTTATAGCCCTGGTGGTGATCTGCCTGACATTCCAGCTAAGTGCCTGGGCACAACCATCGTTTATCTTTCCATCCGTTGCTCCCGATGTGGGGCAAACCTTCTGTGTGGATGTAAAAGTCAAGGACTTTACGGATATTCTTTCGATGGATTTTTCTATTAACTGGGATCCCGCGGTCATCGAATTCCAGTCGCCCACTGGCTTTAATCTGCCGGGTTTGACTGCAGGTAACTTTGATGCCAGTGGTGCCGCCAATGGATTTCTTACCCTCTCCTGGCGTTTTGCCGATTGCATGCCAAATGCAATGGGGGTAACCCAGCCCGATGGTACGGTGGTTTTTAGGCTCTGTTTCAAAGCCCTGGCTGCTTATGGGGCTACTTCTCCTATTACGATAACCAATAACCCTGTGCCAATTCGAGTGACGCGGGTAAATGCCTGCCCCAGCAATATCGGTTTGGTGACGGAGGATGGTATCGTATCCATTGGGGTGCGGGCTGTCATGCTTATTGCTTCGCAAGAAGAAGCAAACGAAGGGGATTTGGTCTGTGTGGATTATAGCGTTGTCGGATTTGATGAACTCACCAGTATGCAGTTTTCTATCAATTGGGATCCTACAAAACTGGAGTTTGATGATGTGATTGTACTGGAGAATTTGGTCAACCTTGCAGAAAGTAGCTTTGGAACACCCGATGAACCCAGTATCGAAGATGGAACACTGACCGTTTCCTGGTCTTTCTTTAATCCAGACGACCCTGGCGTGTCCGTTGCAGATAGTACCGTTATCTTTCAAGTTTGCTATCGGGTGATTGGAGATTGCGAAACAACCGCAAATATCAATTTTGCGGACTCGCCTACGCCTATCGAAGTAGGGAATATCGAGGTGCCCAACTTCAAAATCAAAGTAGTACCCAAGGCGGGTGCGGTGAAAATTGGAAAGTGCAATCCAACAGGTTTGAAGCTTTTCGCGGATTGCGGGGATCCCGTCAATCCCAACGATACGGTTTGTGTGCAAATCAGTACCGCTGGCTTTACCAATGTGAAAGAATTTTCTTACTTACTGGAGTGGAATGAAAATGTATTGAAATTAATTGACATTAAAAATATCAATACCGCCCAAATCAATGGCTTTGATATCAATGATTTTAATAGAGATAACGAATCCAATGGTATTTTGGGGGTTTCTTGGTCCACCGGACAGTTATCGGGAGTATCCCTGCCCGGAGGATCGGGCAACCTTTATGAATTGTGTTTCAAGGTAATTGGTGTAGGTGGTGGTAGCCCTATCCAGTTTAAAGGCAATCCTCCGATTGTTAGATTGAGCAATGGCAGCAGCATCGGTATCAATCCTACCAATTGCGCTGTTGACATCATAGAGCCACAAGGCGTAGTGATGAATATCACAAATGGCGAAGCGCCCCTGGGGGACACCGTTTGCGTGGATGTGAGTGTCTCCAATTTTAAGGATATCCTCAGCTATCAATTCTCTTTGGTGTGGGAACCCAGCCAAATGGAATTTGTAGGTGTGAAAGACAATAATGTCAACCTGCCGGAAGGAAGTCTTGCCAATTTTGGCTTTCTGGGGGTGGAAGGCGGAAGCTTGACTTTTGATTGGGAACCCTCTCAGGCGCATACCCTGGCAGACGGTACTGTGATTTTTAGTCTTTGCTTCAAAACAACCGGCGAACCCCAAACTTGTACCGACCTTACTGTGGTGGACTTGCCGCTGGAAGCGGAAGCAATCAATACCACTTCGAATGGCAATAACATCGGCGTAGTGAGCAATGCCACAGAGGTTTGTATCCTTTTCCCAGAAGGCTTTTTCCTCGATATTGGTAATACAGAAGGCGACCGGCAAACATCTACTTGTGTGCCTTTCAAAGTGGCAAGCTTTGACAACATTCTGTCTTATCAACATACCATTAGTTTTGATCCCTCCTCGTTGGCGTTTGATACTATCCAAATTCCAGGCAATTTGCCGAATTTGACCCTGTCAAGTTTTGATTTGACTTCTGCCAATGTAGGAATTATCAAAGTGAACTGGAGCAATGCTACAGCTGTAAACCTTCCTGATAGTACTACCATTTTCGAACTTTGTTTTAACCTAATCGGTACACCAGAGGATTGCTATGAAATTTTAATCGGAGAACCCGACCCGATGGTCAATACGGCTATCGGCGAAGGAAGCATCGTTTCCGATCCAGGTGAAATTTGTATCAAGGATCGCTTGATTATCGAAAGCGTTACGATTACCGCAGCCAGTTGCCCTGATACAGACGACGGGGAAATCGAAATTGTAGTAAGTGGGGGAGCTGCGCCGGTGGGCATTACTTGGGAAGGAAGTACAGCACCACAGTTTGGACCCAAAGCGCGTAACCTCGCGCCAGGTATGGTGGAGGTCACTATTTTTGATAATTCAAATCCTGCGCTCATTCTCAAAGATACTTTTGAAATCCCCTTGAATGCAAATCTACCAATGGCGTTTGCGGGAGAGGACCTACCGTTTTCCTGTAGCCCGCCTTTAGTTGCTCTGAGTGGACAAGGCTCAGATGGTACTAATTTTACTTACAACTGGACAACACTGGGCGGTGCTTTGCCGGCCGATACCAAGCGGAAATCTATCATCGTTTTGGCACCGGGTATTTATATTTTTGAAGTAACGAATACCGAGACGGGCTGCGTTGCTAGAGATACGATGCAAGTGACACCCGTTGAAACACCCACGGCTGCCGCAGGTACAGATAAGCAATTTACTTGTAGCACTACATCAGTCAACTTGGATGGGCAAGGCTCAAGTATTGGAGATACCATTACTTATCAATGGACTGCTCAGAATGGAGGAATTATTGCGCCAGGTACAGAGACGCTTATTGCACCTACAGCGACAGCACCCGGTACTTATATCCTTCGGGTTTTAAATTCTAATACAGGTTGTAGCGCAAGAGATACCGTCATCGTCAAGGATGAAAGAATCCTTCCCAATGCTGTAGCGGGCGCTGATCAGGAGTTGGGTTGCGATGAAGGGAGTAATGTCGTTTTGGATGGCACAGGCTCTGTTGATCCTGATCCGAATGCTCCGCCGCTACCACTTTCGTTTGAATGGTTGAATGGCAATG
The DNA here is from genome assembly GCA_964526645.1 of uncultured Saprospiraceae bacterium. Classification (GTDB taxonomy): domain Bacteria; phylum Bacteroidota; class Bacteroidia; order Chitinophagales; family Saprospiraceae; genus JADJNW01. The sequence goes on from CAZGJN010000007.1 coordinate 93,436, forward strand.
GTGAAGTGCTTGCTAATAGTATCACTTTTGAAACTAACACTATTGGCACTTACTATCTGAGGGTAACCAACCTCGGTAATGGTTGCGTTAAAACAGATACTATTTCAGTATTACCCAACGAACAAGCCCCTACGATAGATGCCGGTACAACGCAGTTGATTACTTGTATTGCGGATACAGTTAGTTTGAATGCTACGGTGGGCAATTCTTCTACCTTCATTTTTGAATGGACTGCCACAGAAGGGGGGCAATTCGTAGCAGGTACTGAAACAAGCCTTACGCCCAAAGTCTTTGTTGAAGGGCTTTTCCAACTCATGGTGAAAGACACGGCTACCAATTGTACCGTTATTGATACGGTAAGGGTTAGTGTGGACAGAGAACTACCAACTGCCGAAGCAGGGACTGCTGAAACACTCACTTGTACTAATAATACCACCCAATTGGATGGTGCAGGATCTTCTGCTGGCGATGAAATTACCTATGAATGGATGCTGAACGGTCAGATGATTGCTAATACGCTTCAGACTGCTGTTTCCAATCCAGGTGTGTACTACCTCAAGGTAATCAACCAACTGAACGGCTGTACTGCCCTTGATTCTGTTTCGGTTGCCATTGACGGAGATCTCCCGCAAGCGATTGTTCCACCTTTGCCCGAAAAAATAACTTGTTTGAATGAAACAGTCTCCATTACAGCTTCCGTAGAACCCGCTAATCCAAACTATATCATCGCGTGGACTACCACTGATGGCGGCAATATCCTCTCTGGTGCCAATACACTTACCATTGAAGTAGATAAACCAGGCACTTACCAAATTAAAGTAACTAACCCAGACAATGGCTGCGAAGGCACTAATGAGGTGATTATTCAAGAAGATAAAACTTTGCCAACGGCTTTAGCTGGTGAAGATACCAAAATCACTTGCGCAGTTGCTTCGGTTACCTTGAGCGGTCAGGGTTCTGCACAAGGCGACAATATTACCTACGAGTGGACGGCAATTGACGGTGGACTTACGCCTCCAACCAACAATACCATAGAAGTGCAAGTCAACGAAGTTGGACTTTATCAATTATTAGTGACAGACATTATCACTGGTTGCTCCAAGGCAGATACCGTCAGGGTTGAAGAAGATAAAATACCACCGATGGTTGCCATTGCTCAACCGGACACTATTTCTTGTCAGCAAACAACGGTATCATTGGATGCAACTGCTTCCTCTACTGATGTGGTAGCTACCTGGACGGGCTTAGACGGCGGCACTGCCCAAATTGGTACCAACCAACTGATCGCGGATGTCACCCAGGGAGGTCGCTATGAGCTGCGGCTGGTAAGCAATGTTAATGGCTGTGATGCCAGAGATACCATCACCGTTCAGGTCAACGCGGATGTGCCGCAATTACTTATTGCTGACCCTGCTGCTGTCACTTGTATCAATTCTTCTACCACGCTTGATGCCACTGAATCAATGATAAATGGCGCATTTACGGCTCAATGGACTGCCCTTAACGGTAATGGTAGTGTACAACCCGACGCAGGCAATCCGCTGCGAGCTACTGTTACACCTGGTTCTTATCAATTAGTGGTCAAAGTGACCGCCACAGGTTGTGAAAGCACTACGACCATCCAGGTAGCCGAACCAGAAGTGCCAATTGCCAATGCTGTAAATAACCAGACTATTGAATGCGGCGGTACTGCTGCACTCGATGGTACAGGCTCCTCTTCAGGACCTAATATCACTTACAAATGGTCGGTGCTCAGCGGTACGGGTGCAGTGGCAGCGCCTACGACTTTGACAACTACCGCGAATGCCGCCGGGTCTTATCAACTGATCGTAAGCGATAGCCAAACAGGTTGCGCTGATACCACTACCGTCAACATTACCCTGAATGTTCAATTTGAATTGGCAAATGCCGGCGCGGATGTCTCTGTTTGTGAACCAACGGCTGCGCTTACCGCGAATTTGCCACAAGGGACTACCGGGCGCTGGACAACCGCCTCTTCAGCTACGATTGACGCACCAACCCAAAGCACTGTCAATATTGCCAATTTACAAGCGGGCGATAACCGCTTTGTTTGGACGCTTTCTGCTACCGGCTGTACGAATTATAGTGCAGATACGGTTGTGGTCAAAGTGGAATCTGCTCCGACTGCTGCTGATGACGCGATCTCGCTCAAAGAAGGCGAGACCAGTACTTCTATTTTTGTAGCCGGCAATGACCAATTGGCAAATGTAGGGGCCTGGATGGTCAAAATTACCAATAATCCTTTGCTCGGTGCTGTTAGTGGCGTTCAGGACGGCAAGGTAGCTTACATCATAAAACCAGGGGTATTTGGCGAAGATGAATTTACCTATGAAATTTGTAGCGTCAATTGCCCAACTTTTTGCGATAGCGCTTTTGTTCAAATCACCATTCCCAATGACCCCGATTTTGAAGCACCACCTCGCAACAACGGGATCACACCTAATGCAGATGGCTTGAACGATCAGTTGATGTTTGAAGAATTAGAATTCAACCCTGACCAATACCCCGACAACGAGTTGATCATCTTCAACCGCTGGGGGGACATCGTTTTCAAAGCGAAACCGTACGTCAACGACTGGCAGGGCACCAATATGAACGGGCAGAAACTCCCCGAAGGTACTTATTACTACATCCTGCGACTCAATATCTCCGAAGGGATCATCGTTCGCGGCGATGTGACCATCCTTCGCTAAAATATGCCGCACCTCAAAGGTGTGGCATATCCAACAGTCTCCAAAGCACCCTACAGCTTTATGCCGTAGGGTGCTTTGTTTTAAAAAAAGATGTAATTTGGTGTCGCCATAAGCCCCTGTACAAACAAAGCCTTTATGCCAAAAGCAAGATACAAAGCTTGGTTATTTGCTACCCTCAATGCCGGATGTATGCTATTGCTGGCTTTGTTCTGGCTGAGCTTACCGCGCACCTTCGGCGATGAGGCTTTTTTCATCAAATGGACCAGCATCATAAAAAAATCCTTGCTTGGCATTGATAAAAAGCCCGCTCCCAACAGTGTTCTTTATATAGATGTATCTGGTAGTAAAGCCGTCGTGGAAATACCCGACCCCCTCTACGAAGAACCCACCGGCTACCACCATGCCGTCATTACCGACCGCGCCCAACTCGCAGACTTCTTGCAGGCAGTTGCCAGGTACGGTAGAGGGATCCCGCTTGTCATCATGGATATTAGCTTTGAGAATGCCAGCCCACACGATAGCTTATTACAAGCTGCTATTGACAGTTTTCCCTTTCCCATACTGGGTGCACGACGCTTGGATGAACGACATCAACTCGTGCCAAGTGTCTTGCAAATGCAAACTGGTATCGCCAATTACTTGAGCCCCGACAACAATTTTATGAAGTATCCGCTTTTCCTTAAAGATACTCTCCCTTCAATTCCATTGATGGCTTGGGCAATCACCGAAGGAAAAAAATACAATAATAAAGGCTTATATCCTCGCTTAGATGGACACAGGAGTCTTCACAAACCCATCATTGACTTCAAAATTCGCCCTTATGACCTCAACACCGGTACCAGAGGCGATACCCTGGGTTACACGCTGCGCGCCATGGGTACACTGCTGTATGAATGGACCTTCTGGGAAGAAGCGGATATTAAAACGATGCTAAAAAATAAGATCATCCTTATAGGCGATTATTATCAGGACAAGCACGAAACCGTTTTTGGCAACTTGCCAGGGCCGCTCATTGTGCACAATGCCTACCTGACTTTGGTGCAGGGCGAAAGCCTCATCCCCTGGAAATGGCTGCTGCTCTTGTATGCCTTGTTTTGGTGGATGTCCGTCAGAGCATTTAATGAAATAGCAAATAGGAAAACAGATCAGAAAAGTAGTATTAAATCTGCCGTAGGGCGCATCATTGTGGATAGCATTGACGAAACCTTTTTTCTGGCCTTAGGTACCATTCTCTCTTATTTCTTATTCAATATCCATATTAATATTCTGATATTGCTCATTTATCTAAAATTCGTTTCGTATATTTTGAGGCGTTTTGTTTTCACAAAACCCATAGCTGTGCCTTCACCTTAAACTTACATATTTATGAAAACGATACTATTCATCGCTGGTTTATTCTTTCTAATAAATCACACTACTGCTCAAAATTATTACGTCGCTGGGCTAAAAGGAGATGTATATTACCAGAATAAACTGCTCAAAAAAAAGGACAAAGTTGTACCCAAAGGCAATATACGCTTCAAAAATGCAGATAGTTATGTCAAACTTTCAGGCCCAGGCGGTTTTTACACCCTTTCTGCCAGGATGGGAAAAGCCTCCGGAAATGAATTTCTACTCACACTCAGCAATGAGCTATTCCCCAAAGTACGTTTGATGACCACCGCCGCCCCCACTTTTTCTATTAAATTTTATCCGAACATATTAAATGAATGGGGCTTTTTTGGGCTGTATTATGATTTCCTTGATAAAACTAAATTAGCCATTGATCCTGCTTTTACTGCCGATGGACAAATGATTTATCTTTTGCATGAAACCAATCAAGGACTTATTTATAAAAAAGTGGACATCCGACGAGACTCTATTTTGATGCTTCGCACCAATCAGTTTGCGGTAAGCGCTGATAATAGATTAACAGGAACGCTTATTGTACAAATCAGCGATCCTGCTTTGCTCGATACCATTCTTGCTAACTACAAGACGCTAAATGAAGTAATGGAGATGTCCGTTTTTGCTAAAGAAGAAAATAAATCCACCAATCAAATTCTCGATATATTGAATGTGGGGCAGATCATTAGCAGGCGTACATTTATAAAAGATATGCATTTTCTCATAAAAAGTTGCGATGCCAAAACACAGGAAGAATTTCTAAATACTGTTGGCATTAAAGAGTATATTTCTGAAAACTATGGGAATATATACAGGCTCGAACAAGTGCTGAGAGACGATGTGGGCTTTCCCAAATCCAATTAGATCGTTTCTACGCTATTTTTATAAAATTTAAAAACTTCTTATATTTGAATGCTGAAGCGTTTCAGGAAAGCGCTGAGCTTTCTTGAAACTTGATTGTAAATAATTTGGCTATATACAACACCTCAAAACCTTACAAACCAACCTCAAAATCACATCTCTCAGTAGGGGGTTACTGCTGTCATCAAGGTACTGAAAGAACTACTGCCAGAGGAAGCGCCCAAACGCAATACCCACAACAAGCTTCCTCTGGCTTCAAACTGTAAGACGCTTGTCCGTTTGTCGCGGGCGCTTATCTCAATTAAAAGTAGGCAGGGCGCTATATTTTTCTACAAAGGCTTTCATTTCATCCACCATTTCCGGTGAGCCCATGGCAACGGTCACCCTTTGGTGCAGATGGGTTACATCCAGGTCGAGCACTCTTTGCAGTTGGCAGGTCATTGCTTTGCCACCTGCTTGTTCTACGATGAAGGCTAAAGGATTGCATTCGTACACTAATCGGAGCTTGCCCTGGGGGTACTTGCGTGTTTGAGGATACAAGAAAATGCCCCCTTGCAGCAGAATCCGGTGAATATCACTCACCATGGAACCGATGTAGCGCAGGCGAAGGTTCATATCGGAGCAGTGATCAATGTAGCGGCGCATTTCTACATCAAATTTGAGGTAATATCCTTGATTAACAGAATAGTAATTGCCGCGATTGGGGATTTGAATATCCCGATGGGACAGACAAAATTCGCCGATGGAAGGATCCAGGGTAAAGCCGTTCACGCCTCTGCCGGTGGTATAAACTAACAAGGTGGAAGTGCCGTACAGGACGTAGCCCGCAGCGACCAGATCAGCGCCTTTTTGCAGAAAGTCCTGCAAGGTGCAAGGGCTGCCAGGATCACTCAAGCGCCTATAGATGCCAAAAATCGTGCCAACGGAGACATTCACATCAATATTGGAAGAGCCATCCAAAGGATCAAAAACAACAACGTACTTGGAAGGCTTGTCAATAACGGGTGGGATCGGGATAAAATCTTCAAACTCCTCAGAAGCCACGCCACAGCATTCGCCATTGTTTTTCAGGCATTCGATGAGTTTTTCATTCGCGTACAAATCGAGTTTTTGCACTTCATCGCCGGTAGCATTGTCACCACCTGCTGCACCGAGGATATTGATTAGCCCAGCTTTGTTGACCTCGCGGTTTACAATTTTAGCCGCCACGCCAATGTCGCGCAGCAAGCCCGTCAGTTCACCCGATGCAAAAGGAAAATCTTTTTGCCGCCGGATGATAAATTCATCTAATGTGACAATTCGGCTCATAATGATGTTGGTTAGGTTTTCCAAAGATAGACAAAAAAGCAAATTGGTGAAAATCTGTATTAATTTTGAGGCAATAAAAACTAAACGCCCGCTTGGATGGTTGTTTAAATCATTGCGAAGCACTTTCAAAGCGACAATACCGTGAAGCAACTGAGCTATCTTAATAAGTATTTTTTCAAATATCGCTGGCATTTATCCCTGGGCATTCTATTCGTCTTTATTTCCAATTACTTTCGAGTGCTACAGCCCCGCATCATTCGAGAAGCGCTTGATCTGGTCATTGAAAATATCGGGCTTTTTCATTTGTACGAAGGGTTTGCATTGCAATCGGAGTTGTATGGCATTTTGGGCAAAACGCTGTTGTATTTTGGCGCTTTGGTGCTGCTATTGGCTTTGCTGATGGGTGTTTTTATGTATTTTATGCGCCAGACGATCATTGTTATGTCGCGTTTGGTGGAATATGATTTGCGAGAAGAAATATTTCAGCACTACGAAAAACTTGATCTCGCTTTTTACAAACGCAATAACACAGGCGATCTGATGGCGCGCATCACGGAGGATGTATCCAAAGTGCGCATGTACCTGGGCCCGGCGGTTTTGTATGGTATCAATCTCATTTCCTTGTTTATTTTGGTCATCCAATCCATGCTATCCGTCAATTGGGAACTAACACTGTATTGCCTTGCGCCGCTGCCGCTTTTGTCCATTTCAATTTACTACGTTAGTAATTTGATCAATCAAAAAAGCGAGATGATTCAGCAAAAACTAGCAAAACTGAACAGCATTGCACAAGAGGTTTATTCCGGCATCCGGGTCGTTAAGTCCTATGTTCAGGAAGCGCCGATGGCAAAATATTTTACAAAAGAAAGCGAAGAATACAAAGAAAAAGCGCTGGGCTTGGCAAAAGTGAATGCGTTGTTCTATCCTTTAATGCTGCTGCTCATCGGCGCGAGTACGATCATTGTGGTTTATATTGGAGGTTTGCAAGTAGCCAAAGGTGCCGTTACGCCGGGAAATATTGCAGAGTTTGTCATTTATGTCAACATGCTTACCTGGCCGGTGACAGCCATCGGCTGGATTGCCTCTATCGTTCAGCAGGCTGCTGCCTCCCAAAAAAGGCTCAACGAGTTTTTAAACACCCAGCCTACGATCACCAATCCAATTCACCAGGCTACGCCGCTGAAAGGCTCGATTGAATTTGACAATGTGGTTTTTACGTATCCCGACACAGGTATTCATGCCTTGAAAAATATTAGTTTCAACCTAAAGCCGGGGCAGAAAATGGCGATCATAGGCAGAACGGGGTCTGGAAAAACAACTATTGCCGATCTGCTCGTGCGTATGTATGATGTGACAGGTGGAGCGATTCGGATTGATGGAACGGATATTCGTCAGCACGACCTCGCCAACCTGCGCGAAAGAATTGGCTATGTGCCACAGGATGTATTTCTTTTTTCGGATACCGTATCGAGCAATATTGCTTTTGGAAAAGCAGATGCAAGCCAAGCCGACATTGAATCGCATGCGCGGTACGCTGCTGTTTATGAGGATATTGCTGCCTTACCCAAGGGTTTTGAAACGATCTTGGGCGAACGGGGCGTTACCCTCTCCGGAGGTCAAAAGCAAAGGATTTCGATCGCCAGGGCATTGATCAAAAAACCGGATATTGTGATCCTCGACGATTGCCTTTCCGCGGTTGATACCAATACAGAAAAACAGATACTGGCTTATTTCAACGAATCTTTATCCGATAAAACCGCTATTGTGATCACCCATCGCATTTATTCCTTGCTCCAGTTTGATAAAATTATTGTAATGGATGGTGGCAAAATAGTGGAAGAAGGCAGCCACGAAGAACTACTTGCTCAGAAGGGCTACTACGCCGAACTATACGAAAAACAAACCCTGGAGGATGCTGTGAGCAATTAAGCCAAGGAGAAGAAGTTTTCACAATGCCGCTGCTCCATTCCGCCGTTGGTCTTTCCCAAATTTATCCCGACAATCGCTAGCAAATAGCCGAATTGTCAAAAGATTTTTTTGATTTTTTAAGTAAATCCTTACTTTTGTAGCGAGGTAATTGTTTTTGTGTTCATTTAAACCTAAAAGAACGTGGATAACGAGAGAAACCAAAGGCGTTTTGAGAGTGTCTATTCAAAAAAAGTACGCGCTGGCAAAAGAAGAACCTACTTTTTTGATGTACGCAGAACCAAAGGGGATGATTTTTATCTGACATTGACCGAGAGCACCAAGAAATTCAACAACGAGGGGTACGAACGCCATAAAATCTTTTTGTACAAAGAAGATTTTAATCGTTTCCTGGGCAACCTCGAAGAGGTGATTAACTACATCAAAACCGAACTGATGCCCGATTATGATTATGATGAATACGCCCGCCGGCATGAGGAATACGAGAATGAAGAGTACCTGAACGAAGAGGAAGACCGCGAGGAGGAAAAGCCAAAGTCAAAGGTAGAAACGGAAGACGATATCAGCTGGTAAAATGGATCGGTGACCAAAAAACAGTATACATCTCGCTCAACAGTATGTTTGGGAAAGTGAAATTCTGATGAGGGGTTTCACTTTTTTGTTGTATGCCTCGTACCACTTTCCGTTTTAATAAGCTCCGAAATACCGCCTCAAAAACCACTCTCCGGTGATGAGCAATAAAAGTAGAAAGAAAAGCCATTTCAGGTTGATGAGCGCCCTGGTTTTAGTGGTTTGGTAGATCACGGGCTTGACAGTGCCTTTGTTTTTGATCAAATCCGAAATAGTAGCCATGTCCGCAGGATAAACCATCGCGCCACCGAATTTATCGCTCAATAGACGGAGTAAGTTGTGGTTTGCCGTCGTTTCAAATAATTCCAGTTGAACAGGTTGTACACTAAACTGCCCTGTAGCCTTTAGCTGCTGCCCGGCATTGGTCACAGCTGCCTGGAAGGTATAATTGCCCACCGGAAAAATCCCAGCACTGAGGGTATAAGAACGCCCCGTTTTATTGAAGGTAAAATCAAAAGCTTTGCCCTCCGCATTCGTAATAACCATAGTGGCATCAGGCCCATTGATCAATTCATAGTTGTCATTGTACAATTCCCCGTCAAAATAAATCGGTTCATTTTCATTAAAAATATTCTTGCCCGGTGTGATCCTGAATTTGCGTTTATCCTCCTTTACACTCAAAAACTGCACCGCTTTGCCAAGTAATTCTTCAAAAAGAAGATGATTTTGGTTTTGCAAAAAGTCAAACAATCGCCATTTCCAAATCCCCTCAGCGCAGAGAACCCCCGTACGAACGCCCGCTTCTTCGCCCAATACCCAAAGCGGAAATTTGGTATCCAGCCTGCCAATGCGCTGATACAGTAAAATTGAGGCATCCGGGGCTACCTGAAATTCGCCAAAAGGCGCTATCAGTGGCGGAAAGGTCGGCAACTCCTTGGATAGCTGCTCCCCGATAGTAAAATTGCTGAATCCAGGAGCAACTTTGCCCTGCACTTCATTGATATTCCTACCATCAGACTGTATCGTCAGGAGCGATTGCACCTGGTTGAGTCGCTGAAAATTACTTTGTGTACCAGTGATAAAAAGCCGTGGGATGCGCTTGTTTTGCAGGATGTTTAAAACCCCCGAAGCGTCGCTGGAGCGGCTTGGCAGCTGATGCAAAATGACAAAATCAAAATCAGCTACATTAACTTTTAAATCATTGATAAGCGCAAGCTCCACCTGGTAATTCTTGTTAGTAGTGATGGATTGGCGGATCGCTGTCAAATCGGGATGCGGTGCGTTGGCGAGGATCAGGATTTTTTGTCGCGCATCCAAAACATCAATAAAAATATCTTTGCTATTGTTGGCGGTTGATGCTTCCCCTTTGACAGATTCCATTACGATTCGGTAGCGCTGTACACCCGTTTGCGCTGCATCCAGCAGGATTTCACGGGTAGTAAAAAAGTCATTTCTATCAATATTGATTGGAATTTGCTGCAATTTTCGGGTAGCATTGCCTTCCACTTTGTACACCACCAAACTGGTATTGCTTCCCTGGCAGTTCTGTGCGCTTACATCTGCTTGCAGGGTGAATTTATCACCGAGATACGCTATTTTGTTATGAAAAACCCGCTTGAGGATAATATCTTTTCGGATGGTCGTATCTCCCAAAGCGATGCTATAAATCGGCACGGCAAGGTTATTGCTAAGATACACAGGATTGCTTCCTTCGTTGTAAATACCATCAGTCGCCAGCACAATAGCCCCCAGGTTTTGATTGCTATAGACATCGTAGATATTGCGGAGCAGCTTGGAAAGATTGGTCACTTTGTCCGTAAAAGCAAAATTGATCCCCTCGCGGGAGTCGCTGCCAAAGCCGAATTGCTGTACTTCGTAATTGCGCGAAAGCTCATTGGCTAATGCTTCAAAACGCTGGCGATAAGCTGTCTTTTGTGCTTCATTCATAGAAGCTCCTACGGATTCAGATTCATCTTGTGCCAGGACAACCACCGGTTTTTTCGTTTCTGTAATCAAAGATTTCAGTAAAGGGGCCAATAATAACATGCTGATGAACGTCACTGCCAGAAATCGGAGTGCACCCATGCCCCACACTATGGCTTTGTGCTGCTCCTGAAAAGTTTTGTCTCGAAAATAAAGTACTGCTGCATAGCCTGCGCCTAATAGCACACACAGGATCAAAAACCAGGCGGGATATTGGAATGTTAAATTTATCATTTTATGTTGAAGTTGAACGGGGGCAGTACGCCGCGAGGGATTAAGAAAAACAGTGTTTTTTTAGTCTTCCCAACCACTGCTACTACTTCCTCTTCCTTACAAACACTAATCTTTATATCAACCGAAACGCAATTATAGCTTATTTTATCGTTTAGTATCAGATGATTTTGTTACAGTTTTGTTAAATACCATTTTTTGCAACTCTATTTTAGTAATTTTGGTTTTAGTAAAGGCACTTAAATTCACCCGCTCATGAAAAAAATCATTTTTACGCTCCTTCTATCTCTAACAATATCGTGGAGCGTGGCTCAGTCTTACAGCACTGAAACCGCTCGGATTCACCTGATGTACAAAGGAGGCGATTTGCCATTCAAATTAAAAACAACGATGAATCCTCAGTGTCCGTTTAAAATAAAACCACAGAGCTACACCATAATAGAAACAAGCTTAGAAGAAATCGGGCTTATCCAGGAGCTTGATTTTGCGGAGCAGGCGGTTTCCCTGCATTTGAAAAAAGGCTCGGACTATTACTTTCGGCTTGCGTATGCACCTGGCGCTGGCACCTGGAATATTGATGAAATGTCGGCAAATGCTTTTAAATTAGAATTATTAGCAAACCGAATTAATTTTGACCCCAAGGTGTATAGATTGCCAATGGAAAATACGGTTCAATAACAATATTTTTATCCCAACAAACATATCCTCGTTAAAATGATGCAAGTAAGACGATTCGTGCTGGTTTTTGCGATGCTGGCGATGATAGGCGCTCCCCTGCGGGCGGCGTATATTTTACTTCCGATGGATGCGACCACTCAACGCGACCATCTAAAAGCTTACGGGATCACCTACTGGGTCTTGCAAAATGGCGTGGAAGCCTGGTGGTTGCTCAATTACAGAGGCGGAAGCTTTGCATTCCAACACAACAAACTCTTTGAAAAAGAATGTATCACCAGAGGCGTGAGCTTTGAAGTAATTGCTGATGCTCAATTTAACAAAATCAGAGAAGAAATCGCCGATCAGGAAATCAACATGGAAGCGGTCAAGCTGGAAGTGGCTCCCAAAATCGCTGTTTACTCTCCGGATGTGAACGAAAAAGGAGAGCGGATTCAACCCTGGGATGATGCCGTGACGCTGGCGCTTACCTACGCCGAAATTCCTTACGAGGTGATTTACGACGGCGGTGTCCTTAGGGATGAATTGGCAAAATACGACTGGTTGCACCTGCATCACGAGGATTTTACTGGGCAATACGGGCGTTTCTATCGAACTTACTCCAACATGCCCTGGTATCGGGAGTATGTGCGTCGCTCAGAAGAACTGGCGCAGTCATTAGGTTATGCGAAGGTATCTCAATTAAAACTGGCAGTAGTCAAGAAAATCCGCGAATTTGTCGGTGGTGGAGGTTTTATGTTTGCAATGTGCTCCGCTACGGATACTTATGATATTGCCCTCGCCGCTGAAGGCATAGACATCTGCGCCCAAATGTACGATGGCGATGGTGTGGATCCCCAAGCACAGGAAAAACTGAATTTTTCTAAAACCTTTGCTTTTAAAGATTTTGAACTTTCCCAAAACCCGCTGGAATACGAGCACTCTTCCATTGACAATAACTTCGGTAGAAATGTACTGCCCGAGCAAGATTATTTCACTTTGTTCGACTTTTCTGCCAAATGGGATGTCATTCCGACCATGCTTACCCAATGTCACACTCGTACGGTCAAAGGATTTATGGGGCAAACAACAGCTTTCCGAAAAGAATTTATCAAATCAAGCGTACTGCTATTGGGCGAAAACAAGCCCGCCGGCGAGGCGCGCTATATGCACGGTACTTTTGGCGAAGGCACTTGGACTTTTTATGGTGGGCATGATCCGGAGGACTACCGCCACTTCGTCTATGAGCCACCAACTGATCTCAACTTACATCCGAATTCTCCGGGATACCGCCTGATTCTCAACAATATATTGTTTCCGGCCGCAAAGAAAAAAATGCGCAAAACATAAGCAATATCGCGTGTGTTGAGATGAACTTTTTACTACCTTATTTCCTTTCTTAAACAGAAAGAATAGCTTTATCTTGCTTTTCAAATTCTCTGTATTACAGAACACCACTTTTTCTCATGCTATGATCAAAAAAGTGAAACTGTAATTAAATGCCAGCACAATGTTATTCTTTTTTATTTAATTCAAAAAAAATGTGAAAACTTATGAATCGTCTACGTCATCTTCCATGGATATTATTGCTGGGCATTGGCTTTTTTGCTGGAGTTGCTTGGAAAAGCAGCACGCAAAAAGATAAAAGCCAGCAAGAGACGAATGCTATTCAAACATCAAACGATACCAATAATAATACTGCCGCTGCTCCATCTGTACCGACAGGGCTCACTACTGCCGAACTGGCGACCATACAATTGTTCGAAAATGCCGCTCCGGCTGTTTGCTACATCACAACGATCAATGTTCAGCGCGATTTTTTCACACAAGACATCATGGAAATCCCCAGTGGTACGGGTTCTGGATTTGTTTGGAGTAAAAATGGGCATATTGTCACCAATTATCATGTGATAAAAGGAGCTGACCGCGCGCAGGTCACGCTGGGAGACCGTAGCAACTGGGAAGCAAAGTTAGTGGGCGTTGCGCCGGAAAAAGACCTTGCGGTGTTAAAAATCGAGGCACCAAAAGATAAACTTATTCCGCTACCCTTAGGTACTTCCGATGACCTGCGGGTCGGGCAATCGGTTTTTGCTATCGGCAATCCCTTTGGGCTCGATCAAACGCTTACCACGGGCATTGTAAGCGCGCTGGGGCGTGAAATCGAATCGGTGAGCGGCGTGCCCATTCGAGATGTCATTCAGACAGATGCTGCCATCAACCCAGGCAATTCCGGTGGGCCCTTATTGAATTCTTCAGGGCAACTTATCGGCGTTAACACTGCCATTTACAGCCCTTCCGGTGCATCGGCGGGCATTGGATTTTCCATCCCCGTGGATGCCGTCCGTTGGGTGATACCGGAGCTGATCCAATACGGTAAAATCAAACGCCCGAGCTTAGGGCTTGATCTGGCAAGACCCCAACTAATGGAACGACTCGGCATAGAAGGGGCGCTGGTGATCACAGTGGAAAAAGGCGGTGCCGCTGACAGAGCGGGTATCAAACCTACTTACCGCAACAGATACGGCGAAATTATACTCGGTGACATTATCTTGGGCATTGGTAACGAAAAAGTAAAATCTAGTACAGAAATTCCGCTTATTCTGGAAAAACACCAGCCGGGCGATCTCGTGAAGGTAAAAATACTAAGGGAGGATAAAACCATAGAAATACCGGTAGCCCTTGACGAATCGAGATAGGGTATTGCAGCGTAAAAAAAAGAGGAAACAGCTTTCGCCATTTCCCCTCCGCTTTCAAGTGTATAAATCTTTGGTTCAGACTCCGAAAACCTCAAAGAGGTTGCCAGGTCTTATCATAGCGTGTTTTACTGTACAGATTTCACCACAGCCTCGAAGGTATCGGGGTGGTTCATCGCCAGATCTGCCAGCACCTTTCGATTGAGCTGAACATTGCTCTGGTTCAATTGATGAATCAATTTGGAATAAGACACACCGTGTATCCTGGCAGCAGCGTTGATTCTCGCGATCCACAGGCGGCGGAAGGCGCGCTTCTTGAGTTTGCGGTGCTCGTAGGCATAGCGCATTGCGCGCTCTACGGCATTCTTCGCAACGGTATAGACATTTTTACGAGCGCCGAAATAACCTCTTGCAGCTTTCAAAATTTTCTTGCGTCTTCTTCTGGACGCTACGGCGTTAACCGACCTTGGCATAGTTTACATTTTTAGTGCGATCCAGGGGTTCGATGGTAGCCATTTTCATTTTAGATGTTACCTTATCGAGCGCTTTTGTCCTGCATCCTCGTTAAAAAAAATTAGGAATTCAACAAAACCGTCACGCGCTTGAAGTCAGCAGGGCTTACATAACCTGGTTGATCTAAGCGGTTTTTCTGCTTTTTGCTTCTGCGACGCATCCGGTGGCGGGCATTTGCCTGCTTGTGTTTGATTTTGCCTGTTCCAGTCACCTTGAAACGTTTTTTGGCGCTGGAATGCGTTTTTACCTTTGACATTGCTCTTGTTTTAAACGGATTGCAAAGTTAAATAAAATATTGAGATGAAAAAGTAGAAGGGCTAAAAAAGTTCTTCAAAAAGGGATTGCAAGCAAGGGCAGGGCAATGTGGCTTCGCCAGGCGCTTATAGATTTTTTCCTTAGTAAAGGATAAAAGGAAAATCGAAATGTTGCAGTTTTTTTGCAAAACGTTCAAAAAGAGGCAAAAAAGAAGTCGAATGGATTTAAAATCCTGACGAAGCTGCCCTTTTTTTCTACGAAAGCTGCTAATTCTTAGAAATAGGGAGAACAGAGTGGGGAGGATGAATTGCCTCCCCTACGGTCATTTATTTTTTGGCTGTTTTTTTAGGTGAGATGACGACAATCATCCGGCGACCCTCCAATTTCGGAAGGGATTCCGGTGCGCCCAATTCCTCCAGTTCTTTCAAAAAGCGGAGTAAGAGCAGCTCGCCCCGGTCTTTAAAAACGATTGCCCGCCCCTTGAATTGCACATAAGCTTTCACTTTGGCACCTTCTTCCAGAAAACTTTTGGCGTGACGCAGCTTGAATTCAAAATCGTGGTCGTCCGTATTCGGTCCAAAGCGAATTTCCTTGATAACCGTTTTAGCAGCTTTAGCCTTAATTTCCTTTTCCTTCTTCTTCTTGTCGTAAAGGAATTTGTTATAATCAATGATACGGCATACCGGCGGGTTAGCATTCGGGGAGATTTCGACGAGGTCAAGCTCCATCATTTCGGCCCATTCCCTTGCTTTGCGGGTTGGGTAAATACCTGGTTCTATGGTTTGCCCTACAGCGGCACTGATTTCATTAAAATTATCGCCTACCAGGCGGATTTCAGGAATCCTAATTTGGTCGTTGATTCTGTTTTGGTTTTGTTCTTGAACGAAATTTCTTCTCCTGAAATCTGGATTATAAGACTGCTTTGCCAATGAATTTTATTTTGTGAACAATGATAAACTTCAAAAATATTAATACGAAGATATTGAAAAAAGTTCCATTTCATACTGAAATAGCGCTATTTTACTTTATATCGTATTAGACAAAAAAATACACCTGCACAGCAGACAGGTGTATTTTCTTGTGCAAAGATAGCAAATTATTCTTCAACATTGGTATTTACCTGCTTTGAAATTGTAATGTTTAGGCCATCTTTGCTTTCATTCATCACGGCTTCGAGCTGGGTGCCTTCTGGGGGATTTTCATTAAGGATGAATTCTGCCAGCGGGTCTTCCAGGTATTTTTGGATCGCTCGATGCAGTGGGCGAGCACCAAACTGCGGATCAAAACCCTTTTCTGCAAGGAATTGCTTGGCTTCATCGGTTAGGGCGAGTGTATAATTCATACTTGACAGCCGCTTGAAGACATCTTTTAGCGTAATATCTATGATTTTGAAAATTTCCTCTTGCCGCAGGCTATTAAAGATCACTACATCGTCAATTCGATTGAGAAACTCAGGCGAGAAGGTACGCTTTAACGCATTTTGAATCACTGATTTTGAGTGCTCCTCCGCTGCTTCCTGGCGTGCTTTGGTATTAAACCCGACCCCCTGACCAAAATCCTTCAGCTGGCGAACCCCAATATTGGAAGTCATAATCACCAAAGCATTTTTGAAATCTACCTTTCTGCCGAGGCTATCCGTCAGCTGCCCATCATCCAACACCTGCAAGAGGATATTGTACACATCGGGGTGTGCCTTTTCGATTTCATCAAGCAAAATCACGGAATAAGGCTTTCGGCGCACTTTCTCCGTTAGTTGCCCGCCTTCTTCATAGCCTACATAACCCGGAGGCGCGCCAATCAAACGACTTACGGAGAATTTTTCCATGTATTCGCTCATATCAATACGGATAAGCGCATCCTCAGAGTCGAAGAGGTAACGTGCCAGGGCTTTCGCCAATTCTGTTTTACCAACACCTGTAGGGCCAAGGAAAATAAAGGAACCAATTGGTTTGGAAGGGTCTTTCAAGCCGATCCGATTACGTTGGATCGCTTTTACAACTTTTGTGATCGCTTCGTTTTGACCGATGATGACCTTTTGCAAATCCAATTCCATATTCACCAATTTCTTGCTCTCGCTCTGAGCCACCCGCTTTACCGGAATGCCCGTCATCATAGATACGACTTCTGCAATATCTTCTTCTTCAACAGGATAGCGTTTCGTTTTGGCATCTTCTTCCCACTGTGTTTTTGCAAATTCGAGCTTGCGCGTCATCTTCGATTCTTCGTCTCTCAAATTGGCAGCCTCCTCATATTGTTGACTTTTCACCGCCTGGTTTTTGCGTTCCTTCAGTTCTTCAATCAACTTTTCCATTTCCTCGATATGCTTAGGAACATGGATATTCTTGAGGTGAACACGAGCCCCCACTTCATCCATCACATCAATCGCCTTATCCGGTAAAAACCGGTCGCTGATGTAACGGTCACTTAGTTTTACACAAGCTTTGATCGCCTCATCGGAGTAAACCACGTTGTGGAACTCTTCGTATTTGGGTTTGATATTGTGTAAAATATGAATCGCTTCTTCTGCCGAAGGTGGATCCACCATCACTTTTTGAAAACGACGATCAAGCGCGCCATCTTTTTCGATGTACTGGCGATATTCATCCAAGGTAGAAGCTCCAATGCACTGCAATTCACCACGCGCTAAGGCTGGTTTGAAAATATTGGAAGCATCGAGTGAACCCGTAGCACCGCCAGCACCTACGATGGTGTGAATCTCGTCAATAAACAGAATCACATCGCGCGATTTTTCCAACTCATTCATAATGGCTTTCATACGCTCTTCAAACTGACCGCGATACTTCGTACCTGCCACTAAGGCAGCCAGATCGAGCATCACAATACGTTTGTTGAACAAAGTACGCGATACTTTTCGCTGTACAATACGCAAGGCCAAGCCTTCCACAATTGCTGTTTTGCCCACACCGGGTTCGCCGATCAGAATCGGATTATTCTTTTTGCGGCGACTCAAAATCTGCGATACGCGTTCAATTTCATTTTCTCTGCCGATGATGGGATCCAATCGGTCTTCTTCTGCCAGCTTCGTGATGTCTCTACCAAAATTGTCCAGCACCGGCGTACGCGATTTCGTGTTGCCTTTGCGCTGCTGGTAGCGTGCTTGGCTTTCTTCCTCTTCGTAGGGATCGTCCTGGTCGGAGGGGGTTTGATTGTAAGGTGGATCGCTTTTTCTTGGGCTGGAAGTGAAGTCCTGCTCGTATTTTACATACTCCAATTCTGCTTTATAGATATCATAATCAATATCGTATTGGTGCAAAATCTTGGAAGCCGGATTATCTTTATGTTTCAAAATGGACAACAAAACATGCTCCAGGTTAACTTCTTCACTTTTCAACATTTTGGCTTCGAGTAAGGTCACTTTTAAGACTTTTTCTGCCTGTTTTGACAAGGGAAGCCTACCCACGTTCAGGTTATTGCTCACACCATTATTGGCAACACCCTGCACGGACTCCTCCACGCTCTGCCGCAATTCTTCCCGGTCCACCTCCAGCGAATCCAGCACTTTTACAGCCAAGCTTTCTTTGTCGGACATGATCCCCAGCAACAGGTGCTCCGTGCCAATAAAGTTATGCCCTAAGCGCACCGCCTCTTCTTGGCTCTTGGTGAGTGCTTTTTTTACTTTTGAAGAAAATTTTTCGCTATTCATAATTTGAATTAGTTCTACAAGTTTTTGTGATAGCCGAAACAATATTAGTAGGATTTATTCAAGAAAACAACAGTTTGCAGTAAGTTTTGTAAAATTATATCTGACCAAAAATCGTTCCAGAAAAACTCAATGCTTCAAAAATGCTATGCTTAAATTAGATACTGATAACAAAATACAAATCCATAGGGTTTAGAAAAATAACATATCAGGAGTAAGCGACTCGGCTAATTTTGAGAAATCGTAGGGGTAAATGCTGAATTCCAAAATATTTCAATACTTTTGCAGTTTGAAAAGAAAGCAAAAACCGTTATGAAATATTCTATAGATAAACAAGAGCGATACGCTGTATTTTCGGTGGAAGAAGAGAACCTAAACTCTATCATTGCCCCCCAACTGAAATCAGAATTTGTAATCCTCGCCAATGAAGGCATCAATAATCTTATCTTTGATCTGTCGCATGTCAAATATGTAGATTCGTCAGGTTTAAGTGCCATTTTGACAGCCGACCGCCTCTGGCAACGCATGGGCTCTTTCATTTTGACAGGCATCAAAGACCCCAACGTAGAAAAGCTAATCAAAATTTCTCGCTTAGATTCTATACTGACAATCATACCGACCGTAGAAGAATCGGTGGAATATGTTTTTATGGAAGAAATGGAGCGGGAGCTTAATGTAGAGGATAGCGAAGAGGATTGATGCTTTTTTTTCGTTCTATTTTCAGGGGATTGATTTGATTGCCCACAGCCTGGTATCATGCAGTTTTCTATTACCTTACTTGGCACCAATTCGGCGCTACCATCGCCAGAGCGTTTCACGGCGGCGCAAGTACTTCAAGTGCAGAACAAGCTCTATTTGATTGATTGTGGCGAGGGTACCCAGATACGCATGACTCAATTCGGCGTTCGGCGAAGCAAAATTCACCAAATTTTTATTAGTCACCTGCATGGTGATCACTTTTATGGGCTGATGGGGCTATTAACTTCCTTTGCCCTCAACGGGCGAACAGCGCCGATAGATATTTTTTCACCGCCGGGCTTGGAAGAGATTATCCGCGTTTTGGTACACTATCAGGGCGGAGGTGCTTTTTCTTATCCTATTCATTTTCATCAAGTAGATACCACCGTCTATCAGCTGATTTATGAAGATGCGGCGCTCCGTGTTTTCTCTTTGCCCCTGAAGCATCAAATTCCTACGGCGGGCTATTTATTTGTAGAAAAAGAAAGAGAACGCAATATCCTTCCAGATAAGATAGCTGCCTATCAGATTCCGGTGGGGTGGATTCGAGCGATCAAGCAAGGTGAAGATTTTATTGCGTCCGACGGAAGAGTAATTTTGAATGCCGAATTGACTCGCAGCCCAGCACCGCCGCGCGCCTACGCCTACTGTTCGGATACGAGGTACAACGAAACTTTGATTCCACTTTTGAAAGGGGTGGATCTGCTCTACCACGAAGCTACATTTTTGCACCAGGACCTTGCCAATGCAAAAGAAACCATGCACGCTACGGCTACGGAAGCGGCACAAGTGGCGGCTCAAGCGGAAGTTGGTAAATTGATATTGGGGCATTTTTCCTCCAGGTACAAAACGACAGAAGCATTCATAAAAGAAGCCAGGGCGATTTTTAATGCTACCCTGGCTGGCTATGACGGCATGATATATAATGTTCCCCTTAGGGAAAACTAATACACAATTGATCAGGCTAATTTGCCTAAATCCCGAATGAGGATGCTCTTTCGGTTGAAATAAATCAGGTTGGCTTTGCGCAAATCATTCAGCACCGATGTGACCGTTTGGCGCGAAGTACCTGTAATGTTGGCAATGTCCTGCTGCGTATAGCAATGCTTGATCAGCATTTCATAGCCCACGCGCTTCCCTTGCTTATGAGCAGAATCTTTCAGAAAATCAATAATCCGTTCTCTGGCATCTTTGAAAATCAAGGATTCCAGGCGGTCTTCCAGGCGCTTGAGCCGATTGCCAATCATCTTCAGCACATTGGAAGCCAAAGGATAGTTCCCCTGCATAAGCTGCTGAAATGCGGCTACCGGTATGCGGTAAACCTGTACTTCCTCCATCGCTTGCGCACTATCTTGCCGCTTTTGCTCACCTGCCAAACCCAATTCTCCAAAAATAGACATCGGGTGCAAAATATGCTTGATCACCTCCCTGCCATCGGCTGCTTCATTACCAATTTTCACGATGCCTTTCACCAAAATAAAAATAGCATCAGAGGAATCGCCAGCTTGAAAAACAAATGTATTCCGGCGATAGATTTTATGCTCTGTGATCTCTTCCAGTCGTTTCAATTCTGCTTCGTTCATCTCCTGAAACAAAGGAAGATGCTTAAAAAAGTCAATTGTATGGGATTTGAAAGCCTTCATCAGCCTATTTTTAGTCAGAAAAGATTTTCATTACTACAAAACTGAAGTTATTTGTTTTTAGAAAGAAGTACATTTTTTTTAACTTGTTCTTTTTTGGAAATTGATTTTTTGACTTTAAAAATCTTATTATCAGTTATTTAAAATATCTTTATCGGTAAAAATGTTCCTAATTTTATTTTTTTAAAACAGAAGCGGAAAAAATAGCCCAGCAATGCGTTGTACAAAAAATGGAAAGTTTGATTCGTAAAATCATTCATATTGACATGGATGCCTTCTACGCTGCTGTGGAGCAGCGCGATCAGCCCGAATTGCGCAACAAGCCCGTAGCCGTAGGTGGCGCAGGCAAGCGTGGGGTGGTCGCATCTGCCAGTTACGAAGCCCGGAAGTTTGGTGTCCGATCAGCGATGCCCAGCGTGACGGCTCGCCGGTTATGCCCCGATCTTATTTTTGTGAAATCGCGTTTTGAGGTGTACAAGCAGGTGTCTCAGCAAATTCGAGCTATTTTTTTGGATTATACCAACCTGGTAGAACCACTTTCCTTAGATGAGGCTTACCTTGATGTGACCCAAAACAGCAAAGGCATAAAATCTGCGACGCTGATCGCGCAGGAAATTCGCAAGCGCATCTACGAAGAGACCCAACTGACCGCTTCGGCAGGGGTATCATTTAACAAATTTTTAGCTAAAATTGCATCCGATGTAAATAAACCTAATGGCATCAAAATCATTACACCACAAGAAGCAGCAGCTTTTATTGACGAACTGCCGATTGAAAAATTTCATGGCGTAGGCAGGGTGACCGCCGAAAAAATGAAAAGAATGGGCATTTACAAAGGCGCGGATCTCAAGCAATGGCAGGAAATGGATTTGGTGCAGCGCTTTGGCAAGGTAGGTCGCCATTACTACCAAATTGTGAGAGGCGAAGACAACCGGCTGGTCAATCCTAACCGAATCAGAAAATCTATCGGCGCTGAACGCACCTTCAGCGAAGACCTCACGGAGGTGGCTGTGATGAAGGAAAAACTGAGTTATCTGGCGGAGATCGTATTTGAGTACATGCAAAAATCCGACAATTTCGGGCGAACAGTGACCCTCAAAATCAAATCTGCTGATTTCAAAACCTACACGCGAAGTAAGTCTTTTGCGGGGGAGCTTTCTCAGTTGGCGCATTTGGTTGCCGTTGCGCATGAATTGCTAGAAAACAGTGAAGAAGAACTCGATGCCGTGCGCTTGCTGGGGGTTTCTGTGTCTAATTTACAAAAAGAACACCAGATCGAAGGCATCCAGCTTAAATTTGAATTCTAAAAATCCAATACTTTGAAATTATCCGCTCTTTCTTCCCAACATAAAACACTCCTCCTTTTCGATGTGGATGGCACTTTGGTGCAATCCGTCAATAGGGCAGATAGTCTTTGTTTCGCAGCAGCGTATGAACATATTTACGACAAACCTTTTCCCAGTATTGACTGGCATGGCTATCCCCATGTGACGGATACTACGATCTTCCAAACGGTAATTGGCCAGCATTTCAGCCGTACCGCTTCTTCTCAGGAAATAATGCATTTTGAAAACCATTACATTGAACGCTTGAAACAGGAGAGGCTACAAAAACCCACAGATTTTTTTGAAATTCCTGGTGCTCGTGCACTGATCAATAGGCTTTTGAGAGAAGAAGAATTTTTACCGGTCATTGCTACCGGTGGCTGGATACGCCCGGCGCACGTCAAATTGCAGCATATTGGCATCCCTTCCGATCAAATGATTGCTTGTGGAGCCGATGGCAAAGTCACTCGGGAGGCAATCATACAAGAAACACTGGATTTGGTTTATCGGCATAGCGATGGTTTTCAGAAAATCGTTTATGTAGGCGATGCTGCCTGGGATGTAATCACCACTCGAAAGTTGGGCATGGACTTTGTCGGGATCAGAAGTGACAATGACTTGGACGCGCTCGCTGCTTTGGGTGCCACTCAGGTTTTACCGCATTTTCTCGAACAGGATGTGTTTCTGGAAGCCGTGATACGCGCCCGCCCGCCCATCCCAGAAAAAATTGATTTTTAGGATTTTATGAAACTCTTACCGCCTTTTAGGTGTTAGCAAAAAAGAAATTCGGAAAAAAAAGTAGCCAAGCCTTGAAATTTTGAAAAAGAGCTTCTATTTTTGCAACGCTTTTTTAAAAAGCCCCTTTGAATGTAAAATTTGAGGTAAGAAATTTGAACAATTGCGCGCATTTCCTATCTCATTTTTCTGACTTGACTTGATTCGGTAGCTCAGCCGGTAGAGCAATACACTTTTAATGTATGGGTCCTGGGTTCGAATCCCAGCCGAATCACTTTAAAAAACTAAGTCTTTTGCTACGTTTTTTCATCTTCTTTCTTGGTGCTTTCCATTAACTGATTGCCATAATCCCTTATTTGAGTAATCAAAGGGATTACTTCCCTGCCTTTTTCAGTCAATGAATACTCCGTTTTTGGCGGCACCACCGGAAAAACCTCCCGATGGACATAGCCGTCTGCCTCCAGTTCCC
>CAZGJN010000008.1:0-107538 GCA_964526645.1 uncultured Saprospiraceae bacterium
TGCACTACTGGAAACCCTGGAACATGAACGATGAATTCAGCGATTACGAAAAGAACGTCGGGCGCTACATGAATGAATACGGCTTCCAGTCTTTCCCGGAAATGACGACCATCAAGCAATTCTCCACGCCTGCCGATTGGTCGTTCGACAGCGAGGTGATGAAAAAGCATCAAAAAAGTTACATCGGAAACGGGCGCATTGGAAAATTTGTAGATAGGCACTATGCAAAACCTACTGATTTTGAGGATTTTGTTTATAAAAGCCAGCTTGTACAAGCCGAAGGCATCCGCGCTGCCATCCGCGCACACCGCCGCGCCATGCCACGCTGCATGGGTACGGTGTATTGGCAGTTGGACGATTGTTGGCCCGCGCCTTCGTGGTCAAGCATTGACTATTACGGTCGCTGGAAAGCCCTGCACTATGCCTTAAAGGAATTGTACGCCGATCAGTTGATCGTACCCTGGGAAGCCAATGGTTATCTGCATATTCAAGTGGTGAACGACCACTTGGATACCCTGCCAGTGCGTTTGTGGGTCGTATCTCAGCACCTTAATGGGCGCGAATTGTACCGCTTAGAAAAGAACGTCACGCTTGCCGCGAATGCCTCACAGCTTTATGCCCTGATCCCCATAGAATCCCTTTTGCAAAATGCAGAAAAAGAGGAAACTGTCGTTCACATCCGCTTGGCGCAAGGGGATGCTGCGCTTGCCGAAACCTTGCATTACTTCACCTTGCCAAAAAATCTGGCGTTGAAAACCCCAGAAATACAAATGAAAATAAACGAAGAAGCCAAGACGCTTACCCTTCGCGCCAAAACCCTGGTGAAAGGCTTGTACTTATTCACCGAAAATGATGTTCGGTTTGAAAATAATTATTTTGATCTTCTACCAAACGAGACGGTGACGATAGCATATCAGGGAGAACTGAGTAAGGAAGGGCTAAAGTGGCGGCATTTGTGATAGATGGTGTCATCTGATGATTCCTGACCAACAGATGACACCCAACAAAATCTTTTATCGGTTTATCCGCAACGCACCAATACCCGCTGCCCATAGTTTTTGGTTTAAATCAGGAATCGCTGTATTTAAGATAGCTTCGCCTGTTTGTTTTAATTTTGACCACTCAGCGTTAAGCTCGGCGAGGCGGTCGCGCATCGCCTGGTTCACACGAGGGATGCTACTTTCTGCTTGATTGATAACGAATAAATAATTGGCAGTGAACTTATTGGGATAATTTTCCACATCGTCATAGGCTTTGGATTTTCGCTGTATCATATCTTCATCCCAGGTTTTCATTTTGGCAATCAATTCCTGCACTTCTTTTTTCAAGCCTTCCATTCCTTTGGTATCCAATTCAGTAAGAATACCGCTAAGTTGCTGTTGCAGTTGAAGCATGTCGTTCACCATTTGGTGCATAGTATTGAGTTCTTGTTCAGCGGCGGACATAAATTGATGATAATCAGCATAATCAGTCGCATTCAGTTTGTACAAAGGATTCGGCAGGATATTAAAAGTTGTTTCCAAGGTCTGTTTGCCGAGGTTTAATTGTAAAGTATAAGCGCCAGGTACTGCCTTATGCCCTTCGAAGCTCCCTTCGATGTAGGCAGTGGGTGCGCCGATCATGGTTGGATAGCGCATATCCCACACGAAGCGATTTAAGCCTTTTTTCTTGGAAATCAAAGGCGCTGGGGATGGCCCCCCCGGGTAAGATTGAAAATTTTTATCAGCTTTGGAACTCAATCGCCTCACTATGAGACCCTTTGCATCCGTAATCGTCATTTCAATATCGGTAGAATCCAGCGCCTGTGGCAGGTAGTAATAAATCACTATACCGTTGGCAGGGTTTACGCCGCGCAGGGTGTTCGTACCGTCAAAATTTTCGTTGTTATCATTTAGTTCGCTGCCGTGATTAGAGAGCATGGCATCCGTTGGTTGGTATAAAACGGGCTGGTCTTTAGGCTCTTTGTACTGTCGTAGCAATTCTATGTCATCTAAAATCCAAAAAGCACGACCAGATGTAGCTACAATTAAATCATCGTGTTTTATCATCAAATCCTGAATAGGGGTAATGGGCAGGTTCAAATTAAACAATTCCCAATTTTTGCCGCCATTCCAGGAAAGATACAAGCCCGTTTCTGTACCAGCAAACAGTAAATCCTTGCGTTTGGTATCTTCGCGCACCACGCGGGTGTAAGCGCCGTAGGGGATGTTGCCGGTGATGTCCGTCCAGGTTTTGCCATAATCCGTAGTTTTTAGCAGTTTGGGGGCATGGTCGTTGAATTTGTAGCGTGTGGTAGCGATGTAAGCCGTAGCTGGGTCATGTGGCGAAATATCAATAGCATTGACCAAGCATTCCTGAAGATTTTTGGGTGTTACGTTCGTCCAGGTATTGCCGCCGTCGCGGGTGACTTGCACATAGCCATCGTCCGTGCCTACCCAAATCACGCCTTTTTCCTGCGGGGATTCGATAACATAAGCGATTGTGCCATAATTTTCAGCACCCACCGCTTCATTAGTGTAAGGGCCGCCACCTTTGCCTTGCTTGTTTTTTTCATTTCGAGTCAGATCAGGAGAAGCCTCTTCCCAGGTTTTGCCCAGGTCTCTGGTTCTGAGCAATACTTGTGCGCCATGATAAAAAGTGTTGGGTTCGTGTTGCGACCAAATAATCGGCGCATTCCAATTGAAGCGGTATTTCATATCGCTGGCATCCCGCCCCAGGTATTGAATTGGCGCTGCCATAATGTTAGTGCTGGCTGCAGCTTTGTTATCCAACACTTCAATCGTACCGAGATAGCTACCGCCCATTACCAAGCTCGGATCATCGGGATTAAAAGCCAGAAAGGCACTCTCACCACCAGCAGAAGCTTCCCAACTCTTGCTACTAATGCCAAAAGAGCCCAATTCCCAGCTTGCGATGGAAATAGAGGTATTGTCTTGCTGTCCGCCATAAATACGATATGGAAACTGATTGTCCACATTGATGCGATAGAACTGGCCAGTGGGCATATTGTCCTGCGGCGACCAGGAGGCACCGTAGTTGAAGCTAATGGCAGCGCCGCCATCGTTGGCGATGCAGAGATTTTTGGGATTATCCGGGTTAATCCAGAGGTCGTGGTAATCCCCGTGCGTACCGCTTAGCGTTTCCCAGCTTTTGCCACCGTCAATCGAGCGTAGCGCGGGTGCACTCAGCACATAAACCGTATTTTCATCCTTCGGATCTACGAATAGTTCGATGTAATACCAGGCGCGTTGTATCAGGCGATGGTCAGGGCTGATACGACTCCAGGACTTGCCCGCGTTGTGAGAAACGAACAAGCCGCCCTTTTCCTGTTCGGAATCACTTTCAATCAAGGCATACACCTTTTGTGAATTAGAAGGGCACACGGCAATCGCCATTTTACCTTTTTCCTTGGGCAATCCTTCTGTCATTTCCGTCCAGCTTGCGCCGCCATCCATCGTTTTGTACAAACCACTTCCCGCCCCGCCGCTGATGACTTTCCAGGGCAGGCGCTGGTGTTCCCACATTGCTGCATACAAAATATTTGGATCGGAGGCATCCATGGATAATTCCGCGCAGCCTGTGCGGTCGTCTTTGTACAAAATTTTATTCCAGGTTGAGCCGCCATCGGTGGATTTAAAAATGCCTCGTTCTTTGTTATTACCATTCAATTGCCCTTGTGCAGCAACGTACAACACATCTGGATTTTTCGGATGGATGATGATTCTGGCAATGTGTTGTGTTTCTTTCAATCCCATGTATTTCCAGGTCTTACCAGCATCGGTGGATTTATACACCCCATCGCCGTAGGAAGTCATCACGCCGCGGGGTGCGTGCTCGCCCATGCCCACGTACACCACGTTGGGATCGCTGGCGGAGACCGCTACAGCGCCCACAGAGCCAGTTTTAAAAAAGCCATCGGAGATATTTTTCCAGGTATGCCCGGCATCTTGGGTTTTCCAGAGCCCGCCGCCTGTGGTACCCATGTAGTAGGTAAGCGGATCGCCAATCACACCCGAAGCACAGACTGACCTGCCGCCTCGGAAGGGACCGATATTGCGATATTTTAAAGGTTTGAAAACATCCGATAGCTCGGCTTTCGGAGTAGCTGTTTCTTTTGTTGGCTGTGCCAAAAGAGTAAAGGCAGGGCAGCACAACAGTAGGATCCATAGGTGTATTCGTCCCATGTTGTTGTTTTTGGGGTTAAAATAATAATAATTTGCAGAACATGGTCTGCTTGCCTCCCAATAAGATTTTTTATTTGAGAAACGTTTACAAACAATTTTCTTGCTTTTGCCAAAAGGAATTACTACATTTGGGAAAATTTTGAAATAAAGCATTACTACAATAACCCCGAATAACAAACGTAACGAGACTAAATGAACGATAGCTTACCGAAACCTTTCCGATCATTCGATGATTCATCGAAAATATTTCCGCAAGTTAAACTGATGTTTTACGGCTGGATTCACTTATTTCAGTGTATGTGATTGAATCCAATAGAAAACCAAATGAGACAGGCTCACTTCATTGCCGTATAAACAGCTATTGCAAAGTCTGAAGGATTTCCAGCGGGCTTATCCATCCATTTGATCCAGTATCATATTGGTTTTTCTATCAAATTTATTTTTTAACCCTAAATTACTATTAAGATGAAAATTTTTTCATTGTTGAGTACAGGCAACAAGAAACTCAGGTACGCCCTTTTTGTACCGATTTTTTTGTGTAGCGTATGGCAGGTGAACGGGCAGCAATCGCCGTTTATTTACTTTGAAACTTTCGACCAATCGGGCGTGGGCGTGAGAGGCGCTTGCAGGAGCACTACGCCAGATTCTTGCAAAGTATTTACTTTACCGCAAAACGAGCAGTGGCGACTTACAGGCGATTTTAATGGTTTGACCGACAGTAGTTTTATTTTGACTTTTGGAGGCGAATTTGTAGAAGCGGAATTAGTGGCAGGCAATTTGAATACACCGGTGTGCTTTGAATCCAGGGCAATAGACATCAGCCAGTTTCGCTCCGTGGGCTTTTCGCTTACGCTTCGGCAGCTTTTTAGCCGAGACAGAAGTCCGGATGAAATCGAAAACAACACCATCATCGAAGATATTCTGGAGGAGGATGATTATGTGGATGTATTTTTTGTATTGGATGGCGATACCACTTTGGTGCGAGATAGCGGCGCTGCACACACGATTGTCAATGACTTTGGTGCCAGAACGATAGCCTTTAATGGCATCAGCGGGCGTTCTTTACAAATTTTGGTCTGCTTCCTCAATAATGCTACCAACGAGTTGGTTGCACTGGATAACTTGGCGGTACAAAGAGAAGTCGCGAATCCCGACTTGAACCCGGAGTGCCCACTGCGAGCTGTTTTGATCCTGGATGAATCGGGCTCGATTGGCGGTTCTGCAAATAATGTGCGCAATGGTGCGCAGGCTTTTGTGGATGCTTTGACGGCTTCTTCTTTTATAGGTAGCGAACCAGAGCTTGCTGTTATTGAATTTGCTACAGATGCCACGATTGTATTGGGCGGTGGCTATAATACCGTTGATCCAGGTGGAACTTTCGCTGCCAATTTTAATACTTATGCCTTTGGCGGAGGGTACACACCAGCAGGGGCTACCAGTTGGTTTGATGCGTTGGATGAAGCCAACACCCTTTCACCTGCGCCTGACCTGGTCATCTTTTTTACAGATGGTGATCCAAACGTTGATGGGGGGCTGGCTACAGCGACTGCGGAAGCTAATACGTTGAAAGCTGCTGGTGCTCATATTTATGTAGTCGGTGTAGGTGCTGCTGGTGCCTTTATTGGCAACATTCAGTCCGTTTCGGGTACGGATGAAGACTTTCCCCCAGCGGGCAACCCACCTCCTTTTGAACAAGCAGATTATACCCTTACGACTTTTGCGGGCTTGCAGCAAATTTTCTCCGATATTCCTAAAGAAGTCTGCAATACCGAATTGCAAATCACAAAAAAAATCTCTGACAATCAATTTTGTCCACCGGATACCGCTATTTTCACTATCACCGTCACGGATGTAGTGGATGGCATACCAGCAGCTGCGGTGAAGGTTACGGATGTAATCAACAACGGCTATACTTACCTCAGCGACGATGGCGGCCTTGCTACGACTTTTGCTTTAGGCACTCTAACCTGGGATATCGGTACAATCGCAGATGGCGGCACGGTTACGCTTCAGATTACAGTGGCAGTAAACGCAGACCCTGCCAACCACAGCAATACCGCTACCGCTACCGCTGCGAATGCCCTGGATGTAAGTGCCAGCATTTTCGACAATGATATTTCCATCGCTTGTACGGAATTGGAAGTGATCAAATCCATCAATAGCATGGAGTTTTGTGCACCAGACACGGCTATTTTTACTATTGTAATCAATGATCTTCCAGACCCGGCTAACCTCGATGCTGAAAATGTAGTACTGACCGATGTTATCCAAAATGGCTATACTTACATCAGTAATGACCAGGGCGCAAGTTTTGCCGCCAGTACACTCACTTGGAACGTAGGTACGATTCCTAATGGCGGTGCTGTACAAATTCAGATTACAGTGGCTGTCAATGACGAACCCGCCAACCACAGCAATACTGCTACGGCTACGGCAGATAATGCTGCTGCGCCTGCCAGTGCTACAATTGCAGATGCGGATATCATTGTCGGTTGTACCGAATTAGAAGTCATTAAAAAAATCAATCGGGAGGAATTCTGCCCACCTGCGGAAGCTGTTTTTACTATTACGGTGAAAGACCTTACCGATCCAAACAACCTGGATGCCAAAGAAGTCGTACTCAGGGATGTGATCCTGGATGGTTATACCTATGTGAGCAACGATCAGGGTGCTTCTTTTGATCCATTAACCAATACCTTAACCTGGAATATCGGCACGATCCCAGATCAGACTTCTGTGCAAATTAAAATCACGGTATCCGTCAACCCAGAACCGGCAGATCACGCCAACTGGGCAATCGCCAGCGCTGATAATGCCCTGGAAGAGGAGATGGATGGTTTTTCGGGGGGTACGATTGCTGTAAGATGCTGCCCAACCTCAGGCGCTGGACGCATTGGCTATAACCAAAAGTTGTGTGGACCAGGTAATGACCCTGCACCCCTTGTGAGCCTGGAAGATGCCACCATAGCAGAACCTGGCGAAACGCTGGAGTACATGTGGATGCAAAGTACCGACAAAGTGCATTGGATGCCCATTCCTGGCTCAAATCAGCCGTCTTACGATCCGGGTCCGCTCAAAGAAACCACTTATTTCGTGAGGTGTGTGCGTAGCAAGGACGAATGCCTTCCAGTAGAATCCAATACAATCAAAATTGAAGTGGGAATCATCGGTAAAATTATCGAACCGAGTGCAGGCATGATTTGTGGAGAGGAAGTGATTACCTTCACTACGACGCAAATCGCAGGGATTAAAAATCATGAATATGTATGGGATTTTGGAGCAGGAGAAAGTCCTCAATATTTGAAGGGGCATACCGTTCAGCATGATTTTGATGGCTATGGTGTAAAAACAGTTCAGCTGCGCGTCGTTTCTGAAAAATGTACATCAAGTGATCAAGTGACGCTTTTTGTAACCAACGCCCCAGGCGTATGCAGTGGGCATTTGAGGGCTACCGGTGAGGTAGGTCAAGCCATCGAAAAATTAAGCGTTTATCCCAACCCTACCACAGGAGAACTAATGGTAACATTACCTTCCGCAGCAACGACTGCTGGCGAGTTGCAAGTACTGGGATTGGATGGCAAATTACTCCTGTCTCAAAAGTTTGGCGAAGGAGCTTCGACCGAAACAATTGATTTATCTAACTATCCATCTGGTATCTATTTTATTAAATTTCAAAACGCAGGAGGCACGATCTTTTTTGAAAAAGTGATCCGACAATAACAAAAGTTGGGAAAGAAAGTAATACCCCTCTTGGCTTTAAAAAACGGTGATACTGCATAAGGTGTCGCCGTTTTTTTTGTTTTTTTGATCCCTCCCAAGGGCTTAGGTTTTTAAATAAAAGGCGATGCGCTGATTTTTTCGATCCCGACAATTATCGGGACAGGTTGCACCAACTCATCTATAATAAAATGAAAATCAATCACTTGAAACAAAACGAACGACATCTAAATTAAAACATTTGCTAAATACTGATTGGCTGTTCTTTATAATTACATCAGTACATCAACTACCCCGCAGGATGCGAGCCTCATCTTCGTCCAATGACGACAATTTCTGTAACTCTTTGGAAGAAGTACGTTCCTATTATTACTTTTGTCTATTCTTATTTTTTTATTTTAATCTTAAAAGGTCATGAAAATAAACTATACAATAGTGTTCGCACTGATGAGCACGGTACTCTGGGCGCAGCAGCCGTCCAACTTCTGGAAAAGCGTGTCAGAATCAGAAATAATATTGCCACAGCAGTCCGTCAAGCAGGTAAATGCTACCGAGTACAAAGCACTGGAATTGGACATTGCAGCCCTGCGAGCTTCCTTGCGCAATGCACCGAAGGAAAATGTAGCATCAACAAATGGCAGTCGCTTGTTATTAGAATTGCCGATGCCGGATGGCTCGATGGAATTGCTGCATGTAGTACAATCGCCTACGATGGAACCCGCACTGGCAGAAAAGTATCCCAATATTCGCTCCTACAAGGCAGTTGGCTTGTACGACCAGACCACCACAGCGCGCTTGGATATATCCGCTCAGGATTTTCATGCCATTATTGTTAAAAATGGTCAAGTTTCTTTGATTGATCCCTATGCTACCAAGCAAGGGCAGTACTACTTCGTGTACAATGAATCGAAGATAATAGAGGAAGGATCTCAGCAAGCCTGCGGTTCGAACGAAACGGCGAGCCTTCAGGATTATACCCGACAAATCGGTGCCAACTATCGCGGCAACGCCCCGCTGGGCTTACGCACTTACCGGATTGCTATTTCCTGCACCGGCGAATTTGCCCTGCGGATCGGTGCTACTACCAAAGAAGAGGTGTTAGCTTTTATGAATACAGCGGTCAACCGCCTCAATGAAGTGTACGAAAATGAAGTAGGAATGCGCTTTCTCCTCATTGGTGCCAATGATGCCTTGATCTACCTCAACCCTGCCACAGACCCATTCATCAATTATGACGTAGCAGGGCTTTTGTTGGACGAAAATGAGTTGTTGTTCGATGCGAGGCTTCAAATCCCTCTATCCACCTATGAAATTGGACACCTTTTCACTGCAGGCTGCAGTGATGCAGGGGGTATAGCAAGTTTGGGCTCGGCGTGCAGCGGTGCTCGGGCACGAGGGGTAAGCTGTTTTAGCCCTTTTGAGAATCTGAATACAGCTACCATTCGGATTTTTCCCCACGAAGTAGGACATCAGTTTAGTGCAACGCATACTTACAGCGATTGTGGGGACAATGCGCCAACTACGAGTACTGCTTTTGAGATGGGTTGCGGGCTTACTGTCATGTCTTACTCAAGTGGCAATACACTGATACCTTTGTTGCATAGTATTTCACAAGCGCAGATCAAAAGTTTTTCAAATTTTGTAAATAACAATGGCTGCGGCACGGAACTTACGGCTACCAATAATCCACCTGCCGTATCGCTATCTTATTCAGATGGCTTTACTATTCCGATCAAAACGCCTTTTGAATTGACGGCTGCGGGGAGCGACCCCGATGGCGATCCGATCACTTATTCCTGGGAGCAATGGGATGCAGATCCGGATTTCCCTTTATTCAGGATTTTTCAACCTGTGACCAGCCCAACGCGGGTCTTCCCTCGGATGGAAACTATTGTCAATAACACCACTTCTCCGCAAGAACAACTACCTGATACCACCCGAAATATGAGCTTTGTCTGCACTGTAAGGGACAATAACGCCGACGTAGGTGCTTTTGCACAGGCAGAGGTTAATTTTAAAGCGACTTACCAGGCGGGACCTTTTTTGGTAAAATATCCAAATGAGGATACAACCATCTGGAAAGCAGGTACTTATGCGGAAGTAAAATGGGATGTAGCGAATACCAACCTGAGTCCGGTGAATTGTCAGCGGGTAAATATCAAGCTATCCACCGATGGCGGCTTTACCTACCCCCACTCACTGGCTACGGCTGTAGCAAATACTGGCGCTACAGTAGTAGTGATACCGCCTAATGTAGCCACTACTCAAGCGCGGGTGCGAGTAGAAGCAGCCGACAATATTTTCTTCGATATTTCGAATAAAAACTTCCAGATCACAGCACCAACAGAAGCCAGCTTTATAATTGATGCTTTGCCGAGGTTTGCACCCTCCATCTGCGCTTACGGCACAGTACAGATAGAGGTGCGCCCCACTGCTGTGCTAAATTTTACCGGCCCAATTTCATTAGATTTGGAGGGCTTACCGACAGGGGTATCTTATGCTTTTTCTAAAAACGTCATCCTTGCCGATGAAACGGCTACACTTTCAATGACTTTTGAAGCCACAACTGATGGTATATTTGATATGAATGTGAAAGCGACCAGCAATGGCATTATCCGAATTATCCCTGTGCGCATTCAAGTTTTTTCTTACGACTTCTCGGATCTCGCTTTGGTCACCCCCACAGAAGGTTTATCTGATGTGGGTCTGTCCACTACTTTTAGTTGGACAAAATCAAAAGACGCGGATCGCTACGATTTTGAATTGTCAAACAATCCGGCTTTCGGCAGCACCAATATCCTCAGTGTTAAAAACCTGCTCGATACTTCTTACGTACCTCCTATTTTCTTTGAACCCAACCAACTATTCTTCTGGCGTATCCGCCCGATTAAGGATGAGTGCGGGACCGGCGAATTTACAGAGCCTTTTACATTTCATACTTCCAGTATCGAGTGTACACCTGCCCAGACCACTACGAGGGTTAATATTTCCGGTACGGGCTTACCGACTGTCAACTCTACCATTACCGTTCCCACTGCTGGCATCATCAGCGATGTGAATATTCCCTTGATCAAAGCCAATTATCAGCCCGTCAAGAGCCTTCGCTTTAGCTTAATTAGTCCGGCGGGAACGGAAGTGGTGCTGTATGATCAGAATTGTGGCAATACAATCAAATTTGAAACGGGTTTCGATGACGAATCGCCTTTGGCTATTGTTTGTCCGCCAGATGATCGCCTCGTGACACGCCCGCTGCAAGCACTTTCCAAATTTGTAGGCGAAAACACAGCCGGGATATGGACGCTTCGTACCAAAGTAGTGACAGCGGGCTTCGGCTCCGGCGGAGCGATTGACGAGTGGAAAATAGAATTCTGCGCTACGATTTCGCCGAATGATCCTTTTGTTGTAAAAAATGATACGCTCTTTGTGCCACCAGGATTGACCAATACGCTCACTCCGAATGAATTGGAAGTACAAGATACGGACAACAGTCCTATTCAGTTGCTTTACACCTTAGTCACATTGCCAAAACATGGGGCTTTGCTGAAGAACGGAGCTACTTTGCAGCAGGGGGCTACTTTCTCCCAGCAGGAAGTTAATAATTTCCAACTGCAATACAAGCACGATAGCAGCGATGCTACAGCGGATAGTTTTACCTTCGTGGTAGTGGATGGCACGGGTGGCTGGCTGCCCACACAGCGATTTAATATTGTGATTGATGAAAACGCAACAGTGGCTACCGATGAGGTTTTGAATGAAAACAATGTGCGGGTTTTCCCCAATCCTACCAGCGATCTGCTGAATGTACAGTTTGACAAAGCACCGAAAGAGCGCTTGTTTGTTAGCATCTTTAATGCCCAGGGGCAGGAGTTGCTGCGCCGCCAGTTTGATAATACCGAAAGCGGCATTCAGTTTTCCATGGCTGATTTGGCAAGTGGTATGTACTTCGTGGCATTGCGTACCCAAAATGCCATTCTCACAAGGAAAGTAAGCGTTTTGAAATAAAAAAAGCAGGAAAGCCTTCAAGGATTGTTGAGATTTTTGAAGGCTTTTTTATCAAATTGATTGCGCTTATTGCTATCCATTAAAATTCCTATCGAACCTTCGTTTTTTAATCTCCTAACTCTTGAACTTTTTCTATTTTTGTCCTTGAATTATCTGAAAATCATCACCTTTGCAAAATGGTTGAAAAAAGGCTGTTGCCTCATATTTTATAGAACCAACAGCATCCGTAGGATCATTTAGGAAAACTGCGCAATGAAGATTAACGTAGGGATATTTTTTGGTGGTCCTTCTCGCGAAAGGGAAATTTCCTTTGCCGGAGGGCGCACCGTTTATGACAACCTCGACAAGACCATCTTTGAGCCACTGCCTATTTTTGTAGATAGCCATCGCAATTTTATTTTGTTGGACTGGCAGTTCGTTTACAAAGGCAGTATCCGAGATTTTTACCCGCCGGTGGATTTTCTGCCACCCTCCTCCAATGAATTTCAGATTTACATCGAAAGTTTAGGATTGCATTCTATCGAGGAGCAGGATGCTGTCATTGCAAAAGTTGGTCGAAAACTGGCGCTTGAAGAACTGCCTCAACTCATCAACATCGCTTTTTTAGCACTACATGGGGAGTATGGTGAAGATGGGCAAATCCAGCAACAACTGCATGACCTTCGCATCCCTTACACGGGAAGCGGCGTGCGCGCCAGCCAGATCGGGATGAATAAAGCCTTGCAAAAGCGCCTTATGGCTGAAAAAGGCTTTGAAACACCCCATGTATTGATCATCAATCGGGATAGTTGGATTCAGCGCAATCCCGATACCTTGTACCAAGAAGCAATTGCACAGATCGGTTTTCCGATGGTCATCCGCCCTGCCAATCAGGGGTCTTCTATTGGGGTTTCTATCATCGAGGAGCAGAGCGGATTGGAGGGTTTTGAAGAGGCTGCCAACAGGGCATTTTTCCGAGAGGTGATCCCTGTGCGCACCTGGCAACAATGCAGTGCCTATGAGCGCGTGGAAAAAGTACGCTTACTGACCGATATTCGGGATGGTATTGGATTTCCGATGGATGTTTTTTTTCAAAACGAAATAAGCACTTTCTACCATCCGGAGCAGTTGCTCCATTTTTTGAATGAAAAAGCTGCGAATGCAGATTTGGTGGCGGAAGCGTTTGTGCTGGAAGGACATTTTAGCGAGCAAGAGATTATCGTTGAAGCCTTTATTCGAGGAAAAGAGTTTTCTTGTATTGTCATCAGAAAAGAAGACGGCAGCGCGGTCGGCTTACCGCCAACTGAAATCGTAAAAGGAGGTGAGGTCTTTGACTATCGCTCCAAGTACATGCCGGGCTTATCCCGCAAAATAACACCAATTGATCTGCCGGAAGCACAAATCAATGCTATCCGTGCCGAAACAGAGCGCCTGTTCCTTGAGCTGGGCTTTCATGTGTATGCACGCATTGACGGTTTTATCACGGCGGAAAACAAAATTTTCCTCAACGATCCGAATACCACTTCGGGCATGCTGCCATCATCGTTTTTTTTCCACCAGGCAGCAGAAATCGGACTCAATCCTTCGCAATTTCTCACCTATATCATCCGCACGTCTTTGCAGGAGCGATTGAGTGAAACACCTGATAATCAGGCTTATGTAGCCTTGTTGGAACATTTGGACAACCTCATTCTATCGGCGCGTGAAAATGAGCGCAAAAAGAAGCGCATTGGGGTGATACTGGGCGGTTATTCTTTTGAACGGCATATTTCAGTAGAAAGCGGGCGTAATATCTATGAAAAACTGTCGAGCTCGGACAAGTACGAACCCCTTCCCATTTTTCTGACAGGCAACGACAGGCATATCGAGCTATACCGCCTACCGATTAACCTGCTTTTGAAGGATAATGCCGATGATATTCGCGATAAAATTATGACTTTCAAGCGGCATAGCGTTGTGGAGGAAATTAAGATAGAATGTGTAGAAGTAACCCATAAGTATGGCTCCAGAGATGTTATTTTTGAACCGCGGCAGCTATTTTTTGAGGATTTAAAGGGCATGGTAGATGCTGTTTTTATTGCCTTGCACGGTCGCCCCGGCGAAGATGGGCATTTGCAAAGAGAATTAGACAAAATAGGCATCCCCTACAATGGTTCCGATAGCGTTTCCTCTGCTATTACGATTGATAAGTACCGTACCCTGCAAACTTTAAAGCGCAATGGCTTCCCCGTAGCGATGCAGCTGTTGGTAAAAAAATCGGAGTACGAGACGAACCCGCAAGATTATTATAATAAAATTGAAAGTCATTTTGCCTACCCTTTTATTGCCAAACCAGTGGACGATGGGTGCAGCTCGGCTGTAAAAGTCATCAATTCGCGCGCGCAGTTGGAGGCTTTCTCCCGCCTAATGTTTCGCCCGCTTGGGCAAGAAGGCGAAGAAGCCCGCCGCGAGCTGAAGCTGAAACCCAAAGAGGAGTTTCCGAGAAAAGAACAAATCCTGCTGGAAACCTTGATTACTCAAAACGGCGCAACGCGCTTTATGGAGGTGACAGGTGGTTTTTTGACACATTTCAATGCAGATGGAAGCCTGCGGTACGAGATGTTTGAGCCTTCCGAGACGCTCGCAAGTGGAGAGGTACTATCGCTGGAAGAAAAGTTTTTGGCAGGCGAGGGGCAAAATATTACACCAGCTCGGTTTGGTAAAGACTACGAGGTAATCGCTCAGCAAGTGAAAGAACACTTAGAAAAAGCCGCGCGCATCCTCAATGTGCAGGGCTATGCCCGCATAGATGCCTTTGTGCGCATATACGAGGGGCAGCGCGTAGAGACGCTCATCATTGAAGTAAATTCCTTGCCAGGGATGACTCCAGCCACGGCTATTTTTCATCAGGCAGCGCTGAATAACTACAAACCCTATGAGTTTATTGATAAAATTTTGAGTTTTGCTTTTGAAAAACAAAGACGAATGACGGGCATGCCAGAAGAACCCCTGCCGCCCCAATCCGTTGTGGAACCTACCGCCAAGGTAGAAGCCATTGCCGTAGCCGAAGCGGAAGTCGTTTTGCCATCAGAACCAACAACCGAACCCATGCAAGAACAACAACCGGAAGCACCTCGAACCTTCAAGTGGATTTCTCCTTTCAACCGAGGATTGTTGTGGGAGAATTTCAAAAAAATAGTCAATGAAATCTGGTTATTTCTATCTTCTCCCATCTTTTTGCGCAATTTTGTAGTGTGGCTGGGCATGATAGTCGCTTTATTTTTCTTTACCAATCTTTTATTGCGTTGGTACACCAACCACAATGAATCGCTGCAAGTACAAAATTACATCGGCATGTCGGTGGAAGAAGCAACCCGGCAAGCCCGGAACAGGAGTTTCAGGATTGTAATTCTGGATTCCATTCAAGTATTGGATAAAGAGCCGGGGATTGTACTGGAACAAGACCCCAAGCCTTTTTCGAGGGTGAAGCAAAAGCGGCGTATTTACATCACCGTCACAAAATACACGCCGGATATGGTCGTTTTGCCGCAGTTAGTTGGAAATTATGATTACAATCAATACGCCCGGAAACTCCAGCAATTGGGTATTCGTACCACCATTAGGGATCGGCAATTTGATAGCAAACTGGAGGAAAACACGATTTTACATTTTTACTACAAAGACCGCCAAATAAACGATAGCGATTTGCGCGGAAAAGTGGAAGTACCGAAAGGTAGTACGCTGGAATTTGTCGTGACGGAACGCACCACCGGTTTTGTAGAAATTCCAGACCTCGTGTGCCGAAAATACAGTGCAGCGGTGTTTTTGATCAGTGCCATGAGCCTCAACCTGGGCACAATAGAGGGCGAAGTATCGGATGATGCTTACGTCTGGAAGCAAGAGCCGGCTTATACGCCGGGGCAAAACATCCGAGTGGGAGAACAGATCAATATCTATCTGAGTCCTGACCGACCAGAAGGCTGCCCTGTAGCTGATGAATCAGAGAATTTCGATGGGAATATGGATGACAATTCGCCTGATAACATCCATTGACCCAAACAACAAATTACCCGCTTGGTCGTTTTTAAAAATGCTATTCAAAACCGTGAAATTTAAAACGTAAAGGCGATTAGCTTTTATAATTTACGGTTTGCGCTCTTCATACAAATGCGACTATCGAATTATGAAAATTATACACCTTGTCTTTTTTTTCTTTGTCAGTGCTGGACACCTCCTGGCGCAAACGTTGATTCCTTTGCAGGAAAATCGCTATTTGCAACAGTATGAAATAGCACAGCAACGGGCTTTGCCAAAGGCATTTCAGCAACCTCTGTACGCTATCGAAAAAGAAGACTGTCCGATTTTCAAATCAAATATCATTTATACCGAAGTTGGACAGAGCATCCTCTTCAAGATCGCTATTGATACCATAGGACTCGGCGGCGCTCCGGGAAATTTTTCTTGTAATAATTGTGGGAGTGCAACATTTGGGATTGCCACCCTCTTCGGAGATACACTTTCTTACATAGCTTTACCTAATGTAGAGGCAGGTCAGGATGATATTCGCATAGAATTTTGCAATCCAAATGGTTGCAAATCAAAAACATACAGCATTATTGCTAAAAGAAAAGGACGGGTGCAATTCCAGCCGGCCATCCCGCTCAATGCAGGCGGCATGGCTGAAATCAGTGCCAATGCCTCTTTATTACCGGGCAGAAAAGCAGCTTGCGGCTACTTATTGGATTGCGAAGACTCCTACGAAGGCACCGACCAGGAAGTAAGCCTTTCTGATCCGATCAATCGAATACGCTATCGCGCCAGCCGCTATGCTGGTATTGATTCGGTTTGTGTGGTATTGTGCGACACCTTCACTGTGTGCGACACCTTCAAGTTTGCTTTCCGAATTCGGCAAGATACGCTTCAGTTGCCCTTCATGGATGATTTTTCCTATTTTGGTCCCTATGCGGCAGCTTCTCATTGGTTAGATTTGGATGCTTTTGTCAATAACGACATGGCGGATAGCCCGCCTTCCTGGGGTGTAATCACTTTTGATGGGCTTAATTCCGGTGGAAATGCTTACGGCGGCGGTTATGGCCCGGCGGATAAACTTACTTCCGCTTACATTGATTTGCGCAATACAGGGGAAGTGCAACTGACCTACTGGGTGCAAAGGCGGGGTTTTGGGGATCGCCCCGAAAAACAGGACTCGCTGGTGCTGGAGTTTAAAGATAAAACCGGCAAGTGGAATTTTATACGTTCTTTTGAAGGGGCAGGTATTGACCAGCCCAACACGGCCAAAGAACCCTTTTTGTTTTATACCGATCCTATTCCTGCTGCTTATAAATACAAGGGCTTTCAATTTCGCTTCCGCAATTATTCCGACCGAACGGGCATCCTCGATGTATGGCATTTGGATTATGTGCGAATGGATGAAAATGTACAAGATTCTATTTTTGATGACCTTGCCTTCACGCGGCTGCCAAATTTTATTTTGAAAAACTATACCAGCATGCCTTGGTGGCATTTCAAAGGCAATGAACAAGCGGAACTACGGGATTCGCTCTTTGTGGGCGTGTGGAATCATTTCAACGAAACCCAGCCTGCCATTGGTTCTACGGCTCGCCTTTTTGAAATCAATTCCGATGAAGATTTGTTTAGCCCTGCTTTTCCTACGCTTTTTAACGGTCTGGAATCAAATATCCTCAACGGAGCACCGCTGCTGCGTCGTTATTCTTTGGTGAATGACCCCAGCGGCTTTCCTCAGGTGTGGAATGCTTATTTGAATAAAATGCAAAGCCCTATTTTTGATGATTATGATCGCCTGGAATTTCGACTGGAGTTCACGCTGAAAAACACTTCTCAAAACAATGCAAAGGGCTATGAAGCGGTGGGAAGGAATGACGGGGTGCGGCGCTATACGATCTTTGACAACTATTTTTCTTACGATGATGGCACTGCCGAGGCGGGTTTGGTGGCACAGCTTGGCATCCAGGTGGCGGCCCAGTACAGATCGTATGTAGCAGATTCGCTCCGCGCTGTTCAGTTTTTCTTTCCACACACGACCACCAATATTTCCGCTCAGCGATTCAGTATCAAAGTGTGGGTGGGCAATCTGGATGATTCACCGGAGTACGAAGCTTTCGCCCAAATCCCCTATTATGCGGATGTTTTTTTTGATACCCTGCAAGGTTTTACAACGTATCCTTTGGTGGACGAATTGGGGAATCCAAAGCCGCTGGCGCTGCCTGTCGGAAATTTTTACATCGGCTGGCAACAAGAAACGCCTTGCGAAGGAACACGCTGTGTACCAGTGGGATATGATCGGAACACACCTCAAGGCAGACAATATTTGTGGCGCAACCTGGGAAGCTCCTGGTCTGCTTTTCCTAATACCTTTTTGCCAGGTGCACTCATGATTCGGCCAGTGGTAGGAGCGATTACGCCTCCTGCAACCGCTACCAACGAGCCACAGGCAGCTGCTGATTTTTTTAGGATTTATCCAAACCCGACCAGCGACCGGCTTTATATCCAACCGGCAACTGGCTTATTGGATTCCTATCAATGTCTTATTTTTAATAGCCTGGGACAGCAAGTGCTCAACGAACAGCTACAAAGTTCGATTTGGGTGGACTATCTAAGTCCTGGCATTTATTTTATGAAAATTGTGGAGCGGCAATCCAACCAAATATGGCATCATAAGTTTATAGTAAAAAGATAAAAAGCCAAAGAGGAGCGTAAATTTCACAATGCTTATCGGTAAGAGGTTTAAAAATCAACACAAAATGGATATAACCGTACAAGAGCTCAAACAAAAAATGGATAATAACGAAAGCTTCGTCCTCATTGATGTAAGAGAACCTTATGAGCACGAAGAATTCAACATAGGCGGACAGCTGATTCCGATGGGCAATTTTCCAATGGCTATCCCCGATCTGGATGCCCATCAGGATGACGAAATCATTGTGTATTGCCGCTCCGGCCGCCGTAGTGCCAGCATACAATACTTACTACAGCAGGCGGGATTCAAAAATGTGCGCAACCTCGAAGGCGGCATGCTCGCCTGGCAAGAGAACTTCGGGTGAGTAACGGAACAATGGTAGGTTGATTCCGGGGGAACTATTTTTTGCTTCGTGCACAAAATGTTATTTTGCTTTTCTATTCCTTTTTCTTTTATTGCGAGCGCTTTTTCAGTACAATCGCTTCCACATTGTGCTTATCTTTCAGCTCTTTTATCAAGGACTGTGCCTCCGACATGCTGCTGAAGCGATCCACTAATACCGTGGCGTATGCGCCTCGATTGAAAGGAGAAACCTCCGCATCCGTGTAACCGAGTTTTCTTAGCCTGCTTGCCTCACTTTCTGCGTTGCTTTTTACGCGAAATGCACCTGCCAACACAAGAAAATCGCCATCGCTGGAGCTACTGCCGGATGTACTTTCCACCTCATTTTGCTCCGAAGCAGCAATGGTTGTTTTTGATTCCGTATCCAGTTTTTCTTCTTCGTACGCCGCAACCTCCTCATCATCCAAATCTTCATCCGTTGCGGTTGCATTTGTAGTGGAAGAATCCGGCGCATAATCGTCGTAAGTATAAGTATCGAGCGAATCGGTATAGGTATTGTCCGTATTTTCTTGAGCAACCTGATCCTTATTGCCAAGTAGATTGGTCGTTTTGTAAACCAGAAAAATTAGTGCTACTATACAGATCACTACAATTCCGATCGTTACATAATCCAGTCTTGACATAGCCTCTTTATTTTGATTGATAAATTGAAGTTGAAGTTACGCAAAATAAAGCATACCTAAACAGTTTGCAGGAAAAATTTCCTTCTTCGGAGTACAAAAAATAGGCACTTTGAAAATAAAAATGATTTTTTTTGTCACTTGCATAATATTTTTCCGTTATAGCGCATTTTATAATGGTCTTTTATCAAAAAAGTAATTCCTGCAAGAAACTTCTACAAACTATACACAAAAATGCTGCCATGCTCGCTCGGCATATCATTGCCTAAAGTGTGTTGTTGCCGCAGACAAATGTAATTTTTAATTACACAACAATAAAATTTATCAGCCCTGCTTGTAAAGCAGTACCGGGCTTTTATTTTTCATAAATAAAAATAGCACTAATACGCATGATGAAGATTTACTTATTGGATGATTGTCAAACGATTAAAAAATATCATCATGAAGTATTCCCTTTTAATTGTTATAATGGCAGCTGCATTACTCGGCAATACAAGCGCTGCGGCTCAGGATACCAGC
Organism: uncultured Saprospiraceae bacterium; assembly: GCA_964526645.1. Classification (GTDB taxonomy): domain Bacteria; phylum Bacteroidota; class Bacteroidia; order Chitinophagales; family Saprospiraceae; genus JADJNW01. The sequence goes on from CAZGJN010000008.1 coordinate 20,121, forward strand.
CTTCAACAGACAAAAATTACACAAACAACAATACCCCTCGAGCCGGAGAACGAAAAAGAGACCACTGATTTGGCTAAACTGGCAGAGGAAGATATTACCGCACTAGTTTTTGACGCAGTGATGCACCGCGATACTTTTAAACTCAAGCCATTGCTTCGCAATATGGTTTATTATCGCCACAACGAAGCAGGGGAAACGGCACTTACGCAGGCTATCATCAACAACGATCCTGCGACAGTGCGCCTGCTGGTACGCGATGCAGTGATCAACCTGAAAAATAAAGCGGGAGAGACACCCCTTACGCTTGCTATTAAAAGAAATAACCCCGAAATCATTCGCTTGGTATCCCAAAGAGCCAAAGCTGCCCTTAAAAATGATGCTGGCGAAGCGCCCCTCGTGCTCGCTATAGAAAAGGATGATTTGCGATTGGTACAGGCTTTGATTGCTAAAGGTGCCGATGTAAACTGCAAATCACTTGGCATTACCCCCATCGCGCGCGCTACGGAACTGAACAAACTGCAAACCGTAGCGCTTCTTTTAAAAAACGGGGCTAATCCGAGCATTCCTACTGATGATGGAGATCTGCCGCTATTGGTTGCGGTTCAAAATAATTTTGATCTGCTGGCGGGTATTCTTCTTCACAAAAGCACACAACAGCAAAAAGATGCCAATAACACTACAAAATTGGGAGAGCCCTTGCTCAACATTGCCACCGCAAATGGTAACAATCAAATCGTACGCATCCTGCTGGAATATGGTGCCAATACGCAACATACAGACTACCTTGAAAATACGGCGCTCAACATTGCAGCGGAAAAAGGCCATGTAGCAATAGCCCAGATGCTACTGGCAGCGGGCGCTGATCCAGATCATATCAACATCATGGGAACAACCCCTATCATGGCTGCTGCTCAAAATGGACAAACGGATTTAGCCAAACAACTGGCAGAAAAAGGTGCCGATCCTAATCGCCGTAACTTCTCAGGTATTGCCGCCAATGACTTTGGAACCTACGCCATAAAAACTTCCATAGAAGCAAAATACGAAGAAATGCTCAATGCTCAACCGACCACCCAAAAAGAAAACAATCAATAGGCATTGTCCGGAATTTATAAAGGTCATCTTAGCAGGGATTTTACACATGATTGTAAAATCCCTTTTTGGTCTATGCCACACTGATCAAAATTTCTGATTGCTAATCAATATACCTTCGCACCAAATCTCCATAAGCATCAATGCGCCGATCCCGAAAGAAGGGCCAGATACGCCGCACCTCCTCAGTGCGTTGTTTGTCAATGTCTACCACTGCAAAATCTTCCTGATCCACCGGGGCTTGGTACAAAATTTCGCCTTGCGGACCTGCCACAAAACTCTGCCCCCAAAATTGAATCCCACCGGTCACTCCTGTCCAATCTTTTTCGTAGCCGGTCCGGTTCACGGCTACCACAGGTAAGCCATTGGCTACAGCGTGCCCGCGCTGACTGATCTGCCAGGCACCAAATTGCCGGTCTTTTTCTTCCTGCGGGTCGGTGCTTTCCCAGCCAATCGCGGTAGGATAAATGAGCATTTCCGCACCCGCCAGCGCCATTAGTCGCGCGCCTTCGGGATACCACTGATCCCAGCAAACCAGCACGCCGAGCTTGCCGACGGACGTTTGAATCGGCTGGAAACCAAGATCACCGGGCGCGAAATAGAATTTTTCGTAGTATGCCGGATCGTCAGGGATGTGCATTTTTCGGTACTTCCCCACTATCGAGCCATCTTTGTCGAATACCACAGCAGTGTTGTGATACAAACCCGGAGCGCGTTTTTCAAACAAAGAGGTGACCAACACGATCTGATTTTCTGTCGCGGCTTGCGCGAAAATATCGGCAGAAGGTCCTGGAATTGGCTCTGCTAAGTCAAACATCTTTGTATCTTCCGCCTGGCAGAAATAAATGCCGGTGTGCAATTCTTGCAATACCACTAATTCCGCCCCCTGCGCTGCACAGGCTTGTATGCCTTCCAGGCTTTTGGCGATGTTGGCTGCTTTATCTTCCGTGCATTGCTGTTGGACTAAGCCTATTTTTAATGTGCTCATTTTATTTTAGATACCAGATTAAAGGATGCCAGATTTTAGACTGTTCTGGTTTTCAAATCGCAAATCGTCCTTCGTAAATCCAAAATTATATTGCTCCCATTGGGTATTGCATCGTCACACAGTGTAAAGAGCCGTGCTGCAAAGTCAAGGTGCTACAATTTATACCAATAACGCTTCGATCAGGAAAACATTTTTGCAACTGCGCCAGCGCCAATTCATCTTCCGGTGTATCATTCAATGGCATTAGCACTGCGCCATTGATAATCAGAAAGTTAGCATAGGTAGCTGGCAGGCGATGTAAATCTGTTGGATGGTACGTGGGGCTGGGCAATGGTAATGGCACTAGGTTGTATGGGGCTCCATTGAGTTGTCGGAAAGATTGCAATTCTTCCTCCATTCTCTTTAAGGAAGTATAATGTTCATCATCATAATTAGTACATTGCACATAAGCAATGGTCGTTTCGTTACAAAAGCGAGCTAAAGTATCAATATGTGCATCGGTATCATCGCCGAGGAGATACCCGTGCTCCAGCCACAAAATACGTTGTAAACCAAAGAGTTCTTTTAGCTTTGCCTCAATTTCCTCTTGCTTCAAATGCGGATTCCGATTTGGCGAAAGCAAGCATTGCTTAGTTGTTAATAAAGTGCCTTGCCCATCCGATTCAATACTACCGCCCTCCAACACCAAACCACCATGCCGAATATCGTGGGTTTTAAAAATATGTTTATCAAACAAGCGACGTGTTATTAAGTTATCTTGATCTGCTGCAAATTTCAAACCCCAGCCGTTGAATACAAAGTCGAGTAAAACCGGTTTTCCATCTTCAAAAACAGTGATACCCCCGTGGTCGCGCGCCCAGGTATCGTTGGAAGGAATTTCCACCAAAATCAGATTTTCAGGATTTACATTCTTCAATTTGGCGCGAACGGCTTCCGCATTATCACAAACGACCAGCGCTTTTTCGTAGCGGCTCACGACTTCGATGGCTTCTACAAAACAAGGCGTCACCACATCCAATACCTCCGCCCAATCTGTATTTTTATGCGGAAAAGTAAACTGCACCGCGCTTTGCGGCTCCCATTCGGCAGGTAAACGACGCTTCATCTTACAAAGGTAATGAATTCCAATTCTTTGATGGCTATTTCTTCATTTTTGGAATTGCTGCCTTTGCTCTAATTTACACATAGTCTAAATTACTTTTTTGTAAACTTCGTCACAAGCGTGAATGGGGCAAAAGTTTTAATATTGTACAACTCTGTTAAAGCTTATTGCTCAAGCCAGTGTGCTGATTTTTCGATCCTGACAATGATCAGGACAAGTTGTGCTAATTTGCTAATAACTAAATCGCAATTAATCACTTACAATAAAAAGTAGATGATATTTCAATTCTATTTAATTAAGTTGATTGTCAATTAATATTTTTATTATGGATGTCGAAATACTTGCCCGCATACAATTCGCTTTTACCGTTGCATTCCATTATATCTATCCGCCGCTGAGTATTGGACTGGGTTTGGTGATGGTCTTTATGGAAGGGATGTACCTGCGCACAAAGAACCCGGTGTATGAGCAAATGGCACGATTTTGGACGAAAATTTTTGCTTTGACCTTTGGAATCGGCGTGGCCACAGGCATTGTGATGGAATTTGAATTTGGTACCAACTGGGCGACGTACTCGCGCTATGTGGGCGATGTATTTGGCTCGGCGCTGGCGGCGGAAGGCATTTTTGCCTTTGCTTTGGAGAGTGGTTTTTTGGGTATTTTATTATTTGGTTGGAATAAAGTGAGTCCAAAAGTACATTTTATTGCGACATTAGGGGTCTGGCTAGGCTCCATGTTTTCGGCGGTATGGATCGTAGTAGCAAATTCCTGGCAGCAAACACCTGCGGGTTATCATATCGTGGGTGAAGGGCTGAACGCAAGGGCTGAAATCACCGACTTTTGGGCGATGGTGTTCAATCCTTCGAGCGTAGATCGCCTGCTGCATGTTTGGATAGGCGCGTTTTTGGCGGGGACTTTTTTGGTACTCAGCGTTCATGCCTGGTATCTGTTGAAAAATCGGCATATTGAGATTTCGCAAAAAGCATTCAAAATTGCATTGGCAATTGCAACGGTTGCAGCCTTTTCGCAATTGCTCACTGGGCACAAATCTGCCGATGGCGTGGCGCATAATCAACCTGCCAAGCTTGCGGCATTAGAAGGGCATTTTGACAGTCTTGCCGTGGCGGATATGTTTGTGCTTGGCTGGGTGAATAAAGAAAAGCAGCAGACAAGCGGCATCAAAATACCGGGTGGTTTGACATTTTTATTACATCGAGATTTTGAAACGCCTGTAAAGGGGCTAAATAGTTTTCCTGAAAATGAGCGACCATCCGCTTTAAATGCGATTTTTCAATTCTATCATGTCATGGTAGCAATTGGAATGTTTTTGATAGCGCTGACATTGTACGCCAGTTTTCAATGGTGGCGTGGAAAGTTATTTCAACAGCGCTGGCTGCTGTGGGTATTTGTGTGGGCGGTGCTATTGCCACAGATTGCCAATCAATTTGGTTGGTTCGCAGCGGAGATGGGTCGCCAGCCCTGGGTGGTGTATGGCTTGCTGCGTACTTCCGATGCTTTATCAAAAGTGGTAACAGCCAATCAGGTTTTGTTTTCTCTAATCATGTTTTTCTTGATTTATGCTTTATTGTTTGCTTTGTTTATTTACTTACTGAATAAAAAAATACAACATGGACCAGAAGACGGAACTGATATTCAAGATCATCGCCCGAAATTGCAGGAAATGGCAAAAGTGATTAAAAATTAAGAGGTTGATTGGTTTAGAAGTTTGTTTTGATTAAGCTTCTGAATAAATTACCCCTCAACTTGTCCAAAACTACTATCTAAAATATAAAGTTCATATAATATGTTTCTCGACATAGATTATCCCACCTGGTGGTTTCTGGTAGTAGGTGGCTTGTTTAGTGGCTACGCGATCCTTGATGGCTTCGATCTTGGAGCGGGCACCTTGCATTTATTGTTCAAGAAAGAAGAAAGTCGGCGTATTGCTTTGAATGCCGTAGGTCCAGTCTGGGATGGCAATGAAGTGTGGTTAGTCATTGGTGGGGGTGCTTTATTTGCAGGCTTCCCAGTGGTGTACGCCTCGGTATTTTCGGCGATGTACATTCCGTTTATGTTGTTTCTGGCAGCGCTGATTTTTCGGGCGGTTTCGATAGAATTTCGTAGCAAAGAGCCCATGCTGTGGTGGCGCAGGATGTGGGATGTGAGTTATTCTATATCGAGTATTTTGTTGGCATTTTTGCTGGGGGTAGTGCTGGGGAATGTACTACAAGGAATCGCCCTGGGTGAAAATTTTGAATTTGAAGGGCATTGGCTGGAATTTTTGAACCCTTATGCCTTGATGGTCGGTGTCACTACAGTTGCGCTATTTGCCATGCATGGTGCGATCTACCTGACGATGAAAACCGAAGGTCGGCTTTTCGCTAAATTAACTTTGCTACTCAAGCGCGCGATTATCCTTTTTGTAGTAAGTTTTAGTGTTGTTACACTTTACACGCTGATTTATATTCCGCATTTGTCAGATGATTTTAAACAATCGCCAGCTCTATTCATCGTGCCAGTACTGGCTTTTCTAAGTATCGCCAATGTACCGCGCTTGGCCTCCAAACGCAAGTATTGGCAAGCATTTTTATTTTCATCACTAACGGTCGCATTTTTATTGATTTTGGTCGCAATAGAATTGTATCCGGTACTGGTGCTTTCTACTATTGATCCACAGTACAACCTGACAATTTACAATGCTGCATCTTCCGAAAAATCCTTGCGCATCATGCTAACCATCGCAGCCATTGGCGCGCCATTAGTTGCGACATACACAGGTTTTGTATTCTGGACGTTCCGAGGTAAGGTAAAATTGGATGACACGAGCTATTGAATTTTAATTATTCATAAAATAATCAATGGTTTGATAATCAAATCCGACACTTATCTCAATCAAAAATCCCAGCGCTGCCTCCCTACATTGATGCGGATACCGCCGCCAAGGTAGTTGACTGTATTGTCAAAACTGTCGTTATCGCTATCTTTTTTGCGATAAAAATAACTCAGGTCAAAATACACATTGTGCCGAATCTGGTAGCTTACATCCAAACCAAAGAGTAGTGTACGCCCTGCGGTGCCTTGTCCAATTTGATTACCTTCTTCCAATTCGCGGGTAGAATTTGGCAAAAGAATGTTACTTCCCCAATTGCTACCATTGCTATCCTCACCAAACTCAGCAGTGATCACACGCGCCTCCAGCCCGAGCCGAAGGCTTGGTTGATAGCGCAGCCGCAATAACATCTCCTGAAAATTGGCACCCAGGGGGTGCGCCAGGGCTTGGTTGGAATGCGTATAATTGGCAGAACTATCGGTATGGGTATAGGTGTAGGGGCGCACCAGGTTGAGTTCTGCTTGCAAATCCAAGTGATCCACGCCCAAAACATTGACGTATTTCATACCCGCCTGAATTCCAAACTTATTTGCCCACCAGCCTCGCCTTTCTATGAATAGTTCTTCGAATTTGAATTCATCCATCATCAATTGCCCGTAGAGTTGTAAGCGCTTCCACAAATTCCAGCGGGTATCCACCCCGATCAACACATTATCAGGGCTACCAAAAGCCTGCTCGATGGTGCGATAAAAAATGACAGGATTTAAATATTGCAACTCGAATTGGTTGTTTCGACTGAACACCACTGCTTCAAATAGCCCGATATTAAAATTTTTTGTTACATCAAAACTCAGATGATGAGCTGCCATGTATTTTTTGGGCACAAGTACGCCATCGGTGGTCTCATTGGGAGATTCGGAAGCTAATTCTATAAATAGGTTTTGATAATGAAAACGCCACACATCCCAGTTGAGCTTGAAATACAAATAATTATTTGCAAAATCGGAAAGTAGCAGCGAGCGGTAGCCATTGCCAATAAAATTGCGCCCATAGCCAAACTGGCCTCCGAGATGCCGCGTGATGTTGAAGCCGATGTAACCTTGCCCGTTGAGAAAATCAAAAGACTTACCGGCTCCAAACAGCTGGCTATCAAAGTCTTTGAATAAACCGAAACCCGGAATCGCCTGATCGCGCGTGATCCGCTGATTCAGATAGTCGGGGAATCGAGCCTGGGTTTCCAGGATGTTGAAATAAACAAACACCCGATCATCCACCCCTGCCCGAAGTTCTATCCCCCTTTGATTCCAGAAAAACGGACTTTGATCTTCATTGCTGTTAAAAACCTGAAAATTAAGAATGGGGCTAACCCGGAGATGGAAATACCTGTCGTTCACTTCCAGCAGATTGGCTGGCGTGCGGTAGAAGTATTTCAAAATTGGCTGGCGGGAATGCTCGTAGTAGCTGCTCAACTGGCTGACCTCCACCTGCGTGAGTGCCTCATTCCCTTCAATTTTTTCGCGCTGCCCTGCCATAGTGGTGTAGAATTTCGAGCTGACCAACCATTCGTTGTTTTCCCGAAAGATGTATCGCAAGTCCATGCGATCTCGTACGCTGAGTGTCGCTGCAGCACTGGTATCCAGCATGATGGCGTAACGAGTAGCTGCACCCCTGGTGTAGTATTTTATTGAGCTATGAAAAGGCGCTGGTATCCCCGATCGAATTGCCAGGCGGTCGAGCAGGTAATAGCTCTCATTCCCCAGAGGAAGGCTACTGCCTTGTGCTATAATAATTGGAGCGTAAGCAACAATAAGCAAAAGGTGGAGGATACAATGCTTCATTGTAAAAATTTCAGGTTGTGAAAGGTAAAAGACAGGTAGCGCCTTAAAAGTATAAGTTTGTGAAAATATCAGGTGTACAAGAAGATGCTATGCAGCAAATATCGCTAAAAAACAATAATCTTTCGCAAACGATACAAATAAATCTTAAGATCAGTTTTTAAATCAAACCCCTGGATTTCAGTTCCAAGTATTTATTGATGGTATTGATCGAGAGGTCTTCTGGCGCGGTAAGGATCGCTTGAATCCCGTATTGATGGAGTTTTTGCACCATTTGAGCCTTTTCTGACAGAAATTTCTGCGCTATGGTTTGATGATAAATACCCTCCAGGGTATCTACTTTCTTCTTTACAAAATCCCGAATTTCCGTATTTTCAAAAAAAATGACTACCAGCAGATGGAAGTTGTTGATACGCCGCAATATCGGCAGCACCCGATCCAAGGCATACATACTCTCAAAATTGGTGTACAAAAGCAATAAACTCCTACCCGAAATCAGCTTGCGAATAGCGTAGTACAGCAACTCATAGTTTGCCTCCAAAATGTGCTCTTTCTCTTTGTATAAAGCATACAAAATTTTGTTCAGCTGAGAAGGCTGGCTATCTGCTTTGAGTGCCGTACCGATTTTGTCGGAGAAGGTCACCAGTCCGGCGCGGTCGTATTTTTGTAAAGCAATATTGGAAATGACCAGGGATGTATTGATCGCATAGTCCATCAGGCTCAAGCCATTGAAAGGCATGCGCATCGCCCTGCTTTTGTCAATAATGCTATACACTTGTTGTGCCCGTTCATCTTCGTATTGGTTGACCATGAGTGTCGCCTGGCGGCTACTGGCTTTCCAGTTGATACTGCGATAATCATCCCCCTGCACATAGTTCTTAATTTGTTCAAACTCATAGCTATGTCCTATACGGCGCAATCGCTTGATTCCCTTGAACATAGCAATCCTATCGAAAGCTTTGAGTTCAAATTGCTTCATTTGCAAAATGGAAGGATAAACCGGAATAGCAGCTGGATTTTCCACGCGCCAGCAGCGTTCTAACAATCCCAAGCCGCTACTCAAAAATAAATTGATCGCTCCGAATTGATACACCCCCCTGGCAATGGGCCGCAACTGGTATTCTATTTGATGGGTTGCATTGCTTTCGAGGGTAACTTGCTTTTCAAAATCGCGGATTTGAAATTGTTCGGGCAGCTCATCAATGATATTAACGCGGAGTTTTACATTGGATAAATTTTGAATATGAACGCGCACCGGGTTTTCATCGCCAAGCGAAAAAACTTTTGGCAAAATTCGCTCGCACTGCAATTCAATATTTTTATTATACAAAATGAATAAATCCAGCATAACGATTACCAGTGCCAGCACGAAAAGGCTTTGCACAACAGGAAATACCACCGGCGCAGCAAAACTCAAACCAAATAAAGCAACGAAAGTGCCCAGCAATCCAAAAAAACGATTAGTGAGAAAAAGATTTTTCATCTCGGTACTTCGATCTTTTGGATAATATCTTTGATTACTTCTTTCGTATGGTAGCCCTCCATATCGCGCTCCGGCGTAAGGATGATGCGATGATTCAACACAGGATAAGCCACATACTGAATATCATCGGGGCTTACAAAATCACGACCAGAAAGCGCTGCCACAGCTTTTGACATTTTTAGAATAGCCAGGGAAGCTCGAGGCGATGCCCCCAGAAACAAGTCGCCGCTATTGCGTGTGCTGTAAACAATGTCTGCAATATAATTCAATAGATCATCACTGATGTGCACCTGTTGAGTCAAGTGCTGGCATTGTTTTATGTTTTCAGCATTGAATACCGGCAATACATTTTCGCGCTGCGCTATTTTGAAATCATTGCGGAAACGCTGCAAAATAGCTCTTTCTTCATTCAAGCTGGGGTATTCCATGTTGATTTTCACCAAAAAGCGGTCTAATTGCGCTTCCGGAAGCTTGTATGTTCCTTCTTGCTCAATGGGGTTTTGGGTAGCCACTACAAAGAAAGGAAAGCCCATGGGGTAGGTTTCGCCATCCACCGTCACTTGGTATTCTTCCATCACCTCAAACAAGGCTGCCTGTGTTTTGGCAGGGGCGCGATTGATTTCGTCAATTAGCACGATATTGGAAAAAATAGGCCCTGAATTGAATGAAAATTCAGCAGTTTTGACATTAAAAACGCTAGTACCTATCACATCACTGGGCATCAAATCGGGGGTAAATTGTATCCTCGAAAAATCTACCTGCATGGTTTTAGCCAAAAGCTTTGCGAGCATGGTTTTAGCAATACCAGGTACACCTTCTATGAGTACATGGCCACCACAAAAAATAGCAGCCAGTAGCAAATCTATCACCTCGTGCTGCCCAACGATCACCTTTTGTACTTCTTGTTTTATCTTTCCTACGCCTTGTTGTATAGCACTCAAATCCAGCCGATTACGCATCCAGTTTTGATCCGTATATGAATCCGGCAATCCTTGATCTGGCGCTGTGGATTGAAACTCATCTGTAAGCATATCTTTAATAGTTGATTGTTTTTATTTACAATTTTTATAAAAATCGTCTAATAACTGGTGGAATTGAATCAAAGTATTCTCTGTCATTATGCTGGAATTTTTGATATTATTATACATCAGCATGATTTTTTTTATCAATTCGCGAGAAATATCTGATTTAATCGCCAGTTTTTCGATCAGTTCTTCATCCATCTCTCGCCCTTGCAAGTGGTAGCGTTCTCGTATAAAGCTTTGGAACAGCCTCATTTTGTGCAGTGCCAACTTTTTATGGTCATTTTGCAAAAAATACAAACGCCCAATAGTAGATAAAAACTCTAACGAAGTATTATTATTCGCTTCGAGTACTGGTATGATGCGTTGCTTGCGTTTGGTTCTGAATAACAGGTACAACAGCCCAATCGCGAGTAAAACATACCAAGCCCAGGCTAAAGGTGGTTGGCTCAAAACATACTGCAATGGGCTTTCTTTTGACAAGGCTCGATTTCTTCGGAAGGCAGGCGGCGGGAGCGCGCCGACGGTTTTGCTATATTCATCCCAATAAATTTTGCCACTGGGTAAATAAGAAAAAACTTTATCCGCATATTGTAATTTTTCTTTATCCAAGAGCTGAATATTGGAAAAAGACAAGGGGGTGGTGTGTAAATAAAATGTACCCCTGCCATGCTTAATAGATGCAAAATTGACGAGCGTATCATTCATATTACCCAGGGCTATGAGGCTGCTGTCGTGTCCACAAAAATACAAGGAATCTATATAATTCCAGTAATATTCTTTTACCTTATTTCGGAATAAGTAATTGAAAGTAAATCCTTTAGGGGAAGACAATGCCGGGTCGTTCAAATTCAGATGAATAGCAGTATCTTCCAGAGAACTATAGCCATCCCAATAATAATCCTCCTCGCATTCATCATAAATGTAGAACATTAAGTCATAAGGAATAGATTCACTTGAAATAAAAGCGGTATTCCCATTTGCCACAAAAGATAATAAAGTCTGGGTGTCTGTCGAATCTAAATATAGCTCCTGCCCCACGAAAATATAGCTGGAGGGAGCACTTGACTCCATTGGCAAATTGCCTTTGATACTATCGCGGAGCACCTCAAATCCTTTCCCAGGGAAATAATTTTTAAGTAGTTCGGATAGCACAAAAGTGCCGTAGGGATCTTTGTTTGCGGCTTTAAAATTGGGGAACCAACTAAAACGAGCGCCTTGATTAGAGATCATAAAAAAAATGGTAAGCGCTATCAATAGCAATAATATGATCATCAATAGTAAAAAGCGCTTGTTCGTATTCATGATGCCGATACCATTGATTGTTTATTAATCTGATAAATAAAATCCTTAAACATCGGCTCTATCAACTTAAATTCGTTGTGATTAATGTCATTGTCGCCATACCAAATACGCTCAAAAATAAATGTAATTTCAGTAAATGATTTGTAAAGAGGTGATTTTAGCATTTCAATAAGATAGTCTCGGTTTGTTTTATCCTTTTTCCACTTGATGGCATTGTTTAATGATAATGTTTTTAAAACTTCTAAGTAATACAGCCGAACAGCAAGGGCGAAGTTCTCCTGTGCCATAGCTTGTTGGATATAATCCTTCAAATCCGACTCATAAAGATTTTCTTCTATTTTCGCAATGTCGAGTGCTACTACTTTATGCTTTATTTTTTTATTTTTGGGACTATTCAATCCAAGTAATAGTCGGATCAAAATAAATAAAGCGATACCTGCTATAATGACGATGAGTATTTTCATTACAACAGAGCCGTCGCCCCAATTGGGCATTTGCACGCGGTTTGGATCCCTTCCATTTTCATTCTCTTCCGCTTTTTGCTTTTTAGGCTTTAGTCTATCCCGAGAATAATCAAGCTCATCGGTTATTTCCGCCCACCTTTTTCTGTCAAATTCGCGTTGCTCTATCTTGCCTCCCGTAGTTGGAGTAGCCGTTTGACCCCGTGAAAAACCAAGCCACAATACTGAGACAAGAAAAAGTAGGATAATATTTTTAGTATAAAAAGGCATTTTTATTATTTTAAACTTCCTGTTCCAAGCCTCTAATCCTTTTTGCCAATGTAATATTCTGTACCTGCTGCCTCAAGTAATAAGCTTCCTTAATTTCTTTTAAAGTATAATACAGTAAGCCAAATCCTATAACAAATAAACAAAAGATGAGATTCGTAAAAAACATCGTGACAAAAGTAAGCACAATGGCACTTAATTCAGTCATATTATCTTCGCTTACATTGACTAACCAACTGACTAAATCGAGATAAAACCAAAGCAGCACACTATCGGTAATAGCGAAAAAGAGCAAACCAACCAACAATAAAATAGCCAATAAACTAAGAGTTCTGCCGATACTCTGACTCAAGAGGAAAAACAACCGATTTGTGCTTTTGATGAGGTTAGCCTTTTCTTCTTGCGTAATATGTGCCCAAATTAATACCCCTGGTAGAAGGCATACCGCAAAAGTAAGTGCATAATAAGAATCAATTTGTGTAATAAGCATTAATAAACCCACAGAAAATAATACCTTCATGGCAGCTATGCCTGATTCCCGCCAACTGTACTTCCAATTAGCTTTACTTTCCTGTATGATTTTTGGAGTGATGGCGAGTATTAGCGCCGCAAAAAGTAAAGAATGGATATAATAAAGATAAGGTTGCTTATCATTGGCAAAAAATTGCTTCATAACACTGAGCGTTCCGAAAAGCTGATTCGGAAAATAAAATAATTCAGCGGGTTTATAATCGCTGAGTAAAAAAGTAGCAATGCAATAAAGCGCTGAACAAATAAAGGAGATAAAAATAAGGCTGCCTGCCTGTTTTCTAAAAAAAACAAAAACATCCGCAAAAATCTCTCCAGGCGATTTGACGGCAGTGAAATCTATTTGCTCAATCCGATCTGGCAGCGTTCGATTATCGTGGCTGCTTGCTTTGAAGCCCTTTCGGGATTTGAAATAAGGATACCAGACAAAATAAGTTAATACAAATATCAGACAAACCAAGATAAATAAACCGCGCACGGAGTCAGGCGTGTCTGTATGCCGTGTAAGATAGCCTTCAATAAAACCAGCCGTAATGATAATTGGCGTAATCCCAATCATGATTTTTACGCCACGCCGTGCCGCGCGCTGAAAGGATTGCATGCGGGTGTAAGTACCCGGAAAAACAAGCCCTTTGCCCATTGTGATACCCGCTGCCCCTGCTATGATGATGGCAGAAATTTCCAGCGTACCGTGTATCCAAATCGTCAGAAAAGACTCCCAAAACAAGCCTTTTTCAATAAAAAAATACTGAAATGCCCCTACCATGATCCCATTGCTTATCATAATCACAATAGAACCCACGGCATAAAAAACCCCCATTACAAAAGTCAGAAAAGCAACCCAAAGATTATTGGCAGTGATACCCAATGCCATCCCCAGCTGTCCGCGTTCTTTATACACCGCCATGGGATCGCCGCTGCGGATATTTTCTTCCGTCATATTGACATACGAATCCCCGAGGATAACCCTCACAAAATCAGGATCCATAAAGCTGGACAACATACCAATGGCAAAAGATAGCAAAAACACCAGAAATGCTAGCAAGAATGATTGGCGGGCTTCATACACCAGCTGTGGCAATTCTTCCAGCCAGAAATGACCAACTTTTTTGATAGGCGAGTGCCGACTTTTATAAATTGTAAAAAAGATGCGTTGGGCTAAGCTATTGAGGTAAACCCGTACAGAGCGATTGGGGTAAAACGTCCGCGAATAGGATAAATCATCCGTGATTTGCACAAACAAATCGTTTAGTTTATCCGGGTCGTGATACCTACCTTCCAAAATCTCTTCGAAATCCTGCCACTTATTTTTGTTTTGCTGGATAAAATTTGTTTCACGCATGCCTTGCCATTGTTGTAAAAAGCCATACAGAATTGTCAGATACAATAACTCCTTCTGCGCGCCTGAAAGTGCATTTTATGAAAATATTTTTGTAAAAACAACAATCTGATGCCTTCATTTGTCAATTTATCTTGATTGTTCATTTTTGATCCTTCAAACTCTACTAAAAAAGCTGTTTTTCCAGAAAAATACCGCTTACCTTTACGAACTTATATTGAACCAAAAAATGGCGCAAACGATTGACATACGTACCACGCAAAACGTCACGATTGAATACGAGTTGGCTTCCCTGCGCGAGCGGGCATTGGGCTTTTTTATTGATGCGATGATCATCGGGACGCTATACTTTATCATAATTTTTTTGCTGTTGGGGGCTTTCGGCAGTCGCATTTTCGACTCCATGTTTGCTATTATCATCTACCTCCTGCCCATTGTAGGGTTTATGTTTTACCAATTTCTATCCGAAACGCTGGCGAGTGGTCAGTCCTGGGGCAAGCGCGCGATGGGCATTAAGGTTGTTCGCTTGGATGGACTGGAACCCGGCATGAGTGATTACTTCCTGCGGGCGATTTTTCACATGGTGGACAGCCTTTTTTCACTGGGCATTCTGGCGGCTTTGCTCATTAGCTCTTCCCCCAAAAACCAACGCCTCGGTGATATGACGGCCAATACCACCGTGATCAGGGTAAAGCACAATGTACGCTTCCGCTTGGATGATATTTTGAAAATAAGTTCTATCGAAAACTACGAACCCCAATACCCGCAAGTACGCCACCTGACAGAGCAAGACATGCTGCTCATCAAGCAAATTATTTTGCGATACCACGCTTTTAATAATGCTGCGCACCGGCAGCTGCTGGCGGAAGCCACTCAAAAAATTGCCGATTTGCTGGGGATCGAGCAAATCCCTAAGGATAAGGTGGAGTTTTTAAAAACACTCATCCGAGATTATATCGTTTTGACAAGATAATTTTTGGACTGAAAATTGTGATTTTGGAATAATGAGAAAAAGGAAAAAACCGCTGGTCGTTCCCAATGTCTTGATAACTGGTATTGCCGACAAAGGCAAAGGGGTGGGACGCGACGAAAGTGGCAGGGTTATTTTTGTGGAAAATGTAGCACCGGGGGATGTAGTGGATGTGTTGGTGCAAAAGAAAAAAGCGGAGTACCTCCTCGGGGTTCCTCAGCAATTTCATCAATACTCAACGGATAGAACGGACCCTTTTTGCCAGCATTACGGCATTTGCGGGGGCTGCAAGTGGCAGCATTTGCAGTATGTGGCTCAGGCGCACCACAAAGAAACTGTGGTGAGAGATGCCCTGGCTCGTATCGGGAAAGTAGCGGTGGAAGCCTTTTTGCCCATCCGCCTGGCAGCAGAAACTACCTATTATCGCAACAAACTCGAATTTGCCTTCTCCAACAAACGCTGGCTCAGCAAAGAGGAACTGTCACAAGGCATTCCCAAAGAAGCAGGTGCTATTGGTTTCCACCGACCAGGTATGTTTGATAAAATTGTGGATATTGAACATTGCTGGCTACAGCCCGACCCTTCCAATCAGATTCGCAATGCTGCCAGAGCGATTGCAAATGTTCAAAACCTCGATTTTTTCGATCTGAAAATACAAATGGGCTTTCTTCGGCATTTGTTGATTCGGGTAGCAACTACCGGAGAAGTCATGGTCATCCTGAGTGTATTTCAAAATGATCCGATCAGGATTCAACATTTTTTGGATGCGCTCTTGCAACAGTGCCCGGCTATTACTACGCTGCTTTATTGTGTCAACCATAAGGCAAACGACTTTCTACTCGATCTGGACATACACACCTGGCATGGCAAAGGATATATCGAAGAGCAATTGGGGCATGTGCGCTTCAAAATTGGTCCAAAATCTTTTTTTCAAACAAATACCCGACAAGGAAAAGTATTGTACGATGTGGCGATGGAATTTGCTGATTTACAGGGAACTGAAAATGTGTATGATTTATATACCGGTGTGGGGAGTATTGCTTTGTATGCTGCAAAAAATTGCAAGCAAGTGGTAGGTATCGAGGAGATTGAATCGGCAATTGACGATGCCCGGGAGAATGCGCAGCTCAATGGTATCAACAACACGGTATTTTACAC
Source organism: uncultured Saprospiraceae bacterium (assembly GCA_964526645.1). GTDB lineage: Bacteria > Bacteroidota > Bacteroidia > Chitinophagales > Saprospiraceae > JADJNW01. The sequence goes on from CAZGJN010000008.1 coordinate 36,501, forward strand.
CGGTGATGTGAAGGATATGCTTACACCCGAATTTGTAAATAAATATGGCAAACCCGACGTACTCATCACGGATCCGCCTCGCGCGGGGATGCACCCAAAGGTGGTGGAAATTTTGCTGGCACTCGAAACACCCAAAATCGTTTATGTGAGTTGCAATCCTGCTACACAGGCACGCGATTTGAACCTACTGGGCGAAAAATACGAAGTGAAAAAAGTACAAGCAGTAGATATGTTTCCGCATACCCATCATATCGAAAATGTGGCGCTACTACAATTGAAACAGGATTAATGACTGGTATTCAATCAATTGTAAACTCCGCTTGCTAACTTTGACGTTGGTAGAAAAACATCAAACACCGATCATAAATACTGCTGGTCTCTTGTGTAATTCAGGCAAAACTGCTTCACGCCATTTGGTCATTTGTTGGCTTTTAATCCATTGATCGGGCAGAGTTAGGGCCATGGCTATGCCGAAATAAGTGCTGGGCGCGAGCACTTTGCACGCACTTTCCATCACTTGCTGGTTTCTATAAGGCGCTTCTATAAAAAGTTGGGTCTGCTTGTGTTTGATTGCCAATTGTTCTAAGTTTTTCAAAACCCTTTCCAATTCAGGTCTTTTGGCTGGTAAATACCCATGAAAACAGAAGGATTGCCCGTTCATACCAGAAGCCATCAGCGCCAATAGAATGGAAGAAGGTCCGACCAATGGGATCACTTCGATGCCTTTTTCATGAGCAAGCTTCACTAATGCGGCGCCTGGGTCGGCTACTCCGGGGCAGCCTGCCTCCGACATTAAGCCGATGTCTTGCCCTGTTTCTGCGGGTTTTAAAAAAGAGGCAATAGCCTCCTGTGGGGTATGTTCGTTTAGCTCAAACAACAGAAGCCCTGGCAAAAGTTTATCGGGGCAAATTTCTTTGATGAAGTGCCGCGCTGTTTTAGCCCTTTCTACAACAAATACATCCAGCTGCCGCACTGTATCAGCTACATAAGGCGGAAGGGTATGCACCCGCGCTGCTCCCAGCGGCACCGGAATGAGGTATAACTTCCCGCTCGACATTTACCGCCAGTTCAAATACCCGCCTTGCAAGTCGTACACTTCTTTGAATCCTAATTGCTGCATTATTTTGCCTGCCTTCCCGCTCCGATTGCCAGAACGACAAAAGATGTAAACGGGTTTGCTTTTGTCCAATGCCTGAATTTTTTCAGAAAAATTTTCATCCAAATAATTGATATTGATAGCATTGCCAATGCTACCTGCTCCAAATTCCTCCGGGGTGCGCACGTCCACCAATTGCAAGGTACTGTCCGCGGTAATTTGTGTTTTAAAATCCGTCACAGACAAAACCTGGTAAGCAGTTGCCCGATCTGCCTGCGCTTGGCAAGCAGTGCAACAAAAGGTCATCATCCACAACAAAGCCAAAAGAGAAAAACCATTCTTTATCATACAATTTTTTTTGCAAAAATAAACATCTATAGCTAAAACTTTTGTGCGTTTGATCACGGATTTTATTCCGATGAAGCGCCTGCAGGCAGTGCTTCCAACGTTTCTAATACTTTTTTTTATGAGCATGAACTCTATTTTTGTGCACTATAAATATACCGTTTTTTGGGTTCTCTTTTCACTCGTTTTGAAAGAGCAAACGCACCTGAAGTTTTTTTGAATAAAGGGGTTTTTATATCTTTTTTAGGCAATGGATCAAAACAGTGGATACGATTTCGTAAATCTTTAGGATTTGCGAAATCTGAAAAGTAAAACAACCGATTTGACCCCCTACCTTTTCTTGAAGCAGGGCTGAGGATTTTTGAAGGCTAAATTATAATCCAAATCTGGTTCAACTTTCCTATTGCATAACTGTTTTTTGCATACCGAATGAATTACCTTTGCGCCTGTGAATAACCTGCAACGTGTGCTGGAGCTGTACCGCAATGACAAGCGGACGCAGCAAATTGTAAGCGCCCTCCGCGGCGAAATGCCCGCCCGGCTTCAAGCCAGTGGAATGGTAGGCGCGCAGGAAGCCTTTATCTTGTTTGGAACCTACACCAATTTAGCCCGCAATTGTTTATTCATCGCCAACGACAAGGAGGAGGCCGCTTATCTGCAAAATGACCTGTCGAGTTTATTTGAGAAGAAACCTGTTTGGTTTTTCCCTGATTCGTTCAAACGACCGATGCACTTTGAGGCATTAAACAGTACAAATGTGCTGCAACGCACTGAGGTGATCAATCGAATCACTTCATCGAACGCAAAAGGTGAAATCATCATCACTTACCCGGAGGCTTTGTTTGAAAAAGTGGTATCCCCGGAAGCGCTGAACGAACAGCGCATCAATATTGCGATTGGTGAAAAATTTGACGTGGATTTTGTCATCGAAATTTTAGTGGAATATGGCTTTCGGCGCGAGGATTTTGTGTACGAGCCAGGGCAGTTTTCGATTCGTGGTGGCATCGTGGATATTTTTTCCTACGGAAGCGAATTGCCGTATCGGATTGAATTATTTGATGATGAAGTAGAAACGATTCGCCTGTTCGATCCTTTGACGCAGCTTTCAGAGAAAAATATTGCCAGTGTTTCGATTGTGCCAAACATCAATACCAAGTTTTCGCGCGAGCAAAAAGTATCGCTGTTTCAGGTGCTGCCAGCGGATACCGTCCTTTGGATCAAAGATTTCCAAATTTTATTAGACAAGTTGCAGCAGTGCTTTGAAAAAGCCGAAGAATTTGCCAAAAATCTGACTGTTTTAGACAATACCGAGTTGGCAGAAGTTTTCCGCGACCGAGCGTTCATTTTTCCACGGCAAGTGGTCGAAGATATACAGGAACACGCGATCATTGGTATGAGCGACAAAGGGCAACCGATAGAATTCCACCAGAAATTTACTTACAATTCAAAACCTCAGCCCAGTTTCAACAAGAATTTCCCGATACTGATTGAGGATTTGCAAAATAATTCCAGAAATCGCATCGAAAATTATCTTTTCACTGATAGCGCCAAGCAAATCGAGCGTTTCTACGCCATTTTCGAGGATTTGAACGCCGATGTTCATTTCCATCCGATACCGCAAGCAATTTATCAGGGTTTTGTTGATCTGGATTTAAAAATTGCCTGCTACACCGACCATCAGATTTTCGACCGTTTTCATCGCTACAAATTGCGACAAGGCTATGGCAAAGAGCAAGCCTTGAGTGTCCGTTTGCTGCGCGAATTGCAGCCTGGCGATTATGTAACGCATATTGATTATGGTGTGGGGCGCTATTCTGGTTTGGAAAAAATCACCGTGAACGGGCATTCGCAAGAGGCGGTGCGGCTGGTTTATAAAAATAACGATTTGCTGTACGTTGGGATCAATTCTTTGCATAAAATTGCCAAATACATTGGAAAAGATGGAGCTGAGCCACAATTGAGCAAACTCGGTTCGGATGCCTGGAAAAATCTCAAAGCCAAGACCAAAAAGAAAGTCAAGGATATTGCCGGAGAGTTGATAAAACTCTATGCCAAACGCAAAGCCTCGCAAGGACACGCTTTCCCACCGGATGGCTATTTGCAAAATGAATTGGAAGCTTCTTTTATCTACGAAGATACGCCCGACCAGTACAAAGCGACCCAGGATGTGAAGGAGGATATGATGAAACCCTATCCGATGGATCGCTTGATCTGCGGCGATGTGGGTTTTGGCAAAACTGAAGTGGCAATTCGCGCGGCATTCAAAGCGGTGGCGGATGGTAAGCAGGTGGCAGTACTCGTACCCACTACGATCCTGGCTCTGCAGCATTTCAAAACTTTTGGGGATCGCCTCAAGGAATTCGGCGTGGATGTGGATTATGTCAATCGCTTCCGCAGCGCGAAAGAGAAAAAGGAGATTTTTGAAAAACTGAAAATGGGCAAACTCGATGTCATCATCGGCACGCACGCTTTACTAGGCAAGGAAATGAAGTTCAAAGACCTGGGTTTGTTGGTGATTGATGAAGAACAGAAATTTGGTGTTTCTGCAAAAGAAAAACTACGCAACCTCAAAGTCAATGTGGACACCCTCACGCTCACGGCAACGCCCATTCCGCGTACTTTACAATTTTCACTCATGGCAGCTCGGGATTTGTCTATTTTGAGAACAGCGCCTCCCAATCGCCAACCCATTCAGACCGAAGTGCGCATTTTCAGTGAAGAAGTGATTCGAGAAGCGATCCTGTACGAAGTGAATCGCGGCGGGCAGGTATTTTTTGTACACAATCGCGTGAAATCCTTGCCAGATATGGTTGTTATGCTCCGTAAGCTCTGCCCGGACGTGGATTTTGCGATGGCGCACGGGCAGATGGAAGCCGATTCTTTAGAAAAAGTGCTGGTTGAATTTATTGATAAAAAACACGATGTCTTGGTTTGCACCAATATCATAGAAACAGGCTTGGATATTGCCAATGCGAATACGATTATCATTAACCACGCCGAAATGTTCGGCTTGAGTGATTTGCACCAATTGCGCGGGCGCGTGGGGCGTTCTAATAAAAAAGCGTTTTGCTACTTGTTTACACCGCCGCTTTCCACCCTCACGACCGATGCGCGTAAACGCCTGAAAACCATTGAAGAATTCTCGGATTTGGGCAGTGGCTTGTACATCGCTATGCGCGATCTCGATATTCGGGGAGCAGGGAACTTGCTGGGCGCAGAACAGAGCGGTTTTATTGCGGATATTGGCTATGAGACTTATCAGAAAATCCTGGAAGAAGCCATTCAGGAACTCAAAGAGAATGAATTCAGGGATGTTTTCAAAGAAGAGTTAGAGAAAGAGCGCAAGTTTGTACGCGACGTGCAGGTGGATACCGACGTGGAAATGCTCATCCCCGACGATTACGTGAGTAGCATTTCCGAGCGTTTGGCGCTCTATACTGAATTGGATGGCATCGAAACCGAAGAAGACCTAACAAAATTTGAAGAAAAACTACGCGACCGCTTCGGCAAGATACCGGTAGAAGTGCGCGAATTGTTCGACGGCTTGCGCGTGCGCTGGATTTGTCGGGACTTAGGTTTTGAAAGGCTTATTTTGAAAAACGATAAGCTGCGCTGCTATTTTGTGGAGAATCCGCAATCGCGTTTCTACGAAAGTCAAACCTTCAAAAATGTAATGGATTACATTGCAAAAGAAGGGCATCAGCAGGGTTTGAGCATCAAACAATCAGCGCGAAGCCTCATTGTAGTGAAAGATCATGTGAAAAGCCTGAAAAAAGCGCGTGAAGTGCTGAATGAGCTTGCTAAAGCTATTTCTGAAAAACAAACTGTTTAAAAAATTTGACAATCAAAGACCTCCTATTAAAAATACCGCTCGGCTATTCCGAAGTCATTTATCAAAACCGAAAATATGGCGTGACCCGCACGGATTTTAATGCGGGCAAAAGTATGAAAATCTTCGCTGAAGAACTGGGCGGCACAGATTTCATTAGTTTTAATTATTATATGACCAGCAAAAACGACCTGCTCAAACCCTGTGAGATGCCTTCGCAGAAGGCGGTTGATTTTTTAAATAACTATATCATAATTACATAAATAAATAAGGAAGTGCTTATCGTTCACTTCCTTATTTATATAAATTTAAGGATTCATTACTTTTCCAATAAATAAAACACTATTTGTTTTATTGTCACGGATTACAAATACAAATGGACGATTGATCGTCAAACTGGAAATGGAAGTCATGTCAATCCCAATAGACGTAACCGCCGCAGCCTTTGTTCCTTTTTCATCCACCTCAACAAATGCTTTGTGCTTTACTACGCTGATATACAATTTTTTATCATTGGCAATATTGGTAAAATCAGCTTGATTGGGCAGGAATGCAATGCCCATTCCCAAATCGGTGAGCGATTGATTCAGCTCTTGCTCATATTCCATTTTGAATTTTGGCATACTGAAGGTCATTTTGGGGCTATTCCTAAAATTATTAATCCAGGTATTCCAATTTGTATTACAGAGAGAGCCAATCATTGCATCCAGCGAGTAGCCTTCATTCGGCAGCAAAATCATCATCGAAAAAATGGAATCCCCGTAGGGCAAATCAACTGCTTTAAAATTTTCGTCAAAAAAGATGGGTAAAGAAATATCCGATTGCAACATCATGTCTACTTGTTTTTGCGTGCCATTTGCAAGATAAAAAGGCTGCTTGCGCGTATCCTTAGGATCGAATTCATATCGCCAGGTACCTTTAAAATATATAGCGTTAATGATATACATAACGGTCTCAGCCGGAATTTCTTCTATGATAGATTTTATAACACCTTCCGTTTTGTCATTAACCCAACTATTGATGGCATCCGTTGCCACAGGGGCATTGAAATCTAAACTCTGCACTTGGCTATTGTAAAAAGCTTTATTGATATCTAAAAAATCTTGTTTCACCGCGTAGCCACTTCGATACCAAATGGAATTGGCAAGTTGCAGTTTTACTTCCCGATCCAGATTTGGCAGTACTTCCAGCAGTTTTTTATACGTAGTATTCAATTGCGCAAGCGTCCAATCAGGAATCTGCATCGTACCTTGCATATCGCTTTGAGTCTGGTTGGCGGCGCCATTTAACGCCATAGAAAGCGCAGTAGAAATACTCATAGGAGAAATAAAAATATTATCATCTGGTTTTGCTTCATGCAGTTTTTGAAAAATATCAAACCCAAACGCGTTCTGGTCGTTTGTCAATTTGCAAACATCCAGTGCCTCCGAACAATCAAAATCAGCTTGTCTCGGCTCTGCTATTTCATTATTGCACTGGGTGAGAATCAAAAGCAAAGAAGCGAGAAATAATAAGAATAAAGCTTTCATTTTCATAATCTTTTTCTTTTGTTTCAGAAATAATTTTGAGTAAAAAGACAGTCAAATGAAAACTTTCCGTTGGTAATCGGGTTATTACTTTTTAAAAATATATTCCGAAATCCGATCCCTTCCTGTCAGGAAATCCTCGAATACCTTTTCCCAAAATGCATCCACGGGAATGTACAATGCATTTCGATTTGTAGCCAAGTGATTCTATCTTGATCGGCTTTTGAAACCTAAAAATCTGACACATTTTAGAAACACACTGGGCCCTGAACTATACAATTTAATTCACAGCATATTGAATACTAAGTGTTTACCACGAGAATGCACATTTGGCAATTTTACAGCTGTTTATCCACTTCATTTAATTCTTTTGCGTCGTAATTCCCAAACCAATCCACCAGTTTTTTTCTGGCTTTTTCGCGCACTTCATCATTGATATAAGCGGCAATGGTCACCAGACCAAAACTCAGCATCCCAAGATCATCGGTATAGCCAATAATAGGGCTCAAATCGGGGATGGCATCAATGGGAGAAATTAAATACCCCAACACCCCTAGGATGATATTCTTGGCCCAGCGCGGGGTGTCGCTGCGCTGATAAGCATAAAACAATAATAAAATCGTGTAAACCGATTTCACGCCGATTTGCCGAGCGTATCTGGTTAGTTTCGACCAAAGCTTGTTTTCTGAAAATTGCTTAATATATCTTTTAACTGGATTTTTCATTCGACCTCATTTTTTTGCAAAACAAAAGGTAAAGGTTTTTGAGTTCCTAAAAAATTTTTTTTCGACGAAAGTGAGTGATCTGCTCGGTAAATGATACCCCAAATGGTTAGGAGCGCTATCGCCTCCACTGGTCGGTCAATAATTCCTGCGCCGGTCCTGCCACTTCCATGCCTGCATTTTTGCCAATACCTGAAAAAATAAGCTGCTCCCCTTCGTACAGTTTCACTTCTACCCTTGCCTGCATGCTTTCGTTCACTTTGCCGGTCATATTGCCCGAAAGGGGAGAAATCAAATCACCGCCTTCTGCTTTGTGCGCCAGAATGCCCAACCGGTTTTTTCGGTCTTTGAAGGATAAACGGACTGTATTTTCGTCAAAAGCTGCTTTCATCATAGCACCGGTGTAGGTAGCAAAGCGATACAGTTTTTCGTCCAATAAAAATCCGACGATATATCCAATAAAATGACTGCCTAACCAAGGAATTTTGGCAACCGATGCCGAAAGACAAACCGGATACTCAACATCGAAATGGTTGGTTTGCATCCAAATCCAGGAGTTGGGAAAAGAAGTGCCCCAGTCTTTTTCGATATACCCTTTGCCGCCCGTAAAATCAATTTCCTTTCCATACACCTCCATGCGCCCCCGCAAGGTATGGTGTACGCTCACCACGCCGTGATAGCATTCCATAAAAGGGACAAAAGAATACCAGCCCATGATGCCCGGAGCGCCCAGCATTTTGGGCCAGGGGTAGCGATCTTGCCAGTGGAGTTTTCCTTGCAATTCCGGTAAATCGAGTGCGATAGAATTTGCTGAGAAAAAATTATTGCCCAGCGCCAGCTCGAATGTTTGGTCGGAAGGCTGAAAGCTCGAATGCTCAAATGCGTGGTAAGTGGCGGTACATTTTTTGCCGTCCAGCACCTGAATAAAGGCATGTACATCGCCATCTTTTCCGTAGGAAATACCAGGAATAATTGCAAAAGCATACTGCTCCAGAGGATCCACTATTTTGAAATACCAGCCTTCAAAGTACTTGCGCGTTCTGCCCCAGCCGTGGTACATGTCTGGATTCCAGGTGGCTCGCCAGCGTTTTGGGAAATTCGAATGTAGGATTGCCAATCACTATGATTTTAGGTTATGAAATCGTGAGTATAAAATTAAGTAAGTAGTTGGACAGTTTAAAAGCTAATAGTCCAAAGTTCTATAATAATGCAAAAATCCGATACAAGGTTGGACTCGTTGGAAAAATAATAATGACCTGCTTATCCGTATTTATACAATGCCTTGATCATAAAGCTTTGTTAAATAGTTATCTTTGCAGTCCAAATTTAAAAATAACGATGGCTTTGCGACACTCCCCCTATCTCCTCTACGCTGACGAAAACGGCAATGTCTTTGAAGATACCTCGCTGTACGCGCTGGGGCGCAGCGCGTGGTACGCATACCCCGTGCCGCTGGAGGATTGGATCGAGTTGCCGGAGGGCGGGTCGCTCTATAATCTGCCGGATCGCGTGGGCATTGGCATGGATGTGCGCACGGGTGAGATTCGGCATTGCGAGAAGGGCTTAGCAGTGGCGGCTTTTGTGCCTCCGGCGCACACAGGCTTATACCTGGCAGCTTTTGATAGCAAGCCAAATGCACCCACGTTATCGCTGTTTTGCTACACGGCGGTGGGCTGGTACGATGGTAAATTTTATGTGCCGGCGGTAAGAATTGAGGAAGATATTCGCCAGGAATGTAATGGTTTTGACTGGGGTGTAATAAAAAAGGGCATTGATTATTATAAAAAAGCCTATCCGCAGAATCGTTTGGTAGAACATTTAGCGCAGAATTGTGCCTTGACTTACACTTGTCCGGCGGCGCGAAATTATTTCATGGGCCGCTGGGAATGCCCGGTGCCAGTGTCGCCTGCTTGCAACTCGAATTGCCTGGGCTGTATTTCCTTCCAACCGGAGGAGGAAAGCATTGTATCGAACCAAGATCGTTTGACCTTCAAACCCACCGCGCAGGAAATCGTCGAATACACCGTACCGCATTTAGAAGCAGCACCTTATCCCATCATCAGTTTTGGGCAGGGCTGCGAGGGCGAGCCGTTGCTGATGTGGGAAACCATTCGCGAAGCGATCATTGAAATCCGCAAGTTTACAGACAAAGGCAGCATCAACATCAACACCAACGGCAGTCGCCCGGCTTGGGTGGAGGAGTTGTGCAAAGTAGGGCTGAACAGCATTCGCGTAAGCACCAATTCGGCGCAAGCCTCGGTTTACCTGCCTTACTACCGCCCGAATAATTATGAATTTGAAGACATTGTAGAAAGTCTGCGCGTGGTGAATCGCTACGGCGGCTGGACGAGCATCAATTACTTCGTATTTCCTGGCATGACCGATAGTGAGGCGGAGTATGAAGCCCTGCGAAAATTGATTCGAGATACCGATTTGAAAATGATTCAGTGGCGCAATTTTAATATTGACCCCGATTGGTATCTGACCAGAATCAATGTGACCGACCCTGGCGACCCGATTGGCGTGAAGCAAATGATGGACTTACTCAAAGAAGAATTTCCGCATTTGAAATATGGCTATTACAATCCGCCGATGGAGCGCATTCAGGGGAATTTTGCAGTGGATTTTGCGCACTGAGGCGTGGAGGCGGTTTTGTCAATCTTTGTGATTTTGAGAAAGCTGAAAAGTAAAACAACCCATCTGACCCGCTACCTATTTTCCAAACTACTTGTTCTTTTTTCAAATTTGTTATAACTTAATGCTGCTTTTACAAAACACAATTGAAACGATTCGCTTATGCTACGAGATTTGAAATATCTGATCGCTTATATCGCCCCTTTGGCGGCTTATTTTGGGGTTTACTATGGCGGTATTTGGTCTTTTGGCAGTATCTATGTCGCTTTTGTTATCATTCCTATCGTAGAACAATTTTTACCAAAATCGGATTGGAATTTCCCGCCAGCCGTAGAGGACAAAAAGGCAGTAGCGCGCTTTTTTGATATCCTGCTTTATCTGAATATCCCCATTCTGTACGGCTTGATCATTTTTTTCTTTTATCGCCTGATACAGGGCGGATTGGCCACCTATGAGGTAGTCGGTATGATTTGCAATGTAGGCTTGATCGTGGGTACCGCTGGTATCAATGTAGGGCATGAACTGGGGCACCGCACCAATCCCTTCGAGCAAACCCTGGGCAAAATCTTACTGCTCCCGGCATTATACATGCACTTTTTTATAGAACACAACCGCGGGCATCACAAAAATGTAGCAACCCCGCTCGATCCCGCCTCCGCGCGCCTGGGCGAAAGCGTGTATGCCTTTTGGGTGCGTTCTGTCGTAGGCAGTTATCTCAACGCCTGGAAACTCGAAGCCGAACGATTGCGCAAGCTATCAAAACCCGTGCTGACCTGGTCGAATGAAATGCTCCGCTTTCAGGTATTTCAATTGGCTTACCTCGCAAGCATCGGTTTAATATGGAACTGGACGATGATCGCTTATGCAATTGCAATCGCCATTTTTGGGTTCTTGCTCCTGGAATGCGTAAATTATATCGAACACTACGGCTTGCGCAGGGCTTTGCTACCCAATGGGCGCTATGAAAGCGTCCGTCCTGAGCACTCCTGGAATTCGGACCATGAGTTGGGAAGAATATTCCTTTACGAACTCACCCGCCACAGCGACCACCACTACAAAGCAACCCGCAAATACCAGATACTTCGCCACTTCGATGAAAGCCCCCAGTTGCCCCTGGGCTACCCTACTTCCATCTTAGCATCGCTCGTGCCGCCGCTATGGTTTAAAATGATGAACGACAAAGTACGGCGCATATACCCCATGAAATTCTAAGAACATGCTTAAAAATTCCGATGTCTCAAAGAGAAGATTTACCTACTACGGGCATTTCTGCTCCAAACCAGGGGCATTGTAATAAATTAGATGCGTGGACAACAGTCAAGCGAAGTGTGGCTTTTTTCCAATTATTCCATCACTCCATCTTTCTATAAATCAAAATAAATACATAAAATTATGTCAATCAATTTTTTAAATAAAATTCAAACATACTCTTAGAAAACTGCCAAAGCGTACATACCGCCGTTGAAAAATGAAATAGAAAAGTTGCTATTAACATAAAAATACCGCCCCAAATTCCTCCAGGACGGCATTTTTCTTTTATCTCGTACTTCCGACTTCGTACCTCTAACTTCCAACTTCCAGTTCTTCCGACCGTATCTCCACCTCCTCCACCTGCCGAAACACCACCACCCCATCAAACACCTCACCTCCTTGCATTTTCCGCCAAAAAAAGCGATATTTGTAGCACATGACACGGCAAGAAACCATATCAATCATCAAAGATTATCTGTTGCAGTATCCCATTCGCAGCATTGGGATTTTTGGCTCTTTCGCCCGCGCGGAGGAACGCCCCGATAGCGATATTGACATATTGGTTGGTTTTGCAGAAACCATTGACCTCTTTACCCTCGTGCGGATGCACCGCGAACTTTCGGCATTATTGCACCGCAAAGTAGATATTGTCACGGAAAAATCCTTACACCCCGCTTTCAGACCTTCCATCGAAAAAGATTTGCAAATGATTGCCGAGGCATGAAAAATGATGCGTTTTATTTACAACATATTTTGTAATCCATTAATCGAATACTCGAATATACCAATGGACTTAGCGCAGCGGATTTTGAGGCAGCTTACTTGGTTCAAGATGCTGTAATTCGGCAATTAGAAATTATCGGAGAAGCCACCAAACGCCTATCGGAAGATTTTCGCAATACAAATACCAGCATTCCTTGGAAAGATATGGCTGGAATGCGCGACATTCTGATTCATGACTATCTGAATGTAGATTTAAATATCGTTTGGAAAACTGCCAAAGCGTACATACCGCCGTTGAAAAATGAAATAGAAAAGTTGCTATTAACATAAAAATGCCGCCCCAAATTCCTTTAGGACGGCAATTTCTTTTATTTTGTACTTCCGACTTCTAACTTCCAACTTCCAGTTCTTCCGACCGTATCTCCACTTCTTCCACCTGTCTAAACACCACCACGCCGTCAAACACATCCAAAATCACGTGACTCTTGGGCTGCACCTTGCCGAGCAACATTTGCTTGGAGAGTTCGTTGAGCACTTTTTTCTGCACCACGCGCTTGAGCGGGCGGGCGCCAAACTCGGGGTTGTAGCCTTCCTCGGCGAGCCAGTCGAGCGCTTCGGGTGTCACGTCGAGCGTGATTTCCTGCTGTTGTAAAACGGCTTGCAATTGCTTGATTTGCAGGCGGATAATCGAGCGGATGTTCTTCGCCGTGAGCGGTTGGAACATAATCACTTCGTCAATCCGGTTCAGGAATTCCGGGCGAACCGTTTGCTTGAGCATTTCAAACAAGAGGTTTTTGGTTTTTTCCACGACTTCCTCCTGGTTCTTTTCGGTAATTTTTTCAAAATTTTCCCGAATCAAGTCCGACCCAATATTCGAAGTCATAATCACAATCGTATTTTTGAAATTCGCTATACGACCCTTGTTATCCGTCAAGCGACCGTCGTCTAAGACTTGCAGCAGCACGTTGAACACGTCGGGATGCGCTTTTTCAATTTCATCCAACAGCACCACGGAATACGGCTTGCGGCGCACCGCTTCCGTCAACTGCCCGCCTTCATCGTAGCCCACGTAGCCCGGAGGCGCACCCACGAGGCGCGACACCGAATGCCGCTCCTGATACTCGCTCATGTCAATGCGCGTCATCAGGTTTTCGTCGTTGAAGAGCACTTCGGCAAGGGCTTTCGCCAATTCGGTTTTACCCACGCCCGTCGTACCGAGGAACAGAAACGACCCAATCGGGCGCGAAGCACTCGACAAGCCCGTGCGGCTGCGACGAATGGCATCGGCGACGGCTTCCACGGCTTCCTCCTGACCCACTACCCGTTTGTGCAATTCTGCTTCCAAATGCAGCAGCTTCTCGCGCTCGCTCTGGAGCATCCGCGTCACGGGCACGCCTGTCCACTTGCTCACGATTTCGGCGATGTCTTCGGCATCCACTTCTTCTTTCACGAGCTGGCGACCGCTGGCTTGCATTTCCTGCAATTTGCCATTGTATTCATCCAAACGCTTTTGCGCTTCGGGAATGCGACCATAACGGATTTCTGCTGCCAGGCTAAAGTTACCTTCACGCTCAGCGCGGGCACTCTCATTGCGCAGAGATTCTAAGTCCTCTTTGGCTTTTTGAATGCCCAGCACGATTTCGCGCTCACTTTCCCAACGGGCACGAAGGGCATTGCGCTTTTCCTCAAGATTGGCAATTTCCTCGCTGATGCGCTTGATTTTCAGATCATCACTTTCACGCTTCACCGCTTCACGCTCGATTTCCAACTGGCGAATGCGGCGTTCCACTTCATCCAGTTCCTCCGGCATGGAATTCATCTCCAAACGCAGCCGGGCTGCGGCTTCGTCAATCAGGTCAATAGCCTTATCCGGCAAAAAGCGGTCGGTAATGTAGCGCTCGGAGAGTTGCACGGCGGCGATAATCGCTTCGTCTTTGATGTTAATTTTGTGGTGCGTTTCGTAGCGTTCTTTCAAACCACGCAGAATCGAAATCGCATCTTCTTCACTCGGCTCACCGACTGTAACTGTCTGGAAACGGCGCTCTAATGCTTTATCCGATTCAAAATATTTTTGATACTCGTTCAGCGTGGTCGCACCAATGGCGCGGAGTTCGCCTCTTGCCAGCGCTGGTTTTAGAATATTTGCAGCATCCATTGCGCCTTGCGTCTTACCGGCTCCGACGAGGATGTGAATCTCGTCAATGAACAGGAACAAACGCCCTTCGGCTTTGGTCACTTCGTTGATAACCGATTTCAATCGCTCTTCAAATTCGCCCTGATACTTCGCACCGGCAATTAAAGCGCCCATGTCGAGGGCATAAATTTCCTTATCGCGCAAGTCCTCTGGCACGTCGCCATTGACGATGCGGTGCGCCAAACCTTCCACAATAGCGGTTTTACCAACACCGGGTTCACCGATTAAAATCGGATTATTCTTCGTCCGGCGTGCCAAAATGTGCAGCACCCGCCGGATTTCTTCCTCGCGCCCGATGACGGGGTCGAGTTTGCCCGACTTGGCGCGTTCGTTGAGGTTGACGGCGTATTTATTGAGCGCATTGTATGTTTCTTCGGCACTGGCGGTTTTCACGGTTGCGCCTTTGCGCAGGTCTTGAATGGCAGCGCGTAAGGCTTTTTCGGTCACACCGCTATCTTTTAGCATTTGCGACACTTGGTCTTTGACCGTCAAAATACCGAGTAACAAATGCTCCAGCGCGACGTATTCATCGCCAAAATCTTTTAAAAACGTATTGGCTTTTTGAATCGCTTCATTGGTTGGGCGCGAAAGGTATTGACCGCTACCGTCACTGACTTTTGCATAGGATTTGATGATGCGATCTGTCGTTTGGCGAACGATATTTTGGTTGATGCTCATTTTTTTAAACACAAACGGCGTCACACTGTCGTCCACCTCGAAGATGCCTTTCAGCAAATGCCCCGGTTCAATGGCTTGGTTTTGATTTTCCATTGCCAATTGCTGCGCGCGCTGCACGGCCTCCTGTGATTTGATGGTGAAATTATTTAAGTTCATATTGCCTCCTTTTATTCCCCCCCCAAGGGGGGATATTTCGGTTTATTGGTTGAAGGGTTGATGTTAGACGTGCAATCAACCCATCAACTTATCAACCAAAGCTATGCCATTGCGCGGCAAATGCCATTTTGTAATAAAAACACGAAAAAAGGCTGACAGGATGACGAAAAAGGAAAAAAGAGGTGACAAATTGGCGTGGCGAAATCAGAGGATGAGTGCGATGAGTTTTCAGGCTCAACAACTACTCATAACTCAAAAGTCATAGGACTGGAGTATTCTTACAGATAAGTTTAAGTTCTACTTTGGTACACGTAGCAAAGGCTCCCATTAGGACTGAATTAGGGCAATCATTACTGAAAGCCTGAATCAGGTTTGAATCACGCCCACGTTAAATTTTTCAACAGGAGCATTATTCGCCATTTCAATGCCTTTGGCAATCCATTTGCGAGTGTCGCGAGGATCAATAATGGCATCCACCCAAAGGCGGGCAGCAGCGTAGTAAGGGGAGGTTTGATTATCATAGCGTTCCGTGATTTCACTTAGCAAGCGTTGTTCTTCTTCAGGGCTGATCGTTTCGCCTTTGGCTTTTAGGGTCGAAACCTGGATTTGCAGAAGTGTTTTGGCAGCTTGTGCGCCGCCCATTACAGCGATTTTGGCAGTGGGCCAGGCTAAAATGAGTCGGGGGTCATAGGCTTTGCCGCACATGGCATAATTGCCAGCACCGTAAGAGTTGCCCAGGACAATGCTAAACTTCGGTACGGTAGAATTTGCTACAGCATTGACCATTTTTGCACCGTCTTTGATGATGCCGCCGTGCTCAGAACGCGAACCGACCATAAAACCAGTCACATCATGCAGAAAAACTAAGGGAATTTTTTTCTGATTGCAATTTAAAATAAAGCGGGTCGCCTTATCAGCAGAATCGGAGTAGATCACACCGCCAAATTGCATTTCGCCTTTGGCGTTTTTTACAACCTCGCGGTTATTGGCTACAATCCCAACCGCCCAGCCCTCGATGCGAGCATAAGCACAAATAATTGTTTTGCCGTAGTCTTTTTTATAAAATGTCAATTCAGAATCATCAACCAGCCGCTTGAGTATTTCGAGGGTACTGTATTGCTGTGCCGAATTTTCGGGTATGATACTCAAGATGTCATCTGGATTTTCTTTTGGCGAAGCGGGCGCTATCCGGTCGAAGCCTGCTTTTTCAAAATGTCCAAGTTTATCAATCAAATCCTTAATCGTGTCCAAACAAGTCTGATCATCAGGCATTTTATAATCAGTCACACCTGAAATTTCCGATTGCGTCGTTGCACCGCCGAGGGTTTCTTTGTCCACTTCTTCACCGATAGCTGCTTTTACAAGGTAAGGGCCAGCCAAAAAAATTGAACCCGTCCCTTCCACGATTAAAGCTTCGTCGCTCATAATGGGCAAGTAGGCTCCGCCTGCCACGCAACTCCCCATGATAGCCGCAATTTGCGGAATGCCCATACTCGACATCTTGGCGTTGTTTCTAAAAATGCGCCCAAAATTTTCTTTGTCTGGAAATATTTCATCCTGCATTGGCAAAAAGACCCCTGCACTATCCACCAGGTAAATGATCGGAAGTCGGTTTTCCATGGCGATTTCCTGGGCACGCAGGTTTTTTTTGCCTGTAATCGGGAACCAAGCGCCCGCTTTTACAGTGGCATCATTGGCTACAATAACACACTGCCGGCCACGCACATAGCCAATCCCTACTAACACCCCCCCTGCCGGGCAGCCGCCATACGTTTCGTACATCTCAAAACCAGCAAAAGCACCAATTTCTAAAAACACAGAGCCCTCATCAATGAGGTAAGCTACCCGCTCGCGGGCAGTCATTTTGCCTTGTTCGTGTTCTTTTTCGATCTTTTTTTGCCCGCCGCCGAGTTTGATGCGTTCCAGCCGGTGATTCATTCGAGCGATGAGCAGCTTCATGGCATCCTCATTCTTACTGCGTTCTATATTGATTTTAGTCATAATGGCTATATTTCTCTTTTGGATGAACACTGGCCCGCGTGCAAGGTTTGCAAAGGGAGCAACCGCAAAATAAAAAGAGAAATCCTGATTGAAAAACGGATATTGAACTTTCTGCAAAGCTCATCCATTTTCATAAAAACAAAACCTAAAATTTAAAACAACCATGAAAAGAACTGCAAATGCGCATTGGTCGGGCACGCTAAAAGAAGGCAAGGGACACCTAAGCACCCAGAGTGGTGTTTTGAACCAACAAAATTATTCCTACAAAACTCGTTTTGAAGAAGGAGAAAAAGGTACCAATCCAGAAGAATTAATCGCCGCGGCGCACGCTGGTTGCTTCACAATGGCAGTAAGTGCCGCTTTGACGCGTCAGGAACTCAGCCCCGAATCATTGGATACCGAAGCAATCGTAACCATGCAAGGGCTTGAAATCACAGGTATTCATTTGATCATCAGGGGCAAAGTGACAGGTATTTCGGCAGCAGCATTTGAAGAAATTACCAAAGGTGCGGAGCAGAATTGCATTATCTCCAAAGCGCTAAAGGTGCCGATCACCTCGGAAGCCAAGTTGCTGTAAGGCTCATTTCTTTGTTAAAAAGGAGGTTGGCATAAGGCAGAAAATTATTTCAACCTCCCTTCTTTGTAAGCTTAATCCAATTTTGTCGCCTATTGGAGCAAAACGGCGCTTCCTATTTTTGCACAACTTCACTTTAACAAGTAACTTGGCGGCGATTGTTACCAATTTTTGGTAGAAAAAATCTATATTTCGCCATTTAACAAAGCAGGTAAAATAAATTACCAACTTCCGTAGTTGGGAAGAAGACGCCCATGACGTGAATTTTTTATCATATTGATTGCTATATTTTCTATTTTGCGACTTGCTTACACCCAAAATAACAAACAAAGCCATAAGGCTTTTACCAATTTTTTGAGAACAGACAAAATTCGTTGTATGAAATTTGTAAAACTTTTACTCTTATTAACACTCGGCTTAACACTTGGAACACTATCGGCGCAGGATGTACATTTTTCTTTGTACAACATGGCACCACTCTCCATCAATCCAGCGCTTACCGGCGCTTACCAGGGTACTGCTCGTGTGGGGGGCATCTACCGAAGTCAGTGGTCTAGCTTTTTAGCACAAGACCTTTTCGCAACGCCTTCTTTTTACATTGATGCACCGCTTTTTAGAGGCTTTCGCAAAACCGACTGGATTGGCGTAGGGATGCTCACCGTGAACGATAAGGCGGGTGATGCGCAGCTGCGCACGACGATCAATATGCTTTCTCTTTCTTACCACATGGCGCTCAATAAGGCGGGAAAAACCATGCTCACGATTGGTTTGCAGGGGGGATCTGTGCAACGTAAGCTCGATTTGAATGCAGATGGCGTAACCTTTGGCGATGAACTCCTCAGCGGCTTAGGGGGTGGTCAACCCATACAAAGCCAGGATCGCGGATTGGGTGAGAGCAAAAATTACTTAGACTTTGGCGTAGGACTGTTGCTGCGCAGTAAAATGGATGAAAAATCTGATTTTGAAATTGGTTTTTCTTACAATCACCTCACACAACCCAAATATGGTTTCACAACGGATGCTACGGATCCAGATGCAAATAAACGACCGGCAAAAATAATCCTGCATGGTACTTACAACTCCAAGCTAACTGAAAAAATAAGCATCGGCCCTACTTTCTTGTTCCAAAATACGGGTGGCGCTTCCGAGGCAGTGTTGCAGGGGTGGGGTGGCTACCAACTCAACAAAGCCTATAAGTTGAATTTTGGTTTGGGCTACCGCTTTGGCGATGCCGGGCAGTTACTACTGGGTGCGGATATTGAGGAGAACTTACGCGTAGCGGCCAGCATTGATGTCAATACCTCTTCCCTCAACACTGCAACAAACTACGGTGGCGGTTTTGAAATTGCAGCGTATTACATCTTTAAAATTTATAAAAAGCCAAACGTGAAGCCGGCGCTTCTTTGTCCAAGAATATAATGGTGGTTTAACAAAATTTTAAAACATCTATCGAGGCTTTCAGCGTTTTAAAACCCAAAGTTATATTTGTTATGAGAAAAATATTCATACTAACTGTCTTTTCTATTGTAGGAATGCGCGCTGCTTGGGCACAACCGCTGGGGAAATCTTCCTACGAGGCTACGCTTCAGGTAGCAGCCGAAAAAGCGGCTGAAAAAGACTATTACAATGCTGCTGTCAAATATGAGGAAGCCTATGAGGAAAAAGAAGATCGCGCACTGCTACCCAAACTGGCGGATTTGTACTATTTGATGCGAGATTATACCAAAGCAGAGCGTACCTACGTTCGCTTTTTGCGGCGGGATACCAAAAATGAATTCCTGGCGTATCGGTTTAATTATGGGCGGGTGCTCAAAATGAATGGCAAATATGAAGATGCACTCAAGGAGTTGCAACTCTTTGTGGAAGGTACCCAAAATGATTCCCTCAAGACCCTGGCTCAGGCAGAAATAACAGGCGCTGAAATGGCGCTGAGCATGCCTGTTGGCACTAAAATTAATATCGAACACGGCGGCAAGGAAATCAACACGGCTTCTTCAGAATATTCGGCGGTACTGGCAAGAGGGGGCAATACGATGTACATCGCTGCCCTTCCGGCAAAGGAAGTCATTATCGTTGATGAAAAAACCGCCAATGAGCAGTATATCAAGATTTTCAAAGCGGCTAAAACGGACAAAGGATGGGGCAAGCCCGAACCTTTGGATGAAAAAATAAACCGACAGGGCTATCATACAGCGCATCCAAGTTTCTCAACCGATGGTAATCGGATGTACTTCACACGGATTCAGCTACAAGGCAATGTTATCAAAGAAGGTAAAATTTTTTATAGCGTGGGCGGAGATGGCGCCTGGAATGCCGCAAATGAAGTAGCGGGTATCAATGGCAATTATGTCAACCGGCATCCAGTTGTTGGTGAATTATTTGGCAAGGAGGTACTCTTCTTTTCTTCTAACATGCCCGGCGGCTATGGCGGCTACGATTTGTATTATGCCACGGCCAAAGGGGAAGGCGTTTATGCTGATCCGGTGAACCTGGGTCCTAAAATCAATACCTTAGGCGATGAAGAGACTCCTTTTTATCTTAATGGCACTTTGTATTTCAGTTCTACGGGGCATCCTGGTTTAGGAGGCTTCGATATTTTCTATACTACCTGGGATGGTACTACCTGGAGCAATCCGCTCAACATGGGCAATGGGTACAACACCAGCGTGGATGATAGCGCCCTGGCACTCGATGCCGAGGGTTACAATGGTTTCTTGGTTTCCAATCGCGAAGGGGGGCGCTCCTTGCAAGGCAAAACCTGCTGTGATGATATTTACACTTTTACTATACCAAAAATGTCGGCTGATCTGGTAGTTGGGCTTTTTGATGCCAATAAAAAACCCCTCACGGGCGGTACGATTCAATTGGTGGAAATGCCCGGTAATAAGCCAGGTAAGTCCAACCAGCAAACGAGTGAAAAAGGTAATCGCTTCGGCTTTGTCTTAGGATTGGAAACACCCTATCGGATTGTGGCAAACCGAGAAGGTTACTATCCTGATAGCACAACCATCACGACTGCCGGGCTCAAAGAGTCAAAAACCTTTGAGCATCGCTTCTACTTAAAGCCCAAACCTGTGCCGCCGCCAGAACCGGAATATGATACCATTGCGATTGAACAAGCCATTGTACTCGAAAATATTTTGTACGATTTGGACGATGACCGCATCAAACCAGAGGCAGAGCCTGATCTGCAAGTTGTGTATGAATTGATGACGGAATACCCAGATATGGTGATTGAATTGGGTTCTCACACAGACAATCGCGCCAGCGACACATACAATCAGAATCTTTCACAACGCAGGGCGGAATCAGCGCGCCGTTGGTTAATCCGCAAGGGGATTCCGCGGGAGCGCATCGAAGTAAAAGGCTATGGCGAATCGCAACCCAAGGTAATTACGGCCAAACAAGCAGCAGCCAACCCATTTTTGAAAGAAGGGGATGTACTCTCAGAAGATTTTATCAATAAATTGGAAAATGAAGCGCAGAAAGAGGCTGCTCATGCTATCAACCGGCGCACGGAATTCAAAATCGTGAAGGGTCCTACCAGTATCATCATCAAAAGTACCCGCTTGCGCAAAAACACCAGTACTAAACCTGCTCCCAACAAAAACGCCAGCATCGCGGTAAAACAGGATACCCTAAAGATACATGAATGGTCTTCGTTGCATGGCAAAACAAACCTGAAAGGAGTACCGGTGATGCAGTTTAAAGAGCGTTTTGTTGATTTTGGCAAAGTAAAGAAGGGTGAAAAGCGCTATCATAAGTTTGAATTTACCAATCACGGCGATGTGGATTTGAAAATTGCTTTGGTATCTGCCTGCGATTGCACTACTGCTGAGTGGAGCAGGAGCGCTATCAAGCCCGGCGAAAAAGGATTTATAGAAATTACTTTTGATAGTAAGGACAAGGATTATGCAGAAACAATTGATATAGAGGTATTTCTTAGCAATGTGGATCCCGCTTCGGGCAATGAGATTGTAGAGCGGCTACAATATAAATTTGATATTTTGAAATAGGCTACTGTGCTGATTTGCCATTATAACACTCAAAAGGAAATTTTTCGCCTGAAAAGCCTCTTCTTTATTCAAGAAGGGGCTTTTTTTATTGAATATGATTGTTCAGAACGTTTTTTTACCGCCCCCAAAAATCGGGTGCTACCATTTCACCCAAAGCCTAATAACTCAAAATTTGAAATGAGAAAGCATAACTCTGAAAAATCAAACAGCCGCAAAATTCCGTTTTAAGTACGCTATCATCAATTGTAATTGATAGAAGAAAGGATATTGCTCTTTTCCACAAAATGAAATTTTGTTTGAATAAAAATCCCGCGATAAATCACTATCTTTACGGCACGATTTCCCAAAACTTCTGGCTTTGAAACTGCATAGCCTCTCTATTATTGTTTTGATGTTGGTTTGCCTGGGCACGATCGCTTTTGCCCAACGCAATGCTAATCCATTTGAGCTGACTCCCCGACTGCCAGAAAAAGAGATTGCTGAAAGTGATTCCGTTGAAGTAGTGGGCAATCCCTTTGATATAACCACCTCCGTAGCCAAAGAAAAAGTGACGCCCTTCAGTTCTGAAAAAAAAGCTAATCGTAGTAACGTTGATGCCAGAATGGTGTTTCTTTTTACGATGGTAATGTTCATTTTACTGGCTATCACTATTTTGTTTACAATATCAAGGTCATTTTTCATAAAATCCTATCGCGCTTTTTTGAATGAAAATATGACAAACCAGCTGCTTAGAGAGGTTGAAAGCACCAGCTTGCTGCCTTTCATCATTTTGTACAGCTTCTTTTTTATCAATATCGGTTTTTTCACCTACCTGGTGTTGGAAAGCTACAATATCCTTCCCAAACGGGATTACTTCCTGTATTTTGCCTATTGCTTGGGGGTAGTGATTGCCGTATTGCTACTCAAACACCTGTTGCTTAGCCTCGTTGGATACATTTTTCCGGTGTATCAGGAAATCCAGCGCTACAATTTCACCATTATCATTTTTGGAATTGTAATTGGGCTGATCCTCACGCCTGTCAACGTATTGTTGGCATATGGGCCCGATTCAATTGATAAATATTTGATTTTTTTAACCCTGGGAACCCTTGGAATTATTTATTTGTATAGATACATAAGGGGAATTTTGATTGCCAACCGTTTTTGGGCATTTCATAGATTCCACTTTTTGTTGTATATTTGCACGGTCGAAATCGCACCTGTCATGGTTTTGGTGAAACTTGCCACAAGCAGGTTCTGAAAAGCCGGAGGTAAACATTTTTTTTAGCAAAACCTTATATTGAATGGCAGTAAATGGAAAAGTACAGGAAGAAGCTTACAAAAAAGTAAAAAGTATCCTGATTACGCAGCCCAAGCCAGAAAGGTCTCCGTATTATGATCTCGAAAAAAAGTATAACCTACAAATAGACTGGCGTCCTTTCATTCATGTGGAAGGTATTTCAGCAAAAGATTTTCGAAAGCAACGCATTCGGATAGAGGATTTTTCGGCAATTATTTTTACAAGCAAAAATGCAGTAGATCACTTTTTTCGGGTGTGTGAGGAAATGCGGGTCAAAATGTCGCCAGAAGTTAAATATTTTTGCTTGTCGGAGGCAATTGCCAATTATCTCCAAAAGTTTATTATTTTCAGAAAACGAAAGGTATTCGCCGGCAATAAAACCATCGAAGACCTGGCACCATATCTCAAAAAACATAAAAACGAAAAATTCCTTTTGCCCTGCTCCAATTTGGGCGCAAAGGACGTATCGGGCTATCTAGAGGAGCACCATTTTAACTTTCAGGATTCTATGATGTACGAAACGGTGAGCAGTGACCTGAGTGACCTTAGCGATGTGACCTATGATGTCCTGGTTTTTTTTAGCCCTCTGGATATCAAGTCTTTGTATGACAACTTTCCAGACTTCAAACAAAATGAGACGCGAATCGCGGTTTTTGGCAATAGTACAGACCGCGCTGTGGAAGATCGCGGGCTGACGGTCAATATCAAAGCGCCTATTCCTGAAGTACCCAGCATGCAGATGGCGCTGGAGCGATATCTGCAGTTGTCGAATAGAGATTGAGTTATTTCCCCATTTCAAAGTAAAAAAAAAAGACACCGGCGAGAATTCATCGGTGTCTTTTTTTATTCAACCTAAGCTTAACTCCAATTGTTAGGAAGTCGTATGGATTGGGCTTTCATTCATCAATTAGAAAAAAGACTTCAAGATCCGTTGCCCGGCCTGGAAGCACAATACAAAATGGCGCATGCTGCCCGGCGTACGCCAATGCCCCTTGTGCCTGATACGGCACGCCAGGCGGGTGTACTGGTACTTTTTTACCCTAAAGAATTGGATTGGCACTTAGTGCTGATCGAAAGAGATGCCTCTAACCCCAAAGACCGGCACGGCGGGCAAATCAGCTTTCCGGGCGGAAAGTTTGAGGAATCAGATAATACACTGACTCACACGGCATTGCGAGAAGCGCAAGAAGAAATCGGCGTTGTGTCCAGCGAGATACAAATTTTAGGCACACTCACGCCCTTATACATTCCGATAAGCAATTTTCAGGTAAATCCTGTAGTCGGTTTTGTAGATTACAAGCCCCAATTTATCCCGCAACAAGAGGAGGTGCGTTCCATCCTGGAAGTACCTTTTTCCCTTTTTCAGTTACCTTCCACGATTCAAAGTACTGATCTGCGCATCGCTCAAAATATTACATTAAAAGATGTGCCCTATTACGATGTCTTCGGCAAAATCGTTTGGGGAGCTACGGCTATGATGCTGAGCGAATTGATCGAAATCTCTGGCTAATTCCCTTCTGATGCTTGCCTCGTGAATTCGCCTTCTCATTGGATAGCTTTAACAAGTTGATAAACATTCGTTTATTTTTTGTAAACCTTTCCCTAAAAAAGCCTTTATTTTTTACACTAATTTAATACGGGTTTCCTGCACTGTATAGCATAAGAAATTAACTTTGTTTAACTGTGAACAGGCCTATCGGCTCGAAAAAATGTTTCTTATTTATCAACAAATTTGACACAATGCAAAAATATGATATTGCCATTGTGGGCGGCGGAATCGTGGGGTTGGCATTCGCTTACACGGCTGCGTGTAGCGGAGCGAAAGTTGTTTTATTTGAAAGGCATCCAAAGGCACAGGGCGCTACGATTCGCAATTTTGGCATGGTATGGCCCGTTGGGCAAGCAGCTGCCACCTTTGACCGCGCGATGCGATCTCGTGAAATTTGGCTCGAATTGTCAAAGAAAGCTGGCTTTTGGGCAAAAACAGCTGGCTCTTTGCACCTGGCATATCATGAAGATGAGCTAAGTGTATTGGAAGAATTTGTTGAAACGACAAAACATATTGGTTATCAATGTGAAATGCTCACGCCGGAGGAGGTGGTCAATCTTAGTAAAGCAGTAAGCCCTATTGGCCTGGAAGGTGCTATGTGGAGTGCTACCGAACTAAATGTTGATCCTCGGCAGGCTACGCAAGCCATTCATGAATATTTGAGCAACCAAATGGGCGTTGATATTCAATACAATACGGTTATTTCTCATATTGCTTATCCTTATTTGGCGAGCGGCGGGAGTGAATGGACGGCAGAGCAGATTTTTGTCTGCTCCGGCGCAGATTTTGAGACGCTCTATCCTGAAATTTTTGCGCAAAGCGGCTTGACTAAATGCAAACTGCAAATGATGCGCACCGTGCCCCAACCCAATGGCTTCCAGTTGGGTGCCAATCTCGCTGCGGGGCTTACCCTTCAGCATTACAACTCCTTCGCACACTGCGAAAGTCTTCAATTGCTCAAAAGGCGGTTTGCTAAAGATATGGCAGATTATAATCGCTGGGGGATTCATGTGCTCGTTTCTCAAACCAGCCTTGGCGAGATCACCATCGGCGATAGTCATGAGTATGGGCTTGATCTCAGTCCTTTCGATAAAACTAATGTTAATGATTTGATTTTGAAATACTTCAAAAAATTTGCCAAAATTCCTAAGCTTGAAATTGCAGAGTCCTGGAATGGTATCTACGCCAAAATTCCCGGTAAAACAGAGTTTATTGCCCAAGCCGAAAAGAATGTCAAGATTATCAATGGCTTAGGTGGCGCAGGAATGACGCTTTCTTTTGGATTGGCAGCGGAAGTACTCCAGACAAGCGCCTCCGCTACAGTATAAATTCGACGCGCTGCATCATCTGTTGCTTTTATTTCATCCGAATGTAGTATTATTGCCTCAATTTATTAGCCTTTTGGCTAATACCTTTTCAAAAAAAGCGTTATATCATTACCAAAAACCGAGGTATGCAGTTTTTCCTAAAACCGATTGGGAGAGAGCAAGTTACGTTGCTCGCATTGCTACTATTTCCTTTATTTGTTCCGTTTGGCTTATCCGCCCAGCGCCTTGCCAGGGGCACCGTGATGGATGCTGAGACCGGCGATCCGCTCGAAAATGTAAAAGTGGAAGTGGAAAGAAAATCTAAAAGTGTTATCACTGGCGAGAATGGCGCTTTTGTGATTGATCTAAAGGCGAATGAAACAACCCTCATCCTCTCTTTGCCAGGCTATCGCCCCACGGAAATTGAAGCGACTTTCGCGCCCGTCCTGAATGTTTTGTTGGAAAAAGACGTATCCGATGCTACCAAAGTGTTGGCAACAGCGCTCGGTGTAATGCAAGAAAGAAAAAAGCTGGGCTATGCCGTGCAAGATATAAGCACCCGAAGCCTGAGCCAGGCGCGGGAAGTCAACTTTTTGAATACGCTTTCCGCTAAAATTGCGGGTTTAAATATTGCGGGCAATGCCACCGGCATCGGCGGATCGGCAAGGATAAACTTGCGCGGCGACCGCTCCTTGAATTTGAATAACAATGCTCCGCTTTTTGTATTGGATGGAATTCCCATCAGCAATCAATCTTTTGGTGCTGCCAGAGGCTTGTATCAGGAAATTGACTTTGGTAATGCGGCGGGTATGATCAACCCGGATGATATTGAGTCTATTTCCATTCTAAAAGGACTTGCCGGTGCTGCATTGTACGGTTCCAGAGCCAATAACGGCGCGGTTTTGCTTACCTCAAAAAGCGGCAAAGGTACACGAGGCATCGGTGTCACGGTCAATTCATCGCTCATGGTGCAAGGGCTGCTTCGGCTGCCTAATTACCAAAATCGCTACGGACAGGGCTTGGAGGGTGTTTTTGAGTTTAAAGACGGTTTAGGGGGCGGTATCAACGATGGCGTAGATGAAAACTGGGGCCCCGCCTTCGAGGGGCAATCAATTCGGCAATTTGACGCAGCTACCGCCAATGGCTTTCGGGGTGGTGAAATCGGTAATCTTTTCCCTGCGCTTGGTGCGGTTGACCTGGAAGCGCAGTTGGAGGCGCGGGGCGCCGTGGACTCTACTGCATGGACTGCACAACCCGATAATATTCGAGACTTTTTTGAAACAGGCTTGACTTTTCAGCAACATCTTGCTATGGCGGGTAGCCATGAAAAGGGCGCTTTTCGCTTGGGATACACTTTTTTGGACCAAAAAGGGATCATTCCGAATACCCACCTCAATCGGCATACACTTTCTTTTGCTGGAAATTATCAACTGCACAAAAAGCTGCAAACACAGGCGGTTGTCCATTATTTTAAAAATAACAGCGATAACTTGCCAAGCTTAGGCACAGGCGCTGACAATATTATGTACTTGTTTAACGGCGGTTTGGGCAGGCAGATCGGGATGGGCGCTTTGCGAAATTACTGGCAAACTGGACTGGAAGGCACCAATCAATTCAATTTCAATTACAATGCGCACAACAATCCCTACTTCACAGTTTTTGAAAATACAAATAAACAGGCGCAGGATCGTATTTTGAGCAATGCGGCCGTCAAATACTATTTCAAAGACTGGTTATGGCTGCAACTGCGCGCCGGATGGGACATCAGCAATGAATTCCGTAGCGTCAGCCGGGCATTTAGCCACATTGCGTTTCCCAGAGGCAGCTATCGGGAGAGCAATTTATTCTTTGAAGAAGTCAATTCCGATATTTTGCTAAATGCTACGCGCGATCTGTCAGAAAAAGTGAGCCTTTCGGCAATGGTGGGCGGTAATCTCATGCGCCAGCGCTTGCGGATTTCGGATAGCAATGCACCGGAGCTCGCCGCACCGGGTATTTACACCTTGTCCAATGCCACTCGCCCTTTGGAGAGTTATACTTTCCGTTCGGAAAAGCAAATCCAGAGCGTGTACGCCACTTCGCAATTTACTTTTAATGACTTTTTGCATATCAATTTAGTAGCGCGCAACGATTGGTCCAGCACGCTGCCATCAAGCGATAGAAGCATGTTGTCGTATGCTGCCAATGCGAGTCTGGTTTTTACCAATGCCCCTAAAAACAAAGGCAAATCGCGAAATAATTTCCTTTCTTTCGGTCAACTTCGGGCAGCCTATGCGCACACCGGCAGCGATCCTGAGCCATACCAGCTAACAACGGTTTATGATGTGCAAACACCCGTACGGGGCCTCCTCAATTTTTCGGAATCGAATGTTTTGACAAATGATGCTTTGACGCCTGAACTCAATCAAACCATTGAAGGCGGCATCAGCCTTTGGTTTTTGAATAACCATTTTGGCTTGGATGTGAGTTATTTTACCACCACAACAGATAACCAAATTCTTTCTATTCCTTTGAGTAGTGCTACCACTTATCGCGCTCGGATTCTGAACGCCGGAAAGGTAAAAAGTAATGGTATTGAAGCCATTGTAACGTTGCTACCCATCCGGAAGCAGCATTTCAAGTGGGACATTGGCATTAATTTTTCTACCTATCGCAGCGAAGTGTTAGAATTATTTGCTGACTCTACCTCCAGTCAAGCTTATATCATGGCGGATCGTTTTGTGACCATCGAAGCGCGCAAAGGCGAAAGAGTAGGAAATATCTATGGCATAACCTACCAACGCACAAATGCAGACCCCAACAGCCCATACTATGACGCAAGCGGCCAGTACATCGGTCAAGTGGTTTTTAACAAAGAAGGGAAGCCGATTCCTGCCGCTACACCCGAGCTACTGGGCAATATCAATCCCGATTGGCAGGCAGGTATTAGCAATACTATTACTTACAAAAATATCACTTTCAGCTTTTTATTTGATCTTCGCTTTGGCGGAAAGCTCTATGCACATACCCAAACGCTGGGCATTGGCAAAGGACAACTGGAGGAATCGCTCGAAGGCAGAGCCAATGGTTATGATCTGACGCAGGATGGCAACGGAATGGTGGGGCAGGGTGTCATGTTCAGCGATACAGCAGGAATTGTACCCAATACCATCAAAATAAGTGCTCGCGAATGGCACCAATCTTACACCCTGGGGCGGTTTATTCCAGAATCGCTGGTGTACGATGCCTCTTTTATAAAACTCCGCGAAGCCCGTATTTCCTATACTTTAGGAAGCGTACAGCTCGGCAAACTAAAAGTGAGAGACATGACGGTTTCTGTTGTGGGTAGAAATCTGCTGCTGCTCACCGATGTGCCGAATATTGATCCTGAAACGCTTACCCTTGCAGGAAATACATTGATCCCAGGCATTGAAACGCTTTCGATCCCCTCCACGCGGAGTATTGGCTTGAATGTGTATTTTAGGTTTTAAGTTGCTGTGCTGATACTGATAATTAAATAAACCTGTATGAATTGATCAACAAAAAATGATTGATGTGTCAAATATATTAGCAAATCGGCACATTGTTTAACCGAAATAATGAACGCCATGGAAAAAAAACCATACATCCTCCTCCTATTCCTTTTGCTGGCATGCACCAAAAATTTTGATGAAATCAATACCAATCCGAATGCGCCCACGGAGGCTACGCCAGATCAGCTGCTCCCGCAAATTGTGCGAGATGCGATGAACGCCCTTTTGGATGAAACTTTTAGGGTGGGAAGCTTGGTCATTCAGCATACCGCAAAAAATCGCAATGTCAATGAGGATCGCTATCTCTGGGGGGAACGCAATACGATCTGGGATGCTGTGTACGACAATATGCGCGATGTGAACAATATCATTGCTCAAAGTGAAGAAAAGGGGCAAAATAACTACCTCGGCATAGCTCTGATCCTTAAATCCTGGCTTTTTTCTTTGGCTACAGATTGTTATGGCGATATTCCTTATTTCGATGCTTCTAAAACCAAAGAAGGCGTTAATTTTCCAAGATACGATCCACAGGAAGCGATTTATGAAGCGATTTTAAATGATTTGGCAAAAGCTAACGCCATTTTGGGCACTTCGGAAGAAAAAGTACGCGGCGATGTCCTCTACAATGGCAATTTCAAAAAATGGAGGCGTTTGGCAAATTCGCTGCGGATTCGTTATCTGATGCGTATTTCCAAAAAGAAAGACGTGTCCGTACTGCTTCAGCAAATCATAGCACAACCCGATTCTTTCCCTATTTTTCTGAACAATGCCGATAATGCTGTATTCAATTACCTCGCCACAGCTCCCGATCAGTTTCCTTTTTATCAAATCAACCTCGGTACGTTCAACGATTTTCGCGCCAGCAAAGGTTTGCTCGATCTTATGGCAGAGCTGGATGATGAGCGCCTGCCTGTTTTTTTCCGGCCAACGCCTGCCACCGAAGGCGCACCCATGCCGGATTATGCGGGTATTCCTAATGGCTTGAGCGACCCTGAAGCACTGGCTTACAATGGTGGCGTGGATTTTCAATCGCGCATCGGCACCTTGTTTTATGAAGAATCTATTACCCCAAGCGGGCTCAACGTTGCCAAAGGAGTGGTTATGACTTTTGCAGAATTGCAATTTCTCTTGGCGGAGGCAGCGGAACAAGGCTACATTGGCGGTAGCGCCGGTGGTTTTTACAACAACGGCATCAGAGCATCTTATGAATTTTATGAATTGACAGGGGCGGAGGCATACCTCAGCCAGGCGACCGTTGCCTACACCGGCACAAAGGAAGAAAAATTGAAAAAGATCGCTTTGCAAAAGTGGATCTCGCTGTATTTTCAAGGCTTGGAAGCTTGGTTTGACTGGCGTAGAACTACTCAGCCCGACTTGTTGCCTGCTGTAAGCAATCAGAATAATGATCGCATCCCGCTGCGGTTTCCGTATCCGCTTTCCGAGCAAAAGTTGAATACCGCTAATTACCAGACAGTTATACAACGCCAAGGCACCGACGACATCAATACAAAAATTTGGTATCTAAAATAACTTAGTTTTGTTTTTAAACTAAGCCAACAATTCGATTGAATTTTGCGTTACTTTTAACAAAAACCCCGTCTTTTTTTAAAAAAACATTCTATCATAACACAATAAGCCATGACCACACTCGCTGATGCCACAAAAACACTCGATACCAAAGGCTACCTCGATATAGAAATAGCGCCAACGCTTGATTTGGTATCGGAAATCCAGCGCTTGAAAAAAGAAAAAAATGCTGTAATTCTGGCCCACTACTACCAGGAATCGGAGATTCAGGATGTGGCTGATTACATCGGCGATAGCCTCGGTTTATCACAAAAAGCTGCTAAGACAGATGCAGATTTGATTGTCTTCGCGGGGGTCCATTTCATGGCAGAAACAGCCAAAATACTCAATCCTCAAAAAAAGGTAGTGCTCCCCGATCTCAAAGCGGGTTGCTCTCTTGCCGATTCTTGCCCGGCACCTTTGTTCAAAAAATTCAAGGAAAAATACCCTGACCATGTGGTGGTGAGCTACATCAACTGCACTGCGGAACTCAAAACCCTCACGGACATCTGTTGTACTTCTACCAATGCTGTACAAATTATAGAAAGTATTCCGAAGGAACAACCCATTATTTTTGCGCCGGACATCAACCTGGGGAAGTATTTGGTGAAAAAAACCGGGCGGGAGATGGTGCTGTGGAATGGTGCTTGCATGGTACACGAGATTTTCTCGGCAGAAAAGATCGCCAAGCTGCGGGCACGCCACCCCTATGCTAAATTCATCGCGCATCCTGAGTGCGAGCCGCATATCCTTGAAACCGCTGATTTTATTGGTTCTACCACAGGTTTACTCAAATATACGATCAATAATGAAGCGACCGAATTCATCGTGGCCACAGAGGCAGGTATTTTGCACCAAATGCAGAAAGCCTCGCCGCTGAAGACCTTTATTCCTGCACCGCCTGAAAATAACTGTGCCTGCAATGAGTGCCCGCATATGAAGCGGAATACGATGGAAAAATTGTACACTTGCATGGAATACGAATTGCCAGAGATCATCTTGCCCGATTGGGTCATCGCTCAAGGCAGAGCTTGTATAGACCGGATGCTGGATATTTCAGAAAAAGCAGGCTTGAATAAAGACTGATAACGACGGTCACACCATTTCTCAATCTGACTCTTCTCGCCTTCCGAATTTTTCTACTCGCCGATTCATTAAGGGTTGGTGCTCATATTTTTTCAAAAAATGCCAAAATGGCAGATTTTTTTAATTTATTTGTCAAAATAGCAGAAAACCCTTATGTCTTCCTGCAAAAAGTACCGAAAAATGCCATTGGAATGCCGTTTGCTTATTTGCAAAGTGAAAATTAATTTAAAAAACGACAAAAAGTATAATTATGACACTTGTGAATGTAAAACCGGCGATAGTTCGCAACCGATTTGTAATGCCCGAGTTAAATCGTGCCGTTGAGGATTTTTTCCGCTTTGATTTTCCGACTTATACGAACGGTAATGGCCTGAAAAACAGCCCAAATGTGAATGTAATAGAAACAACAGACAACTTCCGCATTGAGGTAGCCGCTCCGGGTTTGGAGAAAGCGGATTTCACCGTAAATGTGGACAAAGACCTGCTGACCATCTCAGCAAAAAAAGAAGTAAAACGCGAAGAAGGCGAAAAAGTACGCAAATTGGAATTTAGTTACCAAGAATTCAGTCGTTCTTTCCGCTTGCCAAAAAGCGTAGAAACCAACGACATCACGGCCGCTTATGTAAATGGTATTTTGAATGTGACATTGCCCAAAAAAGAGGAAGCAAAACCGAAACCTGCTCTTAAAATTGACATCGTTTAAGCAGAAAAGTTAAAATTGACTTAAACCTGACGTTTCAGGGAATGCTAATGTGCAACAAATTTGTTAACCTAAACGTATAAAACAATGAGCATTGTAAAATTTGATCCGATTTTTCCGGCAAAAGCATTCCGAAGTTTCTTTGACGAATTTTTCAATCGGAATATTGCCGATGTTCTTGGAAGTGACCTTACATTAAATGTGCCATCTGTTAATGTGATTGAAACAGACCATGCTTACAAAATGGAAGTTGCTGCGCCAGGTTTGGAGAAAGAGGATTTTGAGATAAAAGTGGACAAGGGATACCTGGTGGTAGCAGCCAAAAAAGAAAAGCAGGAAGAGGTAAAAGATGGCAAATACACTCGCCGGGAGTTCAATTACACTTCTTTCAGCCGCAATTTTACGCTGCCTGAAACGGTGAAAGCCGAAAATATCACTGCTCAATACACAAATGGTGTATTGACGCTCGTTTTGCCGAAAAACGAAGCAGCACAAATCGAAACGGCAAAGATGATTGAAATCCAGTAAAGACAGAAAGTTTAAGGTTAGTTAATAGGGTTTTAGGTGTTTATTTTCGGGTCGGAGCATCATTTGTTCCGACCTTTTTGTTTCAGAAAATCATAGAACTTTCTCGAATACAGCAGCAAAAGTTTTTCATTTTTATACCCACGAAAATGCGTAAAAAGTGGTAGAACTATATCATAAAGTATTAGGGCAAGGAGATCCCCTCCTTATTTTGCACGGACTGTTTGGCACTTCAGACAACTGGCAGACCATCGGCAAGCTACTATCCGAACATTACACCGTGTATCTGGTGGACCAACGCGACCACGGGCGCTCACCCCACACCGCTGAGATTAATTATACCCTCATGGCAGAAGACCTCCGGCACTTTATGGAATCCAACTGGATATTCAAAGCCCACATCATGGGGCATTCCATGGGAGGGAAAACCGCCATGCAATTCGCGTTGCACAATCCGGATATGGTAGATCAACTCATCGTAGTGGATATTGCACCCAAAAATTACACCGGTGGGCATGAAGATATCTTCGATGCGATTTTGGCATTAGATTTGAACACAATAGAAAGTCGGGCGGAAGCAGAATTTTTTTTGCAAAAAAAACTGCATGACAGAAGCGTAGTGCAGTTTTTGATGAAAAACCTCACGCGCAGCAAAGAAGGCAAGTACGAGTGGAAAATGAACCTGCCTGTCATTCACCAAAACTATGAAGCAATTTTGGGCAATGTAGAGGATAAGCAGGCGTTTGAAGGAGATGCGCTCTTTATTCGGGGTGCAAATTCAAATTATATTCAGGACAGCGACTGGCAGATCATCCTAAAACAATTCCCCAAAGCCAGCTTAGCCACCATACCCAATGCCGGGCACTGGGTGCACGCCGAGCAGCCAATGCTTCTGTTGCAAGCGGTGCAGCAGTTTCTGAAATAGCTGCGAAGCTCTCGCAGTTGCTTTTTTGAAGAAAAAGGGTTTATTTTGAGGATTGAGGCTCTTATTGGAAAGCAATAAATATCCATCACCAAATTCAAAATCTTGATTATTATGAAGCGACTTATTAAGGCATCTTTTCTACTGCTCGTTTTTGCTTTGACACTGGCAACTACGTTTACATCCGACAATAATAAAAACTTCGAGATTTCCAAGAATATTGAAATCTTTGCTAATCTCTACAAGGAATTGAATACTTATTATGTGGATGATATTGAGCCGGGCAAACTCATGCGCACGGGTATTGACGCGATGGTGGGCTCGCTGGACCCTTTCACGAATTATATTTCGGAATCGGACATCGAGGGCTACCGTTTTATTACAGAAGGTAAATATAATGGCATTGGCGCACAAAGTCGTAAAATTGGTGATTATGTGACGATCACAGAGCTTTACAAAGACCAGCCAGCCGATAAAGCGGGCATCAAAGTAGGTGATCAGATCATAGCCGTGGATGGCAAGGACGCTAAAGGTAAAACGTTGGATGAACTGAATGATGTACTGAGGGGCTTCCCGGGTACTTTTGTGGAACTGACGATCCGCCGACCAGGTAAACCAGGCGATTTCAAGGTTTCTTTGAGCCGAGACGAGGTGGATGTGCCCAATGTGCCCTACGCTGGCATGTTGAGTGATAATATTGGTTATATCACGCTCACTACCTTCACGCGCGATGCCGGGAAAAATGTAGCGGAGGCCTTAAAATCCCTGAAAGATCAAAATCCAAACCTAAAGGGTATTGTCTTTGATTTGCGGGGCAACGGCGGTGGTTTGCTAAATGAAGCAGTGAATGTAGCCAATGTTTTTATTCCTCGCAATGAATTAGTTGTGACCACTAAAGGCAAGGTAAAAGAATGGGATCGGGCTTTCAAAACACTGAATGCGCCCATTGATGAAAATATTCCGCTGGCTGTTTTGATTGACAAAGGCTCGGCTTCTGCCTCTGAAATTGTTTGTGGCGTAATTCAAGACTACGATAGAGGTGTACTGCTAGGACAGCGCTCTTACGGCAAGGGCTTGGTGCAAAATACCCGCGATATTGGCTATAATGCCAAAGTAAAACTTACGACGGCGAAGTACTACATCCCAAGTGGTCGTTGTATCCAAAGTGTGGAATATAAAAATGGAGAGCCCTTAGACATTCCAGATAGCAAACGAACTCCTTTCCAAACGCGCAATGGGCGTACGGTGCTTGATGGCGGTGGCGTAAAACCTGATGTAATATTGGATTCACCAATGGATGCTGGTGTTGTCAAAACTTTAGTAGAACAAAATATCATTTTTGACTATGTGACGCAGTACTGCCTGAAAAATCCTACCATCGCAGCTGTCGAACAATATAAATTTTTGGCATTTGATGATTTTGTAAAGTTTTTGGAAAACAGAGGATTTGATTACGAAACAGATAGTGAGAAAATTCTTAGAGAATTGAAAGAAAAGGCAGTTAAGGATGGTTATGCCATTGATGCAGACATCAAAAGTGCCGAGACAAAAATTAAGGCAGTTAAAAAAGACGCGATCCTTAAACACCAATCAGCGATTGTAGATTTGATTGAAAAAGAAATTGTTGGGCGCTACTATTACCAATTAGGAAAAGTGAAAATTGGATTGAGGAATGACAAAGAAATACAAGAAGCAATCAAATTATTGAACGACACGGCTAGATATAAACAACTTTTGCAAGGTAAATAGCACTCGAAAGTATTAGTTATCTTATCGGTTGAGGAAAGTTTTTGCCCAAGACAGATCCCTCAACCGATAGTATCCTCCTCATTTTGTTTGGCGTTCAAAACGCCTGTAGTTCTACCAATTTTCGATATTCACCTTCTTTTTTGAGCAACTCTCGGTGGCTGCCGCGCTCGATGATATGCCCATTGCGCATGACAATGATTTCATCGGCATGCTGAATAGTACTCAGCCGATGAGCAATGACAATCGAAGTTCGATTTTTCATCAATTCAATCAAGGCAGATTGCACCAGTTTTTCAGATTCAGAATCCAATGCGGAGGTCGCTTCGTCCAGGATCAGAATCGGCGGGTTTTTTAAAATAGCCCGAGCAATGGTGAGGCGCTGGCGCTGCCCGCCGGATAGTTTGTTGCCGCGATCGCCGATGTTGGTCTGATAGCACAGTTCTGTCGCCATAATAAAATCGTGGGCATTGGCTATTTTCGCTGCCTGGATCACATCTGCCTCATTTACCTGTGGTAATCCAAAAACGATGTTATTATAAATGGTATCATTAAACAAAATTGCCTCTTGGGATACGATCCCCATTAGAGAACGCAAGTCCCTTATTTTAAAGTTTTTTATGTTCATGCCATCAATAAAAATGCCACCGAAGGAAACATCATAAAAACGCGGTAATAAGTCCACCAGGGTTGATTTACCTGCGCCGGAAGCCCCTACCAGTGCAATGATCTTTCCTTTGGGGATGCGCAGGTTGATATTTTCCAATACATTGCCTTCCTCTGCTTTATAAGCAAAAGTGACATTGCGGTATTCAATTTCATGTTCGAAATCTTGAATAGATTGAGCATCAACGGCTTCGTGAATTTTTTCTTCTACATCCAATATTTGCTCCACCCGCTGCATCGCCGCCAGGCCTTTTTGAATATTGTAATAAGCTTTGGAAAAAGACTTGGCGGGGTCAATCACGTTGTAAAATGCAAAAATGAACATAATGAAGGTTTCCGCGCTCAACGCTCCCGAAAAGACCTGCCTCGACCCGTACCAAAGCAGCAGGGCTACTACTGCAATGCCTAAAAATTCTGATAAGGGAGACGCCAACTCCCGCCGCCAAAGGACACGTGTGAGCATTCGGCGATACTGGTTATTTTCTTTTGCGAATTTATCGCGTTGATAATTTTCAGCATTAAATCCTTTCACAATCCGCATGCCGCCCAAAGCTTCATCTGTGATCGCTGCCAAAATTCCCAGCTTCTGTTGCACCTGGGAAGAGCTCCGCTTCAGGCTCCGCCCGATGCCCCCGATGACTACTGCTGTAAAAATTAACAATAAAAAAACAACCCCCGTGAGCGAAGGGCTCACCAGCAGCATGGATACCAGCGCCCCGATAATGATGATTGGCTCGCGGAAAATAATTTCCAGCATATTCAAAATACTGGCTTCCACTTCTTGCACATCCGCTGTGATGCGGGACATCAAGTCGCCCTTGCGTTCATTGGAAAAATAAGCCAGCGGTAAGGCGAGCATTTTATCGAACAACTGCGCGCGCATATCGCGGATCATACCATTGCGCACCGGTGCCATAAAAAACAGAGAAAGGTAGCGAAACAAATTTTTGAAAAAGAAAGCAGCTAAAATACCAGCGCAAACATAAGCCAAGGCAACATCCTTTCCATTGGATTGAATCAGCTCACTCAAGTAATAATTGATGTAAGCCTCGATGGCATTTATGTCCCAAGCCCATTCAGGCTTTTGGAGCATTGGCTCGGCGCGGTTGAACAAAACACGCAGAAACGGAAACAACAAAGGGATGCTCACTACTGTAAAAACTGCCGTGAGGATATTGCTCACAATATTGAGCACTACAAAAGCCTTGTATTTGCTAATGTACTGAAGGAGTCTCCAAAAACTTTTCATTTTTCATTTACCGTTTTCCATTTATCATCTACCATCGTAGCACATTTTAGCCGTAGCGCGGTAAATGGTAAAAGCTAAGTGGTAAATGCCTCAATCTTCCTGCAAATTAAAGTCATTCAAAAAGCCTGTGTGAAAATGACCTTTCCGAAAGTTTTCATCTTTCATTAAACGCTGGTGAAACGGAACGGTTGTTTTGACACCTTCCACGATAAACTCATCCAGCGCGCGCTCCATTTTCTTGATGCACTCTTCGCGGGTACGCGCACGGCAGATCAGCTTGGCAATCATAGAATCATAATACGGTGGAATGGTATAGCTCGCATACACATGGGTATCCACGCGCACGCCATGTCCTTTGGGTGTGTGTAGAGAAGTGACTTTGCCCGGGCTGGGGCGAAAGCCGTTAAATGGGTCTTCTGCATTGATCCGACATTCCATCGCGTGCATGAGCGGAATGTAATTGCTACCTGTAATGCGTTCTCCGGCAGCTATTTTAATTTGCTCCTTGATCAGATCATAATCAATTACTTCTTCCGTGACAGGATGCTCCACCTGTATGCGGGTGTTCATCTCCATGAAGTAGAAATTACGATATTTATCCACCAAAAATTCAATTGTACCAACCCCTTCGTAATTTATAGCCTCACCCGCTTTCACAGCTGCTTTTCCCATTTTTTCGCGCAGCTCATCTGTCATGAAAGGAGAGGGTGATTCCTCAACCAATTTTTGGTGCCGCCGCTGGATAGAACAATCCCGTTCTGACAAGTGAATTACTTTGCCGTACTGATCGCCTACTACCTGAAACTCAATATGGCGAGGCTCTTCGATAAATTTTTCAATATAAACCCCATCATTGCCAAAAGCGGCGCGCGCTTCTTGTCGAGCCAGGTTATAGTTATTTTCAAATTCTTTTTCGTCCCACACTACGCGCATTCCCTTGCCTCCACCACCGGCAGTTGCCTTGATGATGACGGGGTAACCCACCTCTTTGGCTACTTTCAAACCATGCTTTAAATCCTTGACCAAACCATCCGACCCAGGAATAGTAGGTACGCCAGCTTTCACCATGGTTTCCTTTGCCGTTATTTTATCACCCATTTTGCGAATTTGCATTGGCGTAGGGCCAATAAATTTGACACCATATTGTAAACACACCTCTGCGAAATCAGCATTTTCAGCCAAAAAACCATAGCCTGGGTGAATAGCATCGGCGTTCGTGATTTCTACAGCCGCCATGATGCGCGGAATACTGAGATAAGACTCACTCGAAGCGGGCGGTCCAATGCAAACGGCTTCATCTGCGAAGCGAACGTGCAGGCTATCTCGGTCTGCCGTAGAATACACAGCGACTGTCTGAATACCCATTTCTTTACAGGTTCGGATAATTCGCAGGGCGATTTCGCCTCTATTTGCAATTAATATCTTTTTAAACATACAGAACTTGAGGTTGAAAAGGTACAAGCCGCAAGCAACCCATAGGCAAGGGCAATAGCAATCTCGCTTAAATAGTCGCTTGTTTCTTGCGTCTTCTTAGGGTTCTACCAAAAACAATACCTGATCGTATTCTACAGGCTGGGCATCTTCTACGGCTACTTTCACGATGGTGCCTGTTACATCCGATTCGATTTCATTAAAAAGTTTCATCGCTTCTATGATACAAACTACTGCGCCTTTCTCAATGCGATCCCCTACTTTGACATAGGGTGGCTTATCAGGCGAAGCGGAGCGGTAGAACGTACCTACGATAGGAGATTTTATTTCGAAGTATTTTTTGCCAGCCTCTGTTTTTGGTACAGGTTCGGCTTGTTTGGGCTCTGTTTTCACCTCTGCCGGAGGCGCACTCACACTTGGAGAAGTCGCCAACTCTGGTTGTTGTACAATAGAAGGCATCGGTATCATCGCCGGAGGAAGCGCCATCGGCGGCATAATTGCCTTGCTACCATAATACTTTGTACGAATGGAAAGCTCAAACTCACCATCTTTCATTTTGAATTCAGATAGATCAGACTTGCTGATTATTCTTATTAGCTCTTGAATTTCTTTGAAAGTCATATTTTACTGTTTTACGCGCTCCATGTAGGCGCCGGTGCTTGTGTCAATTTTGATGATGTCGCCTTCATTTACAAACAAAGGAACTTTGATCTCAGCACCAGTTTCGATGGTAGCAGGTTTGAAGGTGTTGGTAGCAGTATCTCCTTTGAGCCCCGGCTCGGTATAAGTTACTTTCGCAGTGATATACTGCGGCATTTCTATTGTAAGTGGGATATTTTTTTCAGCATGAAACAGTACATCCACTTCGATACCTTCTTTCAACAATTCCGAACGCTCGAACATGCTATCCTGCAATGTGATTTGCTCAAATGTTTCGGCATCCATAAAGGCGAAGCCTCCTTCTTCTGGATAGAGGTACTGATGTTTGCGGCGTTCTACCCGCACGATATTAATTTTGTGACCAGAAGGGAAAGTATTATCTACTACCCTACCATCCATCACATTTTTCAACTTCGTTCTTACAAAAGCAGGTCCTTTGCCTGGTTTTACATGCTGAAATTCCACAATGGAATAGATGCCGTTGTTGTATTCAATGCACAAGCCATTTCGGATATCTGAAGTATCAGCCATTTTAAGTATATATTTTCTGTTAAAAAAAATTGCGCTGCAAAGATAATTATATTGTCTTATTGTTCTACCGATTCACCGTTTCATTGTTCCAATGATTCAGCAAAGCGCGACATCCCATCAAAAAGCTTTTTTAATAAGCCCATTTCAAATAGGTAGCCCCCCAGGTAAAGCCGCCACCGAAAGCCGTCAGTATGATATTGTCGCCTTTTTGAAAACGATTTTCCCATTCCCACATACACAGTGGCAGCGTGCCGGCCGTTGTATTGCCGTATTTGTAAATATTGACAGTCACTTTTTCCATCGGAAAATTAAGTCCTTCCCCCACCGCCTGGATGATCCGCGTGTTCGCCTGGTGCGGGATCAGCCAGTGTAAGCTTTCTGATGTCAAATGATTGCGTTGCATCACTTGCGTCACCACGTCTATCATGCCCGATACCGCGGCTTTGAAAACCGGCTTGCCGTTCTGATACACAAAATGTTCCCGATTGGAAACGGTATCAGCAGATGCCGGACGAGCGGAGCCCCCCGCTTTTTGGTGTAGATATACCCTGCCAGAGCCATCGCTTTTGTGTAAAGAATCAACAATGCCAAGTCCTTCTGTGTTCGGTTCGAGTAGTACGGCACCGCAGCCATCTCCAAAAATGACACAAGTAGTGCGATCGGTATAATCAATGATGGATGACATTTTATCGCCCCCGATGACGATCACTTTTTTGTATGTACCCGATTCTATAAACTTCGCGCCGGTAGTCAAAGCATACAAAAAGCCAGAGCAAGCTGCATTGATGTCAAAGCCAAAGGCGTTTTTCATGCCTAATGCATCGGATACGGTATTTGCCGTGTCAGGAAAAGGCGTATCGGGAGTCACCGTTGCAAAAATAACCAACTCAATATCCCCTGGATTTGTATTTGTTTTTTCGAGTAAGCTTTTTACAGCCTCGATACCCATCACAGAGGTGCCTCGCCCTTCACCTTTTAAAATACGGCGTTCTCGAATTCCGGTTCGGGTGGTGATCCACTCATCGGTAGTATCTACCATCGTTTCGAGTTCTTTGTTGGTCAAGACATACTCCGGTACATATCCGTGTACGCCCGTTATAGCTGCTTGAATTTTACTCATAGGTTTTTATGCTACGATGATGTTGTTGTTAAAACGCAATGTTGCAACGAAGTAATGACAGCGCGCAAACACCTACACACAAATTTTTGGGTGCGAAGGTAGAAAGACTTTTTAAGTTTCCAAAACCTGAAAAGTTTAGCCTGCTTCTTCCTGATCAGGGTGCGAAATGAACCACAGCCCGATGAAAGTCAACAAACCATTAATTGCCAGGATAAGAAAGCCCAGCTTGAAACCCGCCAAAAGAAAGTCAGAATAGCGATCCAGTACAAAAGAAAGTACAGGCGCTGCAATACAAACCGCAATGACCCATTGGTCTTTGATTTTTCGTTTGGTCAAAATACCAAAGGCAAATAAGCCCAACAATGGCCCATAGGTATAGCCAGCTGCTTTGAATAAGCCATTGATCACGGCTTCATTGTTGATGATCCTAAAAATGATAATCAACACGAGCAGCAACAAGGTCATCCCTATATGTACATAAAAACGCTGCCAGCGCTGCACTTCCTCCGGACGTTGCCCTTTTTCAAAGTTTAAAAAATCTACACAGAAGGAAGTCGTCAAGGCCGTCAAGGCAGAGTCGGAACTGGCATAAGTGGCGGCTATCAAGCCCAGCACAAATACAATACCCATGATAGGAGGCAAGTGCTTGAATGCAATAGTTGGATAAAGATAATCCGTTTTGGCAGGTATCTCCAAACCGAGGTGCGAGGCGTAAATGTACAGCAAGGCGCCCAGGGTAAGAAACAAGATATTGACAAACAGGAGTGTAATGCTGAAAGAAAACATATTTTTCTGGGCATCACCGATGTTTTTACAGCTCAAATTCTTTTGCATCATGTCCTGATCCAAGCCCGTCATAGTGATGGTAATGAGCGCACCGCTGATAAATTGCTTGAAAAAGTTATTTGGATCGCTCCACCCGCCTTTGAAAAAGAACATTTGGGAGTATTCACTTTTGCTTACCATGCCTACTAATTCCGTCAGATTCATACCCAGGGTTTGCCCAATGGCTGCAATAGTGATAATTAGCGCCAACAAAAAACAAGTGGTTTGGAAAGTATCCGTCCAGATAACGGTATGAATACCACCTCGCACGGTGTACAACCAAATGAGCGTGAGGGCAATAAACGCCGTGAGCCAAAAGGGAATGCCGAAATAGCCAGTCACAAATTCTTGCAAAACAATAATGGCAAGGTAGAGCCGAAAGGCAGAACCGACTGTGCGAGACAGCAAGAAGTATGCAGCGCCCGTCTTATAAGAAAAAAATCCAAATCTTTGCTCCAAATAGCCATATATAGAAGTCAGGTTGAGCCGATAATAAATAGGCATAAGTACTAATGCAATGACGGCATATCCCAGCATATACCCAAAAACTACTTGCATGTACGAAAAATCTTTGTTCAGTCCTTCCCCACCTACGGCTCCGGGTATAGAAATAAAAGTGACACCCGAAATCGAAGTGCCAATCATGGCATAAGCAATCAGCGGCCAGGGCGTACGCCTGCCTGCCAGGAAAAAGTTTTTGTTACTGGAATCTTTTCCCGTAAAATAGGAAATGATAAAAAGGGCAATAAAATATACGGTAATGACACTTAGCAGGATTCCAGGAGTGAGTTGTTGGATCATAGTTTTAGCCTTATCTGGGCAAATATAACAAAATATGTCAATGGCGTATGTTTTGGTGGCATCGCATTCTTTTTGATGTGAAGGGCATAGTGCTTTTACCACTAAAACATTTTATTTTTGAGCTGTAGCAAATTTTCAACTATGCTAAAAATCTGGGTAATTCTGCTCCTATTGATCCCTGTGCTTGCTTGCAAACAAGAAAAAACGGCATCGGAGAATCAACCTCCTGCTGTGCCAAACAAGACGATCAATGAGGATGAATTGGTGTTGAGGCTTTCGGCGGACTTAATCCCGACCCCACAAACGATTGACCAGCAAGAGCAAAACGCAATTATTAATTATGCAATTGATCAATTGCTCGATGTGCAATCCACTGCCTCAGGGTTGTATTACCAGATCATAAGGCCCGGCGCAGGCGATTCCATTCGCTGGGCAGATCGGCTGGCAGTTCACTATCGCGGTTTTTTCCTCGATGGTACCGAATTTGATTCTTCTTACAAAAGAACGCAAGCAATTGAATTTTATGTAGGCAATATGATTCCCGGGTGGAATGAGGGACTGCAATTGCTAAAACCCGGCGGGAAAGCGCTTTTGCTGATTCCTTCCAGGCTCGGTTACGGCGAAAAGGGATTGGCGGATGGCAAAGGCAAAATGCTGGTACCACCCAATTCGATTTTGGCTTTTGAATTGGAAGTTGTGAAAAAACTTTAAGCCTAAAAAATCGTCTTGTCAGGCTTCGCGCGCCACTCTTCAAAGGCTTGCAGGGCTTCGTCCCTAAGCAACTGATCAGATAAAATGAGGCGAGATTCTATGGGCAGTTGAATTTCTTGGTATATGGTTAAATCATCAAAATCTACATCCGCAGCATCCTTCGTTGTGTTGGCATAAATGATTTTTTCAATTCGCGCCCAGTAGATGGCAGCCAGGCACATCGGGCAAGGCTCGCAAGAACTATATATCACAGCGCCAGACAGGTTGAAGTGTTCAATATTCTTACAGGCATCCCTGATGGCTACTACTTCGGCATGTGCGGTGGGATCATTGGTATCAATCACACGATTATGCCCTTTGCCAAGAATTTGATTATCTTTGACGATAACAGCGCCAAATGGTCCTCCAGCGTTTTTTCTCATCCCTTCAAGAGAAAGCCGAATGGCTTCTCGCATAAAAAATTCGTGATTCATACAACAAACAGAACTTATAAAGTTAAAGTTAACAGGGGTGATGGATCATACCAAATCTGACATGAGAAGGCGTAAATACAAAAGATTAAATAATTGCAGATCAATTTGTTATTCATTTTTTTCAACGCGCCATCATCAATTGAAATTGGTATAAGTGATAAAAAAGGTTGACAATTAGGAGATTTGAGTAGCAAAATTCAAAAAACACTTAAAAGCCAACCAATACGCCCGCAAATTACGGAAAAGAAGTTACTTGAAATATTTTTTGAAGCGGATGATTTTGTACGCTGGCTTGTGAGCAATGGCAA
This sequence comes from uncultured Saprospiraceae bacterium, assembly GCA_964526645.1. Lineage (GTDB taxonomy): Bacteria > Bacteroidota > Bacteroidia > Chitinophagales > Saprospiraceae > JADJNW01. The sequence goes on from CAZGJN010000008.1 coordinate 81,213, forward strand.
AGGAGTATCCTGCTCTCACAATTGTATTTGGGGAAATAACAAGCTGCTGTTGAAAAGAAAAGTGACACAGTTTATTGAACCTAGCCTGAACCTACCCTTTCCACTTTTAAAATCAAGGCTTCATGGTTTTTACCTTTTGCAATTTGATACGCCCCAGTTCCCTTTTGTCATCCATCGGCGAGTCCAATACTTCCTGCCAGTAGCCTTGGAGCGCTGTTTCCCAGATCGTCCGCTTGAACAATAATTGGTATTTGCGTTTAAAAGGTGGCTGAAAAGAAGTCTTGGCGGTTTCTATGAATGTAATGTCACGCAGGTAAACAGATAAATCGTTGTAGATGCTGCCCCTGATCTCCATTTCAATTGCTTGCTCCGGTTGGAGGTACACATAAGAACGCCCTTTGATGGTGCCGCCTTTTTCCTGAAGCCAGAGCTGAAAGCGGTATTTTTGTTCGGAATGAAGCCCCCCAAATGTCATTTCCCCTTCCCACAGTCCTTCAAATCTGCCCTGCCCGAGGAGCGAATAAGCCCCCAATAACCAAAAGCAAATGATGAGCCAATTTTTCATTAGGTTTTTAATGTTTGATAAACTTTTCTTGCGTATCAATGATGCTTCTGCCATTCACTTTTATAAAATAAGCACCTGAAGCCAAATTTGTAATATCAAGCTCAAAGACATTCGCACCCGGCGAAACATTGCCCACGCCGCGCCCCATCTCTTTCCCCTGTGCGTCAAATATGAGCCAGGTAATTTTGTCAAAAATTTTTGAACCAATCTCCAAGTTGAGAAGGTTATTCGCAGGATTGGGGCTAAGCCGAGTGGCATAGCTCTCGCCGCGAGGGATGGTAGGGGCACTCATAGGAAAAAGCTGCGACTTCGGGATGATTTGCTTCGGAAGCTTATCGGTGCTCCACAATAAGCGGGCAACGGCCAAGCCACCGTCTTCAAAAAATTCAAACCTGATTTTATACTTTTTACCCCCTTCCAGATCAATGCTGCCTGTTACTTCAGTAGCTTCCTGCGGAATCCATTGATTGACAATCAACTGGTCATCTACCCAAAGCCGAACGCCATCATCTCCCACTGCATGGAAAAAATATTTGCCGCTGAGTGGCGGCTGTACTCTGCCTTCCCAACGCACAGCGAAGAAATCAGCAGGCAAGCCAAGCCCGGGGGCGCCCAGTGCCCAGTCAAAATTTACCACCGTATCTACTCGTACCAGTTCAGGCACTGTTTCAAAAGCGGCATCCCGCATACCCTCGTAGTAATTTCCGAGCAAACCGGTTCCGTTTCCAATAGCGAGTGTTACTTTTTTAAATCGAGCTGTAATGACATTTTTTTCTCCCGCCAAAAAGGTATAAATAGGGTCAGTTGAATCATCCGACCAGCGGTCGAATGCATATAACTCATTGTTTACGAATTGATTGTCTATTGCTATAGCAATCCTTCGAATCCCTTCCACGCTGGTCACCACAAAAGGCGTTGTTACAATTTTGCCATCTATATTTATTTCCAAACCGGTGGGTTCGCTTGTGATTGTAAACTGAGTTTTTTGGGGAAGCACATCCCGAAAAATAGTTTTGGACAAGCCGCCTTTGTCATTTGCAGTAAAGTGGATTCTGAAAAACACGTTATCACTCAGTTCTCCAAAACGGGGTACGACCAAAAATCCCTTCGAGATGCCTTCTGTGGGATCCAAAGCGGGGTGCGTGTGGTCATCGTGATGAAAATCAACCCGCCAGCCAAGCTGTTCAGCGGAAAGCATTCCATCTTCGGCATCACTGGCGCTACCTTCAAAAAAAATAGTATCGCCGGCAGCGTAGCTTGTGCCTTCGTCAGGAAAAATAAAACGCGGTAGGGGTCGGGTATTGGGTGTGACGTGCAAAACAGCATCGCTGCTGGCTACTACTCCTTGCTCATTGGTAATCAAGCAAGTAAAGATAGTACCGTCATCACTCAGTGCCGCATTTGCGAAAGTAAAGGTCGGGGACGTTGCACCCGAAATAGCTGCTCCATTTTTTTCCCATTGGTAGCGCAAGGGCGCTTTTCCAATTGCCAGAACAGCAAAAGTAGCATCCTCCCCGATTGGGATGGTTACAGATGCGGGCTGTACAGCAATAAATGGCGCGCCGCTTCCGGTGTAGGTCACTTTCCACAAAGAGCCATTGTTGGTGCTTGTATTATCTTCAATAGACCCCCCGCCGATACCCGCCCGCGCCAGGTAGTACAGGTTGCCATCGGGCGCAGTGAGGATGCCCACCGGTTGGTTCAAATCGGTGATAAAAGTAGCTTCAATGGTGCCATTATCAGGATTCAGGACTTTCATGTAGCCAGCGCAATAATCCGCAAAAAAATACTTGCCGACGTACTCCTGCGGAAAAGTCGCAATCTCAGGGTTGTAGAAGGCAGCCCCAATCGCACAACAGCCCTCTGCGTGGCTGTAGGCATAGACAGGTTCTTTGTAGTTTGCTGGCGGATTTTGCCCTTCTCGGTAGCCTTCGATCAGATTCCAGCCGTAATTTCCGCCCTTCACGATTTCATTCACTTCTTCAAATGCCTGGTTGCCTACATCGTTGGCAAAGATTCTGCCAGTTGTGCCTTGTTTGGCAAAAGTAAAGGAATTGCGAAGACCAAGCGCCCAAATCGCGCGATACTTGCCTGTCGTTTGATTGAAAAAAGGATTGTCTTCCGGAATAGAGCCATCAGGGTTGATCCTCAATATTTTGCCACTCAGGCGATCCAGGCGCTGGGCATTATTGGCATCTGAACCATCGCCGACAGATACATACAGTTTGCCATCATTGCCAAAGAGCATCGCGCCGCCATTGTGAATGGTACCAGCCAGGGGATCCAGATCCAAGATGACTTTCTCACTATTGGGAATCGCATAATCGCCATTCGCTGTAAAGCGGCTAATTCGATTGAAATTTTGACCTGGCACTGTGAAAAAGACATAAACATAGCCATTGCGCTCAAAATCGGGATCAAGCACCACGCCGCCCAAACCTCGCTCGTTATAGTTGTCCACTGGAATAGTGAGAAAAGGATCGGGCAACAATTGGTCGTTTTTTACAATCCGAAGCTTGCCATTTTTTTCAGTGATAAAAATACGCCCGTCGGGTGCAATTGCCATCGCTGTTGGATCCAGATTGGTAGCTACCTGTATTTGGACGAACCCCTCCGGTAGTTGTGCTACCAGTTGCTCCGAAAAAGCAAGAAAGCCCTGTATCAAAATAGAAAAGGTTATGATTTGTTTCATACTAATGCCACTTTTCCCGAAAATAGGATTTAAACGAAAATAGAGCAACTTTTGAGAAAGAAAAAACAAAAAAGGCTTTTCATTCATCAATAGGAAGCAATACCAATGAACTATCTGATACCATTAGCTGTATATCTTTGTGTTGAAAAAATTATTTTGCGGATAAAATTGAAAATTGCTATGTATCCTGTGGAATTAACGATGCCGATGGCAAAAGAATTGACAACCATTGGTTTCCAATCACTTACAACTGTGGAAGAAGTAATAGATGCCCTTGATGCACAAGAAGGAACAGCCCTCGTGGTAGTCAACTCTATCTGCGGTTGTGCCGCTGCCAATGCTCGTCCAGGCGTAAGGCTGGCGTTGAATCACCCCAAAACGCCGCAGAAACTTTATACGGTGTTTGCAGGCGTTGATTTGTCAGCCACTGCCAAAGCCAGAGAATACATGCTGCCGTATCCACCTTCTTCTCCTTCCATTGCTTTATTCAAAGATGGCAAGCTGGTGCATTTCCTGGAGCGCCACCACATCGAAGGGCGGTCTGCAGAAATCATTGCAGAGAACCTCAAGATGGCTTTTGAAAGATATTGCTAAGCATTTATAAAAGTCGGGAGTTGGAAGACACCCCTTGATTGCAAAACGAAACGTTTTAGGGTGCTAATCGCTCAATCTTCCAGCTTCCGTCTTCTTGTAGGCTGTACTGTAGCCGATCGTGCAAGCGGTTCTCTCTTCCTTGCCAAAATTCCAGGCGATTAGGCTTGAGCACATAGCCCCCCCAATGCTCAGGACGCGGCAACTGTGCTACATTGGTGTATTTTTCTTCCCAATAGCGCACCGCTTCTTCCAGTACCGTTCGGCTTTCGATCACATCGCTTTGAGGAGAAGCCCAAGCACCTATTTGGCTGCCCCTGGGGCGATTTTGAAAATATGCCGTAGATTTGGCGCTATCCTCTCGCTCTATGATGCCTTCTATTCGCACCTGTCGCTGCAATTCCAGCCACAAAAACACCAAACAAGCAAAGGGATTTTCTTCTATTTCCTTGCCTTTGCGGCTATTGTAGTTTGTATAAAACGCAAAACCATCGTCTGCCAAGCCTTTAAGGAGAACGGTTCTGGCGGATGGTTTTCCATCCCGCGTGGCGGTGGATAAGATCATGGCGTTAGGCTCTAACAAACCTACGTCCAGTACCTCCGCAAACCATTTTTTAAACTGTTGTAAAGGATTTTTATCTACATCCTCAATATCCAACGGGCTGGAGCGATATTCCTGCCGAAGATTTTCTAAATCAACTACCATGACTTTTGTTTTTGCTTCAGGATCGCCAATTTACTAATTTTTTAAACCAGATAAAAAAAAAGCCCTGCCAATTGACTTGACAGGGGGAAAAACAAACACTATGAACAACACTATGCCTTATTTTCAGAGAAATAACGTACCATCCAAGCCAGAAAATAGCTGCTTACGCCCTTCTATGCAAGTTCTTAGAAATGGACGCCCCTCGATGGCAATCCTTTTTGGCTCGAACCTACTACAAAAAAATAAAAAGCGTTTCTATTTTTCTGAACAAATAAATCTAAATATGTGACATGATAAAAAATAGAAGTTTACTTTTTTAAATTCAATATTGAAAAGCGTTTCTAAACATTGGTCGGTTTATTTTTTTATCTAAAAACTGTAAATTTGTATACATATTAAAAAAATCAACCATTAATTAATTCTATTCCTTTCTTAGTTCATAAATAATTCATTTTGTGACAATTATACCGTAGACTTTCCGTATATCAACATCCCAAATTTCTTCTGGAAATTTGATCGAAAAAGCTTTTTCCTAAAAAGTTTTTATCTCTACCAAAGCATTAGCTCCAGGGGCTGGTTTTTATAAGAGCTGTACGACACAAAGGGCATTGTTTTAAAGGGGCAAAACAGCGGGTGGATTTCGTCAGCCTGCCGTTTGCGAAAGCTGAAAAGTGAAACGAACTTGAACCCACGGGAGTTTTTCCAAGATTTCAAGTCTTAGAAAAACTTTTGTAATGAAAAAACTGAGTATAAAAGCAGTTTTATGGCTTGACGGCTCGGTCGTTGCTCACAAAAGTAGCCTGTGCCAGTTTTACTTTTTCATTTGCCTGAAAACAAGCAGCTTTCATGGCAGCCGTGCAATGGGGATAATTTGAATGGATCGAAGTGTAAAGAGCGCCGGCGCTTTTTGTGCAATTTGCTACAGATTTGATGCAGCTCTTCTTTTGGCTGGGCGCTACATTCACAAATTTACCTGTTTTGGAGCAGTATTCCACATTAGTGTAGCTTACTTTGCCAGTATAATCGCACTGCGTTTTGCGCAGATAGCTTACTTCGCCCGTTTTTGTATCTACCTTTTTAATGATATTGGCATCCAGGGCAGCAGCCTTGGATTCGACGTTTTTTGTACATTGCGCTTGTATATTGGTGATTGCCACCAAACCAAAAATGACCATTAGTAAAAAGAATTGCTTCATATTTTTACTTTTTGGATGGAAAGATAAGAATCAAAATACTATGCAAGTTAATAAACAAATCTGAAAAGAAGTGTTATCGAAAAATTAACGTTTTCTTAAAGTAATCCCAATAGCTTTAAAAATAGCATTTTGAGTGCCTGAGACACAAAAAAATTAAGCCGCTACCTGTTTCGTTTTTTCTCCGTTTTGCCTAACTTGCCGCTTGTCAGTAGGTTTTTCAGAAAGAAAAACACAATTGAATGAAAACCAATTTTTTGTACATTATTTGTCTGGGCATTTTTTTTATGATCGCTTGCAAAAGCCAGCAGTACTCAGCAGAGACACTGCCCGCCGATCAGCTTGTTTTTGGTGAAGGGGGCGGTTTTTCGGGTGCAATCACGGAATTTATCCTACTGGAAAACGGTCAATTGTTCGCCCAAAATAGCCTGACAAAAAAAGTGGAGGAGCTGCCTGCTGTGAAAAAGAAAAAAGCACAAGCACTGATAATGGACGCCGAAGCACTGAACATGAATAAGCTAAATATTAATTCCCCTGGGAATACCTACTATTTTATAAAATACCAACACGCTGATACTATTCAACAGGCTATCTGGGGTGATCCCAACTACACGCTGGACTCAAGGGTTCAAAACCTGTACCAACGACTCAAAGCTTTTACGATTAAAACAAAGTGATATTCAGATTTTTTTCGATTACAAAAAACCTTTAGTGAAAAAGTGCGTATGCCCAAAGTAGCAATGCTTTGCGTTTTGTACCAAAAGGATGCTATGAGGAGCAGCGCTAAAACCGATGTGTTATGACAAAACAAATCCTTCTGGGGTGCTTGTTGCTGTGCGCATTTGCCACTACGGCGCAAACCCTGAAGCCGCATCTGAGCGCAAAACCCAAAAATGATCTCCAAATTAGCCTGAAGGATATTGCGCCAATCCAGGGCTTACAGCCTATAGTACCCAGTAGCTCAAGCTATTCTTTATTTGGTACGGGCACTTATCAGCCACTGCCTGGTTTGAATAAGTTGGTTTCCAAAGGAAGTTTGATGGTTGAATTAGCCCCCGATACGCAGCTTCCTATTTATATCAAAGGCAAAATACCTGCCATTTACGGTAGCAAAAACGATGTGGAAAGCCAAGCTTATGCTTATCTGGATGCTGTAAAAGGTTTATTAAAAATCGAAAACCCGCAAGATGCGTTTGAAATCCAATCCATAGAAACAGATGTCCTCGGACAGACACACATCCGATTACAACAATACTTTTACGGGATTGAAGTATATGGTGGCGAAATCATCCTTCACGCTTGGGACGATCAGGTGCAGTTGCTGAACGGGCGCTACTACCCCATTCCTACATTATCAAATGTAAATCCTTCCATTTCATCCCATACTGCCATCGAGCGCGCCATACAGGATATTAGTAAAACAGTTCCATTAAAACCGCTGACGGACTGGGAGCAAAGGCTCATTGAAGGCAAGCAAGTAGCCGCCGAACTGGTGATTTATCACCCCAATCGGGATATAAATGCAGAACGCCTTGCCTGGGCAATCACGCTGTACCCCAACGTAGCGCACCGCTGGGCTTATTTCGTGGATGCCCAAACCGGAGCGGTCATTCACAAGTTTGCGGAAGTTTGTCGTATCCATCATGAGTGCCATACCAATAAACACAGCCTATCAAACGCTGTGCACCCTATTGCTAATGAGGAATCGCCCGTGCTACTACCGCCACGTACTGCTACGGCACAAGATTTATTCAATATCAATCGTACGATCAATACCTGGCAAGAAGGCAGCACTTACTATCTGATAGATGCTTCGCGCAGTATGTTCAACGCTACACAATCCGCTTTTCCGGATGATCCGGTGGGGGTTATCTGGACGATTAATGCCCAAAATACTTCCCCGCAGAATGATAATTTTGCTGCTGATCATGTCCGTTCCAACAATAACACCTGGACAAACAAAACCTCTATTTCGGCACATTACAATGCTGGCAAGGCTTTTGAGTATTTCCAGCAAAAATTCAATCGCAATTCGATCAATGGCAGAGGCGGCAATATCATTTCCCTCATCAATGTGGTAGAAGAAGATGGTAGCCAAATGGACAATGCCTTCTGGAATGGCGCTGCGATGTTTTATGGCAATGGTAATCAGGCTTTTAACGCGCCGCTGGCAAAGGCGCTGGACGTAGGAGGGCACGAAATGTCGCATGGGGTTATTCAAAATACGGCAAACCTCGAATATCAAGGCGAATCGGGTGCAATTAATGAATCCTTTGCTGATATTTTTGGCGCAATGATAGACCGCGATGACTGGAAAATGGGCGAAGACATAACCAATCCGCAATTCTTTCCAACTGGCGCACTGCGCGATTTGTCTAATCCAAATAATGGCGGTACAAAATTCGGTGACCCAGGCTGGCAACCAGATCGGCTTTCGCAGAAATATACCGGCACACAGGATAATGGCGGCGTACACATCAACAGCGGTATCACCAATAGGGCATTTTTCCTTTTTGCTACCCAGGTAGGAAAAGACAAAGCGGAGCAAGTGTATTATCGCGCCTTGACGAACTACCTCACGCGGTCTTCTCAATTCATTGACCTGCGCATAGCGGTTCTTCAAGCGGCTACGGACTTGCATGGTGCAAACTCGGCAGAAGTAAATGCCGCAGCCAATGCTTTTACAACCGTGGGTATCGTTGGTAATCAGGGCGGCGATTATGAACAGGAGGTGGAAAGTAATGATGGGCAAGAATTTATTTTATACGCTGATGAAGAGTTTAGCTCTTTGAGTATCGTCACGCCAAGCGGACAAGCAGTGGCCGTCCCTATTTCGAATATCGGACCTTTGAGCAAACCCAGTATCACCGATGATGGCAGCATTATTGTGTACGTTGGAGAGGATAAAAAATTGTACGCTCTCGTCATTGACTGGCAGGCAGGCACTTTCGAGCAACCTACTTTGAATAATGAAGCGATTTGGCACAATGCTGCGATTTCAAAAGATGGTACAAAAATCGCTGCTTTGTTTGATGATGCCATCAATGACAAGATTTTCGTTTTTGATCTGATCAATGGCAGCAGTGAAGAGTTTCAAGTTTACAATCCCACTTATACCGAAGGCATCGAAACCGGCGAAGTCGTTTTTATAGATGCCTTGGAATGGGACTTTTCGGGTGAGTTTGTCATGTACGATGCTCAAAATAGTATTCAAAACGCCGGTAGCACCATTGAGTACTGGGACATCGGGTTTATTAAGGTTTGGAACAATGCCACCAACACCTTTGGCAATGGCTTTGTGAGCAAGCTTTTTTCAGGACTTCAGGAAGGAATTAGTGTGGGCAATCCCACTTTTTCCAAAAATTCGCCACACATTATTTCTTTTGATTACTTGGATGCCTTTGATGAAACTTTTTACATACTGGGTGTAAATTTGGAAACTAATGAAGTAGGCATTATTTATGAAAATAGTGATGTCAGTTATCCCAACTATGCGGTGCAGGATGATCGCCTTATTTTTGATGCCCTCAGCACGCAAGGCAACAATGTAGTGGGCGTAGTCGAGCTGAATGCCAATAAAATAGAGGCATCTACTGATCCTCCAACAGCTTTTGTACTCGTTTCTGACAATATAAGGGGGGCGCGCTGGGGCGTTTGGTTTGCCAATGGCGAACGTGACTTGACGAGCATCGCTGTGTCTGATGTGCTGTCAGAATCCATGAAGGTATTTCCCAATCCTTTTGAAGAGCGCATTTATTTGCAATTGGACTTACCGGTGCAGGCTACTGTGCGGGTTGAGTTGTTTGATCTGTTGGGAAAAAGATGGTACACCGAAGAGCTGGAAGCAAGTGCAGGATTGTTGCAAAAAGAATTATTTTTCAAAGCATTACCAGCGGGGACATATTCGCTTCGCACCAGTATTGGCCCTAGCGCTGCCAGCCGTAAGATTGTAAAATTGCGCTAAAAGCGATTGTCAGCGGGCATTAGCCTGGTTTTCAATGCTCAATAATATCGTTATCAACTATTGTATGAATATCGGAATTCTCTCTCGCGGACCCCAGCTATACTCAACGCAGAGCCTCGTCAATGCGTGCCTGTATCGCGGTCATTTTGTGCAGGTCATAGACCATGCCCAGTGTAGTTTATTGATAGACCAGGGCGCTCCGGCGCTCCTGTATGAAGGCAGAAGCCTGCGATTTCTGGATGCGGTGATTCCTCGCATCGGGGCATCTGTGACCCGGCAAGGGGCAGCTGTCATCAGCCAGTTTGAGGCCATTGGCGTTTTTACAACGACTAAATCGGATGCTTTGCTTCAAACACGCGACAAGCTAAGATGCCTGCAAAAACTAACAACTCACGGCTTAGATACTCCCAAAACGGCTTTCGCCGGCGAGGGTCAAAATCTCGTGGAAATGATTGATGCGATTGGGGGTTTTCCGGTAGTCATCAAACTTTTGGAGGGAACGCACGGCATTGGAGTGCTGCTGGCAGAAACTTTTTCTCAGGCACAATCTATCATTGAGATGTTGCTGCAATTAGGCGAACGCGTCATGATTCAGGAATTTATCCGAGAATCAAAAGGCTCCGATATTCGAGCTTTTGTAGTGAATGGCAAGGTAGTCGCTTCTATGCGCCGACAAGCAAAGGAGGGCGAATTTCGTTCTAATTTGCATCGGGGTGGCAGTGCTGATCCTGTTGAGCTGACCGAAGAGGAGGTTTTTGTGGTGACACAAGCTTCTAAAATAATGGGACTGGATATTGCGGGAGTGGATATTTTGCGATCCTACCGTGGCCCACTCATCATGGAAGTAAATGCCTCGCCCGGATTGGAAGGTATCGAAAACGTGACCGGCATCAATGTATCGAGTAATATCGTACAGTTTTTAGAAAGCAGAATAGAAGTGTTCGAACCGATGCGGGCAAGCCTGGAATGAACAGAAAAAGGATTTGCGAAGTACGATTTGATAAATAACATTTATCTTGCATGATGATTGTTAAAATCGCATACAAAAAATCGTAATTCGTAAATAAAAGAATGGTTGCGCCAATTATCATCAATAACGTCATTGTCTCACCCGGAAAATCAGAAGTTATCAAAATTCCGGTGGGTAGATTGCCTTCGGGAAACCAGATTTACATTAAAGCACACGTTTTTCACAGCCGCCGCCGCGGCCCAGTGATGTTGGTGCTTGGAGGGATGCACGGCGATGAAATTAATGGCGTAGAGATTGTTCGGCAGGCAATTATTTCCCGCCTGTTTTCAGAGTTGGAGCGTGGCAGCGTCATTGCTATTCCGCTGCTAAACGTGTATGGGTTTATCAACTTCTCGAGAGATGTAACCGATGGCAAGGACGTAAACCGGAGTTTTCCAGGTAGCGCTTCTGGCTCATTGGCATCGCGGATAGCGCGCTTACTCATGCGCAAAATTATTCCTCATATTGACTTTGGCATTGACTTTCATACCGGTGGCAAGGGTTTGTACAATTATCCACAAATTCGGTTTTCTGCTGCGGATCCACGTGCCTTTGAATTAGCAAAGGCTTTTGGTGCGCCTTATTTGGTAGAAATGCCGATCATCCGCAAGTCTTTGCGCAGCGCCGTACAAAAAAGCAATAAAACAATGTTAGTTTTTGAAGGTGGAGAAAGCCTGCGGTACGATGGGTTTTCGATTCAAAAAGCAATAGAGGGTATTGAGCGACTGATGGTTGCTAAAAAAATGATCAACAAACCGATAGCCCTGGAATCCAGTATTTTATTCAAAAAATCAACCTGGATGCGCGCATCCAAGCCAGGGCTATTTCTTTGGTATAAATCAGCAGGGCAAGAAATCCAAAAGGGCGAGCCCATTGGTGCCATCAGTGACCCTTTTGCTACCGAAGAAGTCATGCTTTACGCACCCCGCAATGGCTATTTGATCGGACATAACAACGCACCGGTAGTAAACCAGGGCGATCCGCTGTTTCACATTGGGTACAATGCTAGAAAATAGTAACGCCGACTTGCGGCCGGCGCTACCCAAACGGCTAAAGTTAACCCCAAAATTTGTTTTTGTGAAGAAAGGGGGCAACAAATAAATGTTTTCAAAATGTATGCCAAAAATTCATAACGTCTGCCAGCAGATGCCTTGTTTTTAAATTGTGAAAATACCTAAACTCAATGCAATGAGTAATAAGAAACATATTAAGTGGTTGTACGAGCAGTTGCCAGAGTTGATTTCAAAAGGAATTATCCAGCAAGATCAAGCGGAGAAATTAAAAGAACACTTTGGTGAAGCGGAAGAAAAGCCCGCCTATCATATTGGGTTTATTGTAGTTGGTATTTTGGGCGCATTACTCATTAGTGGGGGTATCATCTTAATTTTTGCCTACAACTGGGAAAACCTCCCCAAAGCTTGGCGCACCATATTTAGCTTTGCACCATTAGTGATTGCCCAAATTTTCTATGGTTATGCGTATTTCAAAAAGAGAGACTCCATCACTTGGGTGGAGGGTACTTCCATTTTTTTGATGCTCATGATAGCGGCAAGCATCGCTTTGGTCAGCCAGACCTACCATATTTCGGGCACGATGGAAAATTTTCTTTGGATTTGGCTGGTCTTGAGTATTCCTTTGATGTATTTACTCCCTGCCTCCTTGGCGGCGATTGTCTATCAAATCGGGATAGCCAGTTGGGCAATGCAGCGCGATGATTCAGATTCGGTTTGGTATTGGCTGTTGCTGGTAGCGGTTGTTCCGCACCTAGTGTTGAATTTGCGCAAACAAGCAGAACCTATTCGACAGAATCTACTGGGCTGGACCTTGGTAAGCACTATTTTATTTGGTTGGTTTGGTACCATTGAAACCAGCATCTCGGAATTTTCTTTTTTGGGTACCAATCTCTTGTTTTCTACTTTTTACTTGCTGGGAGAGCAGGTGTATCACCGCAGCCGGCGATTTGTAGATATTCCTTTTCAGGTATTTGGGGTGACGGGCATCGCTGTTTTTTTACTTTTTTTGACCTATCAGGTGCAGACGAGTGCTTTTATGCCAAATGAAATTTTGTATGGTAAATATTTAGACCCACCGGCGGGCATCGTCAACTTTATCGTGTTGTTACTTTTGATGCTCGGATATGGCTATCTGCTGCTCAAAGATTTTATGAAAAGAAATATTATTGGGCACTTTGCCGCTTTTATTCCCTTTTTTATGCTTTTGGTAATCTTGCTGAGTCGCTCAGGGCTTGGGGGCTTGGCAATGTTGTTGAGCAACTTGTATCTATTGGCTTACGGAATTGCTTATCTGGTCAATGGTGTTCAGGCGCGGCGCATGTCCTGGGTGAATATCGGGCTGCTTTTTATTCTCGCTTTGGCAACCCTTCGATTTTTTGATACTGACTGGAGTTTTGTAGTGAAAGGCATTGCGTTTATTTTATTGGGACTTGGCTTTTTATCGGCTAATATCATCCTGTCAAGGCGCATTAAGTCAGGGGTTTCTTAATTTTGAGTCAATAGAGCAGGCAATAGGTTGCATTTGTTGTGGCAAAGCAATCAGGCTTTTTCGTTTTTCAATATGCCGGTGCTCTTCTTCGGTCGGTCCTCCGAAAAAAGATTCCCACTCCGATATTCGTCAAGCACTTGCCGAACCGTATCTGTAAGATTTTTGGGCAATTCATCCAGATGAAACCACTCTGCTTCTTTGAATTTATGTGTTTCCTTCGCCTTTAGCTCTCCTTCCCAGCGGTATGCTTTGAAATACAGTACGATCCGCTGTTCGTTATTTTTTACTTTCTGGAGGACGTGCACCAGCTGCAAATCGCGTTCTTTCAAGAGGATACCCGCCTCTTCAAAAGCTTCCCGAATCAAACACTGGCGGGCAGCTTCTCCATTTTCAATATTTCCACCTACCAGGGTGTAATTGCCGCCATTGGGTTTGGTTTGCTTTAGCAAAAGTATTTGCCCTTTGTGGTAAAGAATCAACCGGACTTTCAGCGAGACCTTCATTTTGAAATCGGTCATATCGCAAGGATTTTAGGTTTTTTATTAAATGAGGTAATGCTTGATCACAGGAAATTAGCCATCAACTGTTTTACAAAATATTAAAAAAATTGGGCATGAGTCAAAGCAACTGTTCTTCCTCTAATGTTAAACTTTTACAATAAATTGCCAAATTAGTCACTTCGGGCAGCAACGATACGTCTTAATGCTATCAGCGAAAAAGCCCGCACCGAAGATATATAAGCCTTTGAATAAAATTCTCCAAGAATACAGTCCAAAATACCAGAAAGTTGGGGAGAAAAGCGTCTTTTTTTATATTTGCATTGATTATTTGAGTTCAAACTCATAAACAGTAGCATCTATGTACTACGACAACATCCTTGGAACGATCGGCAACACGCCTTTGATCAAATTGGATAGGATTTGCAAAGACATTCCTGGTACAATTCTCGCAAAGGTAGAAGCATTCAACCCTGGGCATTCTGCCAAAGACAGAATTGCACTCTATATGATCGAACAAGCAGAACGGAAAGGCAAACTCAAGCCAGGAAGTACAATTATAGAAGCCACTTCTGGCAATACAGGGTTCAGTATGGCGATGGTCTGCGCTTTGAAAGGATATAAATGTGTACTCACGGTGACCAGTAAGTCTTCTCAGGAAAAAATTAATCTGTTGCGATCTATGGGGGCTGAAGTGTATGTTTGCCCCGCCGACGCGGAAGCGGAAGACCCTCGGTCTTATTATTCCAAAGCGGAAGAGCTAGCGCGCCTCATCCCTAATTCTTACTATCTGGGGCAAAATTTTAATTTAGACAATGCCGAGGCGCATTACCACAGCACGGGTCCTGAAATTTGGAAACAAACGGAAGGCAAAATCACGCACTACATCTGCTGCACCGGCACTGGCGGAACGCTTTCGGGCACTGCCAAATACCTGAAAGAACGCAACCCCAACATCAAAGTGATCGCTGTGGATGCTTATGGCTCGGTGCTGAAGAAATACTGGGAAACTGGCATGCTGGACAAAAGCGAGATTCACCCCTGGAAGGTGGAAGGATTGGGCAAAACGATCATTCCTGACAATATGATGTTTGGGCTCATTGATGATTTTGTGAAAGTAACCGACCGCAGCAGCGCCCACCGCGCGCGTCAGTTGGCGAAAAAAGAGGGACTGTTGGTTGGTTATTCAAGTGGCGCAGCGCTCCAGGCGGTGTTCCAGATCAAAAAATTGCTCAAACCGGAAGATCTGGTCGTAGTGCTACTGCCCGATCATGGCAGCCGTTATGTTGGTAAAATATTTAACGATGAATGGATGAAACAGCAAGGATTCCTGGGGGTACAGCATCCTTCCTCGCAGTACGACAACTTCAAGCGGCTTTACAAAAAGTACGTTCACAAATACAAGCGCTATTTCCGCCAGACCTTGAGTATGTGATTTTAGATCTTACAGCTTGAAGATAATCGGTTGCTTTTTTTAAAAATAACATACTGATTAGCCATTGTTTATAACCTTATTTGTATAAGCAATAGCAAATCAGCACATTCGCCTAAAACAATGCTGACTATCATCGAAACCAACAATGCGCCCTCCCCGGCAGGACATTATTCGCAGGCTGTGGAATGGCAGGGGCTCATTTTTGTGGCGGGGCAACTCCCCATCAAACCTGGCACTGCCGAAAAAGTATTGGGCTCGGTTGAAGAACAGACCTTGCAAACGCTGGAAAATCTCAAAGCCATCGTAGAAGCGGCAGGCAGCGATCTGCATCATGTTTTGAAAACAACTGTTTTTATTGCTGATATAGCCCTTTGGAGCAGGGTGAATGCGGTTTATAGCGGTTTTTTCGGCACGCATAAGCCTGCGCGCGCTATCGTGCCCGTGAAAGAGCTACACCATGGCTTTTTGATAGAGATAGAAGCTATCGCCGCAAAAATTGAAAGAAAATAGAGGAACTACCCACTCCGCAAAAAAAGTATCATTTGAAACTACTCCGCTGATTCACCATCCTTCTGGAGAAATCCAGTAAAATCTCTTCCGGCGAGAATTCATGGTCATCTATATCGTCATCATCATTAAAAAGGTTCAAATCCTGAACGTGCATGGTAGAGCTAATCGCTTCGTATTCCGATTCGTCGTATTCATAAATAGACCATCTCCCCCATTTATACTCTAAAGCAGTGAGGCTCTCTACCCAATCGCCGGAGTTCAAATAGATGACTTTTTTACCCTTTGTTTCCACCGTTCGCATCTGAGGGCGATGGATATGACCACACACGACGTAATCGTAGCCTTGTTCGGCGCCCAGGTTAATGGCTGTTTCTTCAAAATCATCCACAAACTTAATTGCCTCTTTGACGCTGTATTTGATTTTTTTGGCAAAAGACATGCGGGGCATCCCAAACATCGTGCGAATTTTATTGATAAAGCGGTTGAGCAAAATCAACCAATCGTAGCCTTTTCCGCCGAGTTTGGCAATGAGGGGAGAATACTTGATAGACGCATCGAAAATATCGCCATGAAAAATCCAGTACGTTTTATTTTTCAATTGAAGGATCAGTTTGTCGCGCAGATGGATGTTGCCGGATGAAAAATCGGAGTAGCGGCGCAGCGCATCGTCGTGATTGCCCGTAATGTAATAGACTTTGGTACCTCGCGAAGCCATCCGCAGGATGCGCTGGATGATCTGCATGTGCTCTTTGGGGAAATAGCGCTTACGAAACTGCCAGATGTCAATAAAATCACCATTCAAAATAAGCGTTCCAACCTTGATGCTCTTCAGGTAATTGAGTAATTCCTTCGCATGGCAGCCATAGGTACCCAAGTGCACATCGGAGATTATGACGATGTCGAGTTCTCTTTTCATTGCATCTCAATATTCGTAAGGGGTTTATCTGCTTATGTTTTGCTAAATTAGATGCAAATTGAAACATATTTGTAAAATGTATGTAAATTATGTATTATTAAATAATTAAACTACAAGCAAGCCGCCAGCAGCCCATCCATTGCTGCAAAAGCAAGAAGGCATTCATCCATTTTTAAATGCCGATACCAGTCTGGCGCGGACATTTTCCGTTTTGCTGTTTCACATTTTAGTTTTTACTTAGTAGCTTCGGGTTTTAAAATAAAAATCTTATTGCAAGATGAAAAAGAGGCTATTGTTTTTTGTTGTAATTGCAGTCGTCCTGTCCTGCAAGCAGCCGTCTTCTGATTATGAGAAAAAAGCTGCCAATCCTGAGTTTTATCATCGCGCGATGAAACAACTGACGGATGTAATTGTATATGACATATTCTCGCCGCCAGTAGCCAGCCGGATCTATGCCTATGCCGCCATAGCCGGATACGAAGCCGCGCTGCCAGCCCATCCTGAAAACCTGAGTTTGTCAGGGCAATTAAATGGACTGGAAGCACCTCCTCAACCAGAAGCAGGGAAGCAGTATGCGTATGCCTTAGCAAGCGTAGAAGCGATGTTGGTAGTGGGCAAAGCTTTGATTTTTTCTGAAGAAAAGATAGAAACTTTTCATCAGCAAATCCGAGAGGAAATGATTGCCAAGGGCATCCCGGCATCGGTAGCCAAGCGCTCTATCGCCTATGGAAATGCGGTAGCAAAACACATACTCAACTGGGCGAACAAAGATATGTACAAAGAAACTCGATCCTATCCGAAGTACACCATCCAGGAAGACCCTGCTACCTGGCAACCGACACCGCCCGCTTACATGGATGGTATCGAGCCTTCATGGAATTTGATTCGGCCTTTCACACTCGATTCGGCGCAGCAATTCAAACCGAAACCTCCGACCGCCTTTAGCACAGATAAAAACAGCAGGTTTATGCGAGAAGCCATGGAAACCTACCAGGCATTGGATGCTGCCGATAGAGAAGAGCGCGAGGCGATCGCTCAGTTCTGGGATTGCAACCCCTATGTTTCGCACAACGTGGGGCACGTTATGTATGCTACAAAAAAAATAACCCCCGGCGGGCATTGGATCAATATCACTCGCTTGGCAGCTACACAATCGAATGCTGATTTTATGAAAACCCTCGAAGCGTATGCCCTGGTGGCTATTGCACTGGCTGATGGCTTTATTAGTTGTTGGGATGAAAAATACCGGAGCAACCTCATCCGCCCCGAAACGGTAATCAATAAATACATTGATGAAGACTGGCGACCTTTATTGCAAACGCCTCCTTTCCCTGAATATACCAGCGGGCATAGTGTCATTTCAAGCGCTGCCGCTACTGCCCTAACTTCCCTTTTCGGTGATCATTTTGCATTTACGGACAACACGGAGGAGGAGTTTGGCTTACCTGCTCGTTCCTTCGATTCTTTTTTTGATGCTTCGGCAGAAGCTGCTATAAGCCGATTGTATGGAGGCATCCACTACCGCCCTGCCATTAATAATGGCGTAGAACAAGGCAAACAAGTAGGGGAATGGGTAGTAAATAGCGTCCGATTGAAGAAGCAAGAGGATGTCAATAAAAACCAGACAACCCAGGTGCAATGATAAAACAGGGGCAAATGTTGATTTTATTTGAAAAACGCTTTGTGTGAGATTTGAAAATCAGGCAGCTCCTGCCAATGCGTTATAGTCAATTGAAAATAATGCTAAGCCATGAGTTCTGAAAAAAAAATTGGGCTTTTCCTCGGTCCTTTGTTATTTGTGCTGATGCTATGCTTACCCGTACCCCAGGGGTTGAATCCCGAAGGCTGGAAAGTGGTAGCGTTAGCCGCATTCATGATCACCTGGTGGGTTACGGAGGCTATGCCCCTGCCTGTAACAGCGCTGTTGCCCATTATTTTTTTACCCTTGCTGGGAGTAAGTACGCTCAAAGACGCCACCGCGCCTTACTCCAATCCTGTGGTGTATCTTTTTATGGGAGGCTTTGTCATTGCATTGGCTATGGAAAAGTGGCACTTGCACCGGCGCATCGCTTTGAATATTGTAAAACTGGTGGGCACTAATGCGAATCGAATTATTCTTGGTTTTTTCTTGGCTACTTTTTTCCTAAGCATGTGGATTAGCAATACTGCCACTACGGTGTTGATGCTGCCCATCGCTTTATCTGTTATTCATCTGCTCACCAGCGAAAGCTCAGACAATAATGATAAAAATAAGCAATTTTTTGCATTAGGCATTTTATTGGCAATCACTTACGCCTCCAGTATCGGCGGTATGGCTACTATCATTGGTACGCCGCCCAACGTAGTGGCAGCTGGCTACATGCGCGAAACGTTTGACTATGAAGTGAGCTTTATGCAATGGATTTTAGCAGCTTTGCCTTTTTCGCTTGTAATGGTCTTTCTCTCTTACTTCTTGATTGTCAAAATAATGTATCGCAACAACTTAGGACAATTGGAAGGCGCTGCGCAATTGATAAAAGAAGAGGTGGGTCGGTTGGGAAAAATGAACCAGGGCGAGAAGCGCACCCTGATTGTTTTTATTGGGGCTGCGGCCCTTTGGATGCTGCGAGTGCCTTTAGTCCAACTTGTTGATTGGTTTTATGTGGATATTTTGATTGGAAAACTTCAGCTATTCACGGTAGAACAAGTTGGGAAGCCCCCTTATTTGAAGCTGTCTGATGAAGTAATTGCCATCATCGCTGCCGTTTCGCTATTCCTGATTCCTATCAATTTTAAAAAAGGGCATAATGTGCTGGAATGGCGGGATACCGAAAAACTCCCCTGGGGTATTTTGTTGCTGTTTGGCGGGGGGCTTAGCCTCGCTGATGCTTTAGAAAAAACAGGGATTATCCAGCTTATCGGCGACCAGTTTGCGAATACGCAATATTCGGAATGGCTTGTAGTGGCGGCTTTAGTAACGATTTCTGTATTTTTGACGGAGATCATGTCGAATGTAGCACAAGTGACCGTATTCTTACCAGTGGTAGGCGCCATGGCACAGGGTTTGGGTATGAACCCCTTTGAAGTATGTATTCCAGTAACCCTGGCGGCGAGTGCCGGATTCATGCTGCCGATGTCCACTCCACCTAATGCTATTGTGTTTGCCAGCGGGCATATCAAAATTTCGCAGATGGTAAAAGTTGGCTTTTGGTTGGATCTTTTATCCATATTGCTCAACGTTTTTATCGTCTATCCTTTAGTAAAATGGCTTTTTTGAAACACGCGATGATATAGCGACTTCACCGCCTCACTAATATTTATGACAGAGCTTAATAAAAAACTGACGCTCTATGGCCTCACGATGATTGCCGTTGGATCGAGCATCGGTTCGGGAATTTTTGTTACGCCCTACCAGGTAGTGGAGGCAGTACCGCATCATGGCTTAGTGCTACTTATTTGGGCAATAGGAGGACTAATCGCCCTGACTGGTGCGTTGACCTTCGCTGAACTGGGCGGTATGTTCCCAAAAGCTGGAGGGGTCTATGTTTTTCTAAAAGAAGCTTATGGTGATTGGGTAGGGTTTTTATTTGGCTGGGTTACGCTGCTGGTCATCAATACAGGTGCATTAGCAGCGTTGGGTGTAGCCCTGGCTGAATACATGACTTTTTTCTTCCCCTTAGATGCCAATGGGAAAATGATACTTGCCATAATTGTCATAGCTGGACTAACCGGAATCAATGTGATTGGAATAGACATCAGCCAGTGGCTTGCTAATATTTTTACAGGCTTGAAATTACTGGCAATGCTCGCTATTGTGGCAATAGGGTTTATTTTTTATGATCCGGCAAAAGTGCAGCTCCATTTCTCCTTAATGGAAAATACCCCGCCCGATCTGGGTAGTGCCCTGCTCATTGGCTTAATTGGCGTGTTGTGGTCATTTGGTGGCTGGCACCATGCTTCGTACCTCGCAGGTGAAGCCATCAATGCTTCCAAAACAGTACCCCGCGCGATGCTGCTGGGCGCGCTGATTGTCACGCTTGCCTACCTCTCGATTAACTTAGCGTACATGCTCCTGCTGCCCTTGCCTGATATTGCAAAAACCACAACGGTAGCCAGCACTGCTATCGGTACTGTTTTCTCGTTTGGTGGGCAATTGGTAGCTATCGCTATCGGTATTTCAGTTTTTGGCACGATTGGCATTTATACCATGAGCGCGCCCCGCATTTATT
Organism: uncultured Saprospiraceae bacterium; assembly: GCA_964526645.1. Lineage (GTDB taxonomy): Bacteria > Bacteroidota > Bacteroidia > Chitinophagales > Saprospiraceae > JADJNW01. Next base: position 102,001 of record CAZGJN010000008.1, read on the forward strand.
TTGCAATGGCAAAAGATGGCATTTTTTTAAAGCAGTTGGCGCAGGTGCATCCGCGCTTCCGTACGCCTGCCAATGCGATGATCGTCCAAGCAGTTTGGGCAATTTTACTATTGTTGTTTTGGGGTACCTTCAAAAATTTGATCACCTACGTCACCTTCATGGACATTCTGTTTATGGGTTTGGCAGGTGCTTCCATCTTTATTTTTCGAGTCAAGCGCAAACAAGCCGAGCGCCCCTACAAAACCTGGGCTTATCCGATTATCCCTTTCATTTTTGTCAGCATTTCGGGGGCTTTTGTTGTGAATACACTCATAGAACGCCCCATCCAGGCATTGGTAGGATTGGCACTCACAGGACTTGGTATCCTTGTTTTTTTGCTATTCAAAAACAGAAAAACATCATCGGATTAGCATTACATCCCCTTGCAATTGTGCCATGGTATCATCAATAAATTGGATTCGAGCCGACCAAACATAGATGCCGCTTGGTGCATCTTTCCCCTTAAAACTGCCATCCCAAAACAAATCCATGGCAAGGGAAGGTTCATTTTCAGCAGAAAAAACGAGGTTGCCCCAGCGATCAAATATCTCCAAGCACAATATTGCTGCCACCTCTGCGCCAGGAAAAAGCCGAAACGCATCGTTGATACCATCGGCATTTGGAGAAAAAACATTGGGCGCAAAAACCCGCATTTGATTGTTCACCAAAATGGTAATTGAATCCCTTGCTTCGCAGCCATTGTCATTATGGGCAATGAGGTGAAAAGTAGTGCTACGCAAGGGTTTGGCGACAGGCTCCGGGCAATCCTTACAATTCAATACCGCCTCCGGTTGCCAATCGTAGCGCGCGATTTTTGCCTTGCTAATGGCTTTCAAAGCAATGTTATCGCCCAGGTTGACTATCAAAAGGGAATCCAACCGAACGGCAAATGAGGGCGGCAGGTTCAGCGTCAGCGAATCTATTTTTTTACAACCATTTCCATTTTGCACAAGCAACTCGTAGCGCCCTCCGGGTAAATTAGTGTACTTCGGATTTTGCTGCCAGGCTTGCCCATTCAGCGAATACTGGTAGGGCGGTGAATCGCCTTGCACGGACACAATTTCTATCATCCCATCGCTGCTGTAGGAGCAAAGTGGAGGCTGCGCAGTTATTTGAAAATCGCTGATTTCAGAATTTACTACCAAAATGGTATCCTGCGCAATGCAGAAATTTGAGGAAGTAACGGTGACAGCATAAATTCCTGGTAATGATACAACTAAATTCGGAAAGCTCGATCCATCCGACCAGGCGTAGCGCTCAAATGCCCCGGCAGAAAGCGTATCCGTTTCGCCCTTGCAAAGCACCGCATTACCCGCGATCTGAAAGTTAGATAAATCTTCTACTGTGATAACAAAAGTAGTTACGCTATCGCAACCATTCAAAGCCCTGGAAGTGACATCCAGCACACGATCCAGAAAAACAGGCTGTCCGTCAATAAAAATCGTATCTCCCTTACAAATCGTTATCGAAATAGTATCCCGCTCCGGCTGGTAGGTCACGCGGGTTGGATTGGATACGATCCGGCAATTTGTTTGTGCTAAATTGGAAGCAGAACTCGCCACGGTCAACCGAAAATACTGCCCATCCGCTGGGTTGCTCAAATTTAGGAGAGGGCTTGTCTCGCCCGGAATATCCATCCAGTTCGTATTCCCATTACTACTCTGCTGCCACTGGAAAACAGGGTTGCTAAATGCGGTGCCAATCACTTGAGAATTGATGACGATATCTCGTTCTGTAGTGCAAAAACCGGCTGTGTCAATCAGCACGACGGTAGGCCCACAGGGGCGAAAGGTAATATTATCCAGCGCCAAATCATTACCAAAACCACCCGGTGCATTGTTGCGCAGGGATAGTTTTATGTCGGTGGCATCCGGTTCGGTCGTGAAAGTAAAGCCATAAGTATGCCAGCGGGCATCCACTGGTACGTTGCCAGTACTGAAAACTACCTGCTCATTTATCAAAAAAGAGACATTCGGAGCGATAAAATTGCTCCCTTTGGTAGGGTCGTTCATGGAAATTATATCGGCAGAAAATTCATAATCTGTATTTCCGCAGATCGTCACGGTTTTTTCATAAAATAAGCCCGGTGAAAAACTGGCGTTTACTACCATCATGTACCCCAGTGGGTCGCTGCTATTGTCCTTGATTTTGATCCAACTTTCCGCAGCAAAGCTACCCCAGGAACTTGTATTGTTAGTGATGCAATAAGACCCATCATTGGGCGGTGGCGCAAAGACGTAGTTGTAGCCAAGCGCCAGGTTAGGATTGGTTTGCAATACATTATCATTGCCTCTGCCAAAATTCCCATCCAAAAAAATATTATCTCCTACTGAGCCACTGCAGGTTTGTCCATTCAGATTGAAAACAGTGCAAAAAAAACAAAATAAGCCAATCCAAATTTTTTGCATGTCCATAATTCTTTTTCCGAATTTGATACCTTTTGCCAATCTGTAAAAATGATTCGGCTTTTTCTGTATCTAAAACTTTCATTTTGCCTTTTTCTGTACAATAGTTCAAAAAAGTTCAATTTTTTTCCAAAAAAGCAGCACTCGCACTTGCACTACAAAAAATAAATCGTTACGTTTGCAACTAATTAAACTATTCAGAATGTGTGCTGATTTGAGCAACCAATATTTTTATTTCGGTTTTTACTTTTATGGCAAACCATAAAGGAGCGACCGGTTTTTGTTGTTCAAACAGTTGAAAATAAAATCAGGAAGCTCCGTAAAAACGGGGCTTTTTTCGTTTCTAAAGGATTTGCTAAATTTTTTAAATTTAGTAAATCTCAAACAAAAAAACCAAATTATACGTGATACTCCCTAACCCTCAATGCTTTTATTTTTACTGGTTTTACTTTTATGCCAAGCATAAAGGAGCAGGCTGATTTTGGTTTCTTTTCAACATAAATCAACCAGAAAGCTCCGCCAAAACGGGGCTTTTTTAGTTTAATATGGCGGATTTTGAAAACCTGCCATGTTTCAAAGTAATGAATTATGATACAGACAACGACGACCGAACAAGACATTCCGACACATTCCCTGCCGCCCACGCGCGTGTGCATCCAAGGCGGCGCGGGGGCATTCCATGAAATTGCCGCCCGAAAAATGCTCAACGATCAACCCATCGAAATCGTACCCGCCATTACCTTCCGTGAGTTGATTGACAAAGTGGAGCAGCAGGAAGAAGCCGACCTCGGCATCATGGCAATCGAGAATACCATCGCCGGTTCGATTTTATTCAACTATCGCCTCATCAACGAATCGAAATTACGCATCATCGGCGAAGTGTATTTGCGGATTCAGCAAAACCTAATGGCGTTGCCGGGGGAAACAATTGAAAATTTACAAGAGGTTCATTCTCACCCAGTTGCGATTGAACAATGCCGCGAGTATTTCCGCCAATTTCCGCACATTCGCTTGATTGAAACGGAGGATACCGCCCTAAGTGCCAAAAATATTTTAGAAAATAACTTGCAGAGCGTTGGTGCCATTGCCAGCGAGTTAGCTGCCGAAATGTACGACCTGGAAATCCTTGCCCACAGCATTGAGACCAATAAACAAAATTATACCCGTTTTCTGCTACTGCAACCCATCAATCGCAGCAAACTACCAACCAATTCTGATAAAGTATCGCTCTGTTTTGCGGTGGATCATACCATTGGCAGCTTGCATAAAGTATTGGCGGTGCTGGCGGCGTATAATGCGAACTTGACCAAAATCGAATCCGCTCCGATCATTGGCAAACCCTGGGAATACCTGTTTTTCCTCGATTTTGTCATGGATGGCGATTTGACGTATCAGCAGGCGATTGAAGCGATTCGCCCCATCACGCACGATTTAAAAGTGCTGGGCATTTACAAACAAGGAAAGCATTTTGATTGAGATAGTACACTGATTATTGGGATGCAACTGATTTTGACTGATTAAATCTTAAAAAATCCTAATCATCAGCCAAATCAGTGTCCCATTATCCTATTAAAAAATATTTTATGTTACAAATAAAAACCGCCAAACGACTCGACGGCATCCAAGAATACTACTTCTCGCAAAAACTCCGCGAAATCGCACAAATGCGCGCGGAAGGCAAGGAAGTGCTCAACCTCGGCATCGGCAGTCCCGATTTGCCGCCTTCCCAAGAAACGATTGATGAATTATCGAAATACAGCAATCATCGCAATAACCATGCCTACCAAAGTTACCAGGGCGTACCCGAACTGCGCCAGGCTTTCGCCAAATGGTACAAAACCTGGTTTGACGTAAATCTGGATGCGAATACCGAAATCCTCCCACTCATTGGCTCGAAAGAAGGCATTGTCCACATTTGTATGACGTACCTCGACGCAGGTGACGTAGCGCTGGTGCCGAATCCCGGCTACCCAACCTATCGCGCGGCAGTGACGCTGGCAGGTGCACAACCGCTTGAATATGAATTGAATGAAGCGAATGGCTGGTTGCCGGATTTAGACGATTTAGCAAAACAAGACTTGAGTCAGGTGAAAATCATGTGGGTGAATTATCCGCACATGCCAACGGGAACCCAAGCGCCGCAGCGCTTTTTCTCGGAATTGGTGGCTTTCGCCAAACAGCATAACATCTTACTTTGCAATGACAATCCATACGCTTTTATTCTGAATGAGCACCCAACGAGCTTGCTGGCGGTGGAAGGTGCGAAGGAGGTAGCACTGGAATTGAACTCGCTGAGCAAATCGCACAACATGGCAGGTTGGCGCGTGGGCATGCTCGCAGGTCGCGCAGCATTTTTACAAGACGTGATTCGCTTCAAAAGCAATATGGATTCGGGGATGTTCAAGCCGGTGCAAATGGCGGCGGCACGCGCTTTACAAAATCCGCCGGAATGGTATCAATCTTTGAATGCGGTTTATCGCGAGCGCCGGGAAAAGGTGTTTGAACTATTGGATTTATTGGAATGCACGTACTCAACCGAGCAGGTTGGAATGTTTGTGTGGGCGAAAATTCCGAGTTATTATAAAAATGGCTATGAATTATCGGATGAAATATTATACAAAGTAAATGTTTTTATTACGCCGGGCGGCATTTTTGGTTCGCAGGGCGATGGATTTGTAAGAATTTCATTATGCAGCGATGGAGCGATATTTGAAGAAGCGATTCGGAGGATTGAAACCGCAAAACCTTTAGAAACCGCAAAACCGCAAGATGTAAAATGTAAAACCGCAAAAGTGGGCAGCGCGTAAACTTTTACATTTTACATTTAGTGTTTTACATTTTGCGGTTTAATAAAATAAGTTTACACACATGGAAAAACGATCGTTCGATCTGGAAGAGCGGCTGATAAATTTTTCAGTCATGATACTAAATATAGCAGAACAACTGCCCAATAATTATGCAGGGAAGCATTTGTCAGGTCAATTGACACGCTCAGGAACCGCTCCGGCGCTGAATTATGGTGAAGCACAAGGCGCAGAGTCGAGAAATGATTTTGTGCATAAAATGAAAATTTGCTTAAAAGAGCTTCGAGAGA
>CAZGJN010000009.1:0-104999 GCA_964526645.1 uncultured Saprospiraceae bacterium
AATCGGCTGTAATAAGGCACAAAATCCACTTTTGAAGCGTTAAAGTCAATAGTGAATCCAACACCTAATAAATTATCATAGGCACCAATACCAAGCCTTTCTGAGAACATAGTATTAATCGGCTTTCCAAAAAATTCTTCGCTTTTATTAGTAAAATCCGCTATCGTCAAAGCGTCAACATATTCCTTAGAAAAAGGAAAATTCTTATACTTTCCTGCTATGCCGATAAGCGGAAATGGATTCTCGGGGTAGAGAATCCACTCTTTTATAGTTTCAATCTTAATAAAATTAAATTCATAATACATAGAACATCGGACTATGCTATTATGCCTTCTATTTTTCTTCCAATTTATGAATTGTTCAATCATTAAAAATACCAATTTGAAGGTTCATACTACTATATTGGGGTTTAGCAGGATCGTTAATAATTCCTCCTATTATTTCCGTTAATCTATTGATATGTATGTCACTGCCTGGAGGGATCATTACATCTAATCTTGTGCTACTAAATGATAGCCCATTCCAGCCATTATTTTTAGCCGTGACCAATTGATCCAACCCTTCTCTTATTTTAGCTCTAAAGTTACTGATTTGACTGGCGTTATTTGTATCTACTGTTTTAATCGTTTTTAACTGTACTCCCAGCCCATTGAGGTGAAAATCAATCGGTCCATTCATTTCACGGGCGGCATTTGCCCATGTATAATTTTTGTAACGACTGTATGTAAGTAGTTCTTCCAGCATTAAATATGTAGCAATTTCACAAAAAACCGCTCCTCTTTTTCACAAAAACTGTTTTTTTCTTGCTTTTGAAAAAACTTCAACAAGCGGGTATTTTTTATTTTCAAATTTTAAAAAATCACAACTAAATCCTTGTTTTATTGTTTAATTTGTAATTTTTTTAAAAAATTTATGATAAATTTGCAAGAAAACGGAATTTTACTGTATATTTGTATTGTCAATTAAAAGAGATTGAGACAATTCATAACAATGTGAGGTGATGAAACTTCGGCAGCCATGCCCTCTTGTCTCGGGGGTGGGGATTCAGAAATAAAGACAGCGTATAGCCGGTAATTCCGACAGGGGTTGACCACCAAACTTGCACTGCTCCTAATCTCCTCGTGAAGGTTCGAATCCTTCCCTCACAGCCATAGCCCTTGATGTCCCCCGTCCGAGGGCTTTTTTATGACTCATACCAGATGGCAGCGTTACAGCGTTATCTTTTGAAAAATAGTAATCGCTTTGCGTGTCCCTTTTTATCTTCCTTTTTTTTTATTCCCTGCCTGTTTGCTTGCGCAGGCGGGACTTCCAGCGCTGCCGATTCTCTACCTTCCTGTACATACGAAGGCTTTCACCACCGACAAACTCCAGCAAATCTACGCCGTCACGCCTAAAAACGAGGTCGTCAAATACGCACCCGATGGCAAGGAACTGTACCGTTTTAGCAATAATATTCTGGGGGATTTAACTTACCTGGATGCAAGCGATCCGTTCAATTTACTTTTGTATTATGCAGATTATCAAATTATTATAACACTTGACCGCACTTTAAATAAAACTGGCGAATTGAATTTATTGGATGCTAATGCCTTGCAAGTGAGTGCTATCGGTATGAGCAATGATGGTAATATTTGGCTCTACGATCAAGCGGCTTTCCGGCTGCGAAAGGTAGATCAAAACGGCAAAACTTTATCCGAAAGCCAAAATCTAAGCCTGCTGCTGCCCCAAGCGCCGAGACCGACGCAGCTCTTCGCCCGCGATAATTGGGTGTATCTCTGCGACCCCGACTTGGGTATTCTGGTGTTTAATAATTTTGGGCAATACGACAAAACCCTTGATTTAAAAGGCATCTACGCATTTCAAATCCTGGAAAATCGAATTTTTTTCCGTGAAGGAAATCGCTTGAAAGCTTATGATTTAAAATCTTTTTTAATATCTGAAATTTTTTTGCCAGAGGGCATAGAAGCAGAAGATGATGTACAAATTCAGCAAAATCGCTTGTTTGTGAAGAAGGAAAATAAGATTGAAATTTATACATTCTGATGCCGAATGCCATTCGGCGCTACTGCTCAAAAAAACCAATGCTGCCCCCCACCCAAGTCCTGCCTTTGTTCTGGCGCACACCGATCATCTCTGCTTTGGCGAGACGCACCAAATTTGTCAATAATTCCGGGCGCTCCGCGTCGTCTTCCCACACAAGGAGCATCCGCACTTCGGCTTTGGCGGGGTCGTCAAGCGTAGGAATAGCAGGCACATATTGCACTTTTTTTTGCAATATAAAATTGGAGCGATCTTCGATTTTGTCAATATCCGCCTGGGTTGGATGGATGATCACGCCCATGCCTGCGAAGGAAAATAAGGGTTTCAGCACAAAGTCATCCAAATTTTTAGGAATTTCGGTCAAATCGCTCAGGAAATAAGATTCCGGCACGTATTTGCTTTTCAAAAACGGCAGCGTATGCTTGCTGATGCGGAAAAACCAGTTGGGATGCCCCACCCAATGCACGTCGAGGTCATCGGTGAAAGCAAAATCCATGTTCAAATCCTTGCGCTGGAGTAGCTCATCAAATATAACGCGATTATAAATGCGTTCTATCTTGATCTTCTTCCCTTTATCGTTGTTGTAAAAGAGACTTTTACCTTCTTTTTTCAAGTCCGTGACACAAACCATCGGCAACCCAATTTGTTTTTTTGCTACAAAAAAATCAATGGCTGTACCCTGCTTTTCGGGTTCAATTTCCAATAGAATCGTGCCTTTCGGGTCGCTATTGCCGTAAAGGATTTTTTTCAGTTTATTCAAATAACTCGTTTCATCATGATTGTGAAACAAATGTGTCAAATGGTTAGGAATATCAAAGAATTGGCGGTAAGCATTAGCCACCATATTTTGCCAAAAGAAAAGCGACGGGAAGCCTTGTATTTCAATTAGTTGCGGAATTAATTCTCCATTTTCACCTTGGCAAATGCCAAAGTCAATCACCAAAAAAGTGGTATGTGGTGTTTCGTTTGGCACAACTTGACCGGGCTGCAACGCGCCGTCAGAATACGCTTTAAAATCCGGTCGCATTAAGAAACTCGTAATTTCATCACAAGCTTTTAAGAGCTTGTTTTTCAAATCATTGGGAATAAAAACAGGCGTTTCGCACACATGAAAAGGCGGGCGATGGTGGTATTGCGCTTCGATCCAGTCGAGCATCGCATCGTACTGTTCTTGCTTAAAATTTTGATTGAACTCCCGTCTTAGGTGTGCTATCATCTCCTCTCAACTTTAATTATTTTCATACCAAAACCCCTTCGCGCTTTACTGCTCTGATCGCTCGACTCAAAAACAAAGGCAGAATAATATTATGAGTCAGTTCAATTTTGTCTGAATCACGCAGATGGTCAATCATATCGAGGTATTTTTTTTCGCCGTGTTCTTCCACAATTGTTTTGCGGCGCTCCGGATCGAGGAAGTGTACGAGCATCCCATCAGGGTCAGCTTCCGGGTGGAATTGGGTGCCGATGATTTCATCCGAAAAGCGAATTGCCATCAGCGCACGTTCCAGCGGCACATGGGGCCGGATTTTTTCCAAACACAAAATCTCTGCGCCCATATCATCCAGTATTTCTAAATTAGGTTGTACAACTTGCCAATCCCGAAAATCAGCTACGTAAAAGGGATTCGGAAGCCCATCAAACAAAGGCTCCATGATGCCCATATCGGTTTTGTGTACTGGGAAGGTGCCAAATGATCGCGATTTGCGGCGAATTACCTCCCCTACTTTGAAGTGGATGCAAGCCATCTGAAACGAATGACAAATAAAAAAGACGTGCTTTTTGGGATTACCCGGTATCAAATTCCAGCTCCAAACTGCGTCCATCCAATCAAAATACCTCGCATCCCAATGTCCATCGCTTTCATGTGGGCTGCCGGGTCCGCCGGTCGAGATGTAGATGTCAAAGTCCATTCCTGGCACTTCTGCCTTCGCGCGCACGTTGAACAACTCCCAGTCCACTTGTCCATCAAATCGGTTGATAATGCTTTTGATCGCTCGCATTCCCTGATTCGGCTCGTCATTGTACATATCAAGGATTGCCAGTTTTACCTTTTGCATGGTTTTCTCCATTTATAAAGCCAATAAAGATTCTAAATGAATCCTGCTGTTTTTTTGTTTAAAACAATTTTAATCGGCTTTTGGCTGTATGTTTATTTGCCTAACAATATGGCGCATTTTAAAAATGTGCCATATTATTTTGGACGTATGCTCCGCTTCTTTGTCACCTTTTTAAAATTACCCCATCACCTTAGCTCCCTCTCTCTGTTACTTGGTCTTTTTAGTCACCTTCTTCTCCGCAGCCGGGGGTGCTGAAATTTTCCCTGCCACTGCATCCTGCATAAAAGTACCCCAGGTCAGGTTGTTATGCCCATCCTGGTGCGCTTGTGCACGTTCGATGGCATAATTGGCGGCAGTTTCTACCACCCAATCAAAATTTTCTTGCCCTACGGAGCCTACCTCTGCATCTGGTGCCGGATTGCAAAAATCAATCGCAATAGGAATGCCATCGCGTACCGCAAATTCAACAGTATTAAAATCATAGCCCAATGCTCGGCACAAGCGCAGGGTGTAATCCTCCATCGTCTGAATCAAAGAATCCGGTACGTCGTGCTTCACTGCGTAGCGCAAATGATGCGGATTGCGTGGCTCATAGTGCATAATTCTTACATGTTTCCCGCCGATGCCGTAGCAACGGAAATAAGAATTAAAATCAATGGCTTCTTGCAGGAGCATCACCAACTGCCCTGTTTCATTGTATTTTGCAAAAAAATCGTTGACGGTATTCAATTTGTACACGTGCTTCCAGCCACCACCTGCGAAGGGCTTCATGAATGCGGGAAAACCTACGTACTCAAACATGCCATCCCAATCCAAAGGAAATGCCAGGTTGGAAAACGACTCCGCTTTGGTATCATCGGGGCGGTCTTTGGAAGGCAGAATCACGGTTTTGGGTACTGGCACACCGATGTGAACGGCTAAAGCATTGTTAAAAAATTTTTCATCGGCGCTCCACCAGAAAGGATTGTTAATCACTGCGGTACCTGTCAATGCTGCGTTTTTCAAATAAGCGCGATAAAAAGGTACATCCTGCGAAATGCGATCCACGATCACGGCATACTCCGTAGCGGCACCTTGTTGCACTTGCGCAATATTCACAGGCTCAGCACTGATGCCCTTTATTTTTTTGGAATTAATTCTTTCTACAAAAGCAGTGGGGAACGAGCGCTCCCATCCAAAGAGGATTCCGATTTTTTTCATAAGGATTTATAATTATTTTGGCGTTCGGTATTCAATCATAAGCAAATATATCATTTCAAATGGGTTGTCAAATAAATATTTTGAGGAATATTTTTAGAGTCAGAAGTTGCGAGCTACAAGCAGCAAGTTGTCCGCTCTTTTCTTGCAACTTGCCGCTCACAGCTTACTGCTCCTCCTTATATCAAATCAAGCTCAAATAATGCGGAAACATCTCGCGCCACAAGGGCCAGTCGTGGTTTTTCCAGCCGCGCATATCGAGCCAGTGCGGAATGTTTTTTTGCCTCAACAGATAGGATAAATGCTCGTTCGCCGGTCGGCAGATATCCCACTCGGAAGTACCCAGTACGATTTTCATGCGCCAGAGCTCAGGATGATTCAAGCCGTGTACAAAATCCACAGGATTATTAAAATACACATTATCATCGTAATACCCGTCCATAAATATTTTAATATCAAAAGCGCCGCTCATGCTGTACAGATGGCTCACGGCATCGGGATGCTTGAGTGCAAAATTCGTTGCGTGATACCCCCCAAAACTCGCACCGGCTACTGCTACCTTACCCACGCCTGTATTCCAGCGAATACTTGGTACTACTTCTTCATACACCATTTTGTCGTACCATATATGATTCATCACCCGCTGTGCCGGGTGAATGCCCTTGTTGTACCAACTATAGCTGTCAATACTGTCGAGGCAAAACAATTGCACAAAGCCCCGCTCTATAAACCAGCGCGCCGACTCGGTCAGCCCAAAATCCTTCGATTCGTAGTAGCGCCCCATCGAAGACGGAAAAATAATAACCGGATAGCCCTGATAGCCAAAAATCAACATTTCCATCTCTTTGCCCACATTGTGGGAGTACCAGCGATGATAGGTTTCTTTCATGCTATTTTTTGGTTTAGGAAATTGTAAAATTCACACTTAGGCAAAAGTAAGGGATTTCTAAACAAAGCGATTAAATTTATCGTTTGAAAAAACGCATTCAAACAAAAGACATTCATGCGATTGTTCAAAAGTATCGTTCCACCAGCAACTCGTATTTCCAATCGAATTACTTTCCGCGGCGCAAAAGGCATTGAAATTCAACATTTTGAAAATTTCCCCTCGCAAGCGCTCCAGCGCGAGGTGCGCGTAGAGGTGTTTTTGCCGCCGGGCTATTTTGAGGAGTCCACGGCTTATCCGGTGCTTTTTTTCAACGACGGGCAAGATATGCAAAGCATCCGGCTGGCGGATATCCTGGAAAGTTTGTACGCCAAAAATCATATTCCAAAAATCATAGTCGTAGCCATCCACGCCAACCAGGAGCGCATGAACGAGTACGGCATAGCCAGGGAAGCGGATTACAAAAAGCGCGGTGCCAAGGCGGGTCTTTTTACGCAATTCATTCTAAATGAGCTGATTCCGAATATCAAAAAACGCTATCGTTGCAGCGTCAAAGTAGCAGATTGGGCGTATGGCGGTTTTTCGCTTGGTGGGCTGTCGGCGTTTGACATTGTGTGGCATCATCCCAATGTTTTCAGCAAAGTCGGCGTTTTTTCAGGTTCATTTTGGTGGCGCAGCAAGCCAGTTGACCCTGCTGATCCGGACGCGCATCGCATTTTGCATGATTTGTTGGAAAAAAGTCAAAAGCAAACAGGCTTGAAATTTTGGCTGCAAACGGGCACCGAAGACGAAGAAGAAGACCGAAATAACAATGGCATCATTGATTCTATTGATGATACGCTCGATGTGATCAAAGCCTTGAAAAAACTGGGCTACCGCGAAGGCGACGACATCCATTATGTGGAGGTGAAAGGCGGGCAACACAATCTGCCTACCTGGGCGAAGGCAATGCCGGTGTTTTTGCGCTGGGCGTTCGAAAAATAAGTTAAACTACCATTTTAAGTTCAAATAAAATATTTTGATGATAATTTGACTGTTAAATAATTAGATTTCGAGCAATCATCTTTAAAACTATCCGATTGCTCAACAACAAAATTATTATAAAGTAAATGGTAAAATTTTTTCAATAATAAATTACTTAGATTATAGTGTGCAAATTATATGATTTCCAATGTTGACAAAAATCACTCTTTTCATACCCACCTTATCACTTTTTTGAAAAATCAGATTGTGTAGATTGCTGTTGTTTGGATGATAGATATTAGAGCACAGACAATAGACATTAGACGATAGACTTTAGACAAGAAAGTATAAGTCAACGTCTTTAGTGCCAGTCTAATATCGCTAAAGTCTTACAAAAATGACCAGAGACCTTACTTTACCCATTGATTTAGGGGCGCATCCGGCGGGCACGGGGGCGCGGCGCACCCAGCGTCCGGTGTATGTGGATTTTTTACCGCCTTGTAACAGTGCTTGTCCGGCAGGGGAGAATATTCAGGCCTGGCTGGCGCTGGCGCAGTCGGGGCGGTATTATGAAGCTTGGCAGCAATTGGTGCAGGATAATCCTTTTCCTGGCATTCACGGGCGCGTGTGCTATCACCCTTGCGAGAGCAGTTGCAACCGCAATGAAATGGACAGTTCCGTGAGTATCCACGCGGTGGAGCGCTTTCTGGGTGACAAGGCAATTGCCGAGGGCTGGAAGGTGGCGTTTGACAAACCGGCGGGCGGCAAGCGGGTGCTGGTGATTGGGGCGGGTCCGAGTGGTTTGTCGGCGGCGTATCACCTCACGCGACTGGGGCACACGGTGGAGATTTATGAAGCTGGTCCGGTGGCGGGGGGCATGATGCACTTTGGGATTCCGGCGTATCGCTTGCCGCGCGACATCATTGCTGCGGAGGTGCAGCGGATTGAAGAGATGGGCGTGAAGATTCGCCTTAATTATAAAGTTAATGATGTGCTGGCGGAAAAGGAAGCAGGCAATTTTGATGCCGTTTTCATCGCGGTTGGTGCGCATATTGGTAAAAAAACTTCGATTCCCGCGCGGGATGCCGGGCAAATTCTGGATGCGGTTTCTTTCCTCCGCGAGGTGGATGCGGGGAATGTTCCAAAACTCGGCAGACGTGTTGCCATTTACGGCGGCGGGAATACCGCGATGGATGCCGCACGCATTGCCAAGCGCATTGGCGTGGACGAAGCGCTCATCATCTACCGGCGCGACCGCGAGCACATGCCCGCCCACGAATTTGAAGCCGATGAAGCCCTCGCCGAAGGCGTCAAAATCCACTGGCTCCGCACGATCAAATCCATTGACCAGACGACGTTTACGGTGGAAGTGATGCGCGTAGAAGACGGTCGCCCCGTCCCTACTGGCGAATACGAAACCCTCGAAGCCGACGCGCTGATCCTCGCGCTGGGGCAAGATACCGATACGGATTTCCTCAAAAATGTGCCAGGTATCACTTTCAAAGACGATGGCACGGTGGTGGTTGGCTTGGACATGATGACTGGTGCAGAAGGCATTTTCGCGGGCGGTGATATGGTGCCGAGTGAGCGCACGGTGACAATCGCGGTGGGACATGGCAAGAAAGCGGCGCGCTACATGGATGGTTATTTGCGCAACAAGCCATATGTGCCTGCGCCGAAGCATCCGGTGGTGGGATTTGATCGTTTGCATGTGTGGTTTCAGACGTTTGCACCGCAAAGCGAGCAAGCCCATCTGCAGCCAGAGATTGCGGCTAAAAATTTCACAGAGGTAGTAGCGGGATTAACGGAAGCGGAAGCACGATACGAAGCGCAGCGCTGTTTGTCCTGCGGCAATTGCTTTGAGTGCGATGGTTGCTACGGCTCCTGCCCGGAAGATGCGATTATCAAATTGGGACCGGGTAAGCGGTATAAGTTTAATTATGAAAAGTGCACTGGCTGCGCAGTGTGCTTTGAGCAGTGCCCGTGCCATGCGATTGAAATGGTGCAGGAGAATGTAATGGTGCAATGATGGAAAATACTAAGCTTTTGAATTGCAATATAAAAATATGGGAAGATTTATTTTAGCTTGGTTTGGCATTATGATTTTAGCGATTGCGAACGGTGCGATGCGCAATTCAATTTATAAAGCTTGGGTTGGAGAATTAAGGGCGCATCAAATTTCCACGCTAATATTAATGATTCTGATGTTTTTATTTACTTATTTGATTCGGGACTGGCTTCATATTTATACCAACCAGGCTGCTTGGCAGTGCGGCTTGCTTTGGTTTGGAATGACGATATTGTTTGAATTTGGATTTGGGCATTGGGTGGTAGGTAAATCTTTTACAAAATTATTATATGATTATAATGTTTTTGCTGGTAGAGTATGGTTATTGATTTTGCTATTTACCTTGATTTTGCCTTTTATTATCAAACAGTTGAGTATAGGTAAATAAAATACGCATCGCTTAATTACAAGAATTTGTAAAAAGAAATCATCAATAATGGAGCAAAGGAACATTATCACCACAGACGGCAACGAAGCGGCGGCATATGTGGCCTACCGCGTGAATGAAGTGTGTGCAATTTATCCGATCACGCCCTCGTCGGCGATGGCGGAATGGGCGGATGAATGGTCGGCTAAGGACTTGAAAAACATCTGGGGGAACATTCCGGATGTGGTAGAAATGCAGAGCGAAGGCGGCGCGGCGGGTACGGTACACGGGGCGTTGCAGACCGGGGCGTTGACGACGACGTTTACGGCTTCGCAGGGCTTGATGCTGATGCTGCCGAATATGTATAAAATTGCCGGGGAGTTGACTTCCACGGTGTTTCATATTGCAGCAAGATCACTGGCGGCGCAGGGTTTGTCCATTTTTGGTGATCATCAGGATGTGATGGCGGCACGCACGACGGGCTTTGCCATACTGGCTTCGGCGAGCGTGCAGGAGGCGCATGACTTTGCGTTGATTGCGCAGGCGGCTACGCTGGAATCGCGGATTCCGTTTATTCACTTTTTTGATGGATTCAGAACCTCACACGAGGTGAATAAAATTCAGTTGCTGTCGGATGATCAGATTCGGGCAATGATTGATGATGAATTGGTTTTTGCGCATCGCCAGCGCGGCTTAAACCCTGACAATCCTTTTATTCGTGGTACGGCACAAAACCCAGATGTGTATTTTCAAGGCCGGGAAACGGTGAATCCATTCTATGTCAAAACCCCCGCCATTGTACAAGCACAAATGGACAAATTCGCTCAACTCACTGGACGTTCTTATAAAATTTTCGACTACTACGGCGCTCCTGATGCGGGAAGTGTCATTATCATTATGGGTTCCGGTGCGGAAACTGCCATTGAAACGGCAAAAGCATTGGTGAAAAATGGAGAAAAAGTCGGCGTGTTGCAGGTGCGTTTGTATCGTCCATTTTCTGCAGAGCATTTTATCAGAGCCTTGCCAATAACTGTTCAATCCATTGCGGTGTTAGACAGAACGAAGGAAGCCGGCGCGGCGGGTGAACCCATGTATCAGGACGTAGTGACGGTATTGATGGAGGTATTTTCAGAAGGAAAAATCAGTCGGTTGCCGAAAGTGATTGGTGGTCGGTATGGTTTGTCCTCCAAAGAATTTACACCCGCAATGGTGAAGGCGGTTTTCGACGAATTGCAAAAACCACAGCCTAAAAATCATTTTACGATTGGTATTAAAGATGATGTAAGTTTTACCAGTTTGGATTATGATCCAAATTTTACCCTCGATGAATCGCAATGGACGCAAGCGCTGTTCTTCGGTCTTGGCGCGGATGGCACAGTGGGTGCGAATAAAAACAGTATTAAAATTATTGGTGAAAATACCCCCTTGCATGCACAGGGTTATTTTGTGTATGACTCCAAGAAATCTGGCGCTCGCACCGTATCCCATCTTCGGTTTGGTCCCAATCCGATTCGGGCACCGTATTTGATTCAAAAAGCAGACTTTGTGGCTTGCCACCAGTTTAATTTTATAGAAAAAGTGGAAATGTTGTCCTTTGCGAAAAAAGGCGCGACGTTTTTATTGAATAGTCCGTTTGGACCGGAGGAAGCCTGGAATGAATTGCCAAAGCCCATCCAGGAAGCCATTATTGAAAAAGAACTAAAAGTATATGTCATTGACGCTACGTCGGTTGCGCGGGAAACGGGCATGAGCGGTCGGGTGAACACGATTATGCAAACCTGCTTCTTTGCCTTGTCCGGCGTGTTGCCAAAAGACGAAGCCATTGCGGAAATCAAGCATGCGATTGAAAAAACCTATTTCAAAAAAGGAAAATCCGTTATTCAACAGAATTTCCGGGCGGTGGATGCAACCTTGGATCATTTGTACGAAGTGAACATTCCCGATAAAGTGACCAGCCAGCAGGCGTTGCCGTCTGTTGTTGCTAATGGCGCACCGGCGTTTATCCAAAACGTGACTGCCCCGATGATGGCAGGGCGCGGCGACGAGATTCCCGTGAGCCTGATGCCGGTGGACGGTACCTATCCGAGCGGTACGACCAAATGGGAAAAGCGCAACATCGCTGACCTCATACCCGTCTGGGAACCAGATATTTGTATCCAATGTGGCAATTGTAGTTTTGTATGTCCGCATAGTGTGATTCGGGCTAAGTATTACCATGAAGCCTATTTGGAAGATGCCCCGCTCGGATTCAAATCTGCGCCAATCAACGCCCGTGGCTTCCCCGAAACGAAATTTACGCTCGAAATATATGCCGAAGACTGCACCGGTTGTACCCTTTGCGTAGAGGTCTGCCCAACAACCAGCCTGACCGACCGCTCAAAAAAAGCCATCAATATGCAGCCCAAAGCGAAGGTATTGGAAAAGATAAAAGAACATATTCGTTTTTTTGAAACACTGCCGATTAACGAGCGTAACAAGGTGAATTTCAGCACGGTACATGGCATTCAATTTTTAGAACCATTGTTCGAATTCTCTGGTGCCTGCGCGGGCTGCGGCGAAACGCCTTATTTAAAATTGCTGACCCAACTCTTTGGCGACCGCCTGATTGTGGCGAATGCGACGGGTTGCTCTTCGATTTACGGTGGTAATTTACCAACTACACCCTGGACGAAAAACAAAGATGGACAAGGTCCCGCCTGGTCGAATTCACTCTTTGAAGACAACGCTGAATTTGGCTTGGGTATGCGCGTGACTTCTGATAAACATTTAGCTCTTGCAAAAGACTTATTACAAACATTAGAGCCGTATTTAGGTGCTGAATTTCTAAAAGAATTAATAGAATCTCCACAATTAACAGAATCTCAGATAGTAAAGCAACGAACCCGAGTTACCTATTTGAAAAAACGATTAGAACAAATTGATACATCCGAAGCAAAACATTTACTTTCTGTAGCCGATCATTTAGTACGGCGGAGCGTATGGCTCGTCGGCGGCGATGGTTGGGCGTATGATATTGGTGCCGGTGGCTTGGATCATGTGCTGGCAAGTGGTAGAAATGTAAACGTGTTAGTGCTTGATACGGAGGTGTATTCCAATACCGGCGGTCAAAGTTCAAAAGCGACACCGACTGCGGCAACTGCAAAATTCGCGTCAGCGGGCAAGCGCGTGGGTAAGAAAGACTTGGCATTGCAGGCGATTTCCTATGGCAATGTCTATGTTGCTCAAATTGCGATGGGTGCCAATCCGCAGCAAACCTTACTCGCCATGCGCGAAGCCGAAGCCTACGACGGTCCGTCAATTATTCTGGCATACTCGCATTGCATCGCACACGGTATTGACATGGAAAAGGGCTTGACCCAGCAAAAACTGGCGGTGGCAAGTGGCTATTGGCCCCTGATTCGGTACAATCCGGTATTGCGCAAAAAAGGCGAAAATCCATTCGTGCTCGATTCGCCGCGACCGATTATGGCTTTACGCGATTATGCATATAATGAATTGCGGTATAAAATTTTGACCCGCACCAATCCCGAGGAAGCCGAACGACTCATGCAATTAGCACAAGAACTAACTAATCTACGATGGAAAACGTATGAGGAAATGGCAACATATAGCGCGAAGGAATTTGCACCGGTGGCGTAATAATGTGCTGATTTGCTAATTTGCTGATAAGGGAATAAGGGAATAGGGGAATAAGTTGATAGAGGTTGGAGTATGGGCGCGTTTGGAAAGTCTGGTATCTGGGATCTTCTTATCTGGCATCTGGAATAAGGAATGGAGTGATAGGCGCTATAAAAATCATAAAAGTGTTCTAAATTATCATAAAAATCAGTGTACTATAAACACGTGATGTGGGAAGTCTGGCATCTGGCATCTAAAAATCTTGAATATGAATTTACAAACAAATTACATGGGTTTAAAATTGCGCTCTCCGATTGTGGTGTCGGCTTGCCCTTTGTCAGAAGAGGTGAGCAATATCGTACAAATGGAAGATGCCGGTGCGGGCGCAGTAGTACTATTCTCTCTTTTTGAGGAACAAATACAAAAAGAAAACGCTTTATATGAAAGAGCATTGCGGGCTACTTCCAATGTTTTTGCCGAAGCTAGTGATTATTTCCCCGACCTGGATGAATATCATGTCGGAACGACTCAATATTTAGAAATCATTTATCAAGCTAAAAAAAGAGTCAATATTCCTATCATAGCCAGCCTGAATGCCATTACAACTGATAGCTGGAAAGATTATGCGCGACAGATGGAAGAAGCAGGCGCAGACGGCTTGGAAATCAATGTGTTCTACATTCCTGGAGATATCAGATTGACCAGTTCCGATGTTGAGCAGCGTTATATCAATATTGTAAAAGAAGTAAAAAAACAAGTAAATATTCCGATTGCGATTAAATTAAATCCCTACTTCAGTGCCATGGGCAATATGGCGCATCAATTAAGCGATGCGGGCGCGGATGCACTGGTGCTGTTCAATCGTTTTTACCAGCCCGATTTTGATATCATCCGCTTAAAATTATTATCCAATTTAGAATACAGCGAGCCGAATGAAATTCGACTGCCCTTGCTCTGGATCGCCATGTTGTATGGGCGTGTGCCGGTTTCACTGGCGGCTACAACGGGTGTGCAGGGTGCGCAGGAAGTAATAAAATATATTTTAGCAGGGTCGGATATTGCAATGACTGCTTCTGCATTATATAAATATGGTATTCGGCATTTAGAAGATATGAATGAAATGCTAGAAAACTGGATGGACATGATGGGCTTCGCCTCTATTGATGCCTTCAAAGGTGCCATGAGCCAGCAGCATATTTCGGACCCAACTGCTTATGAGCGAGCTAATTATATTAAAATATTGGAGCATGCTAAATGATGTCAGAAGTTAGATGCCAGATACCAAAGTGGGGAAATAAAAAAATTATAAAGCTGTGAGGAAAGTGCATGGTGGCTTTTTATTTTCGGGAAAATTTAGGAGTGAGTGAGATGAAATTGTTTTGGAAGGGTTGCATAAATTAGAGTAATCACGCAATTATGTTGCGTGAATGACAGCGTCAACTATCATTTCAAAGAGATATTATATGAAATTAAATGTATTGATATTCCTAATGCTCTTATTCAGTCTTGTTGTCTTGGGACAGGCACCAAAACTAAAAGGTAATGTTTATTTAAGTTTATCTAGTGGACAAATTACTTGCGACTTTACAATTAGTAATCTTCCCAAATTAAATGATCTTTCAATTTGTCTTAATAGGGGTTTTAATATCAAAGACCTAAAAATAAATAACAAATCAACTGGCTACAATATTGATTGGGGGTTTCCAGGAAGGACCTCCTTTCTGGCTGCAGGAATTGGGATAATTCCAAATATCGATACCTTGTTACTAAGTGCTAAAATTTCAATTTCTTACACTGGAGCATTCCCTACATATAAAGTAAATGAAGAAACCGCATCAGGTGACGGAATGTCTGTAATCGCAATAAAAAATAATGTATTAAGAGCATCCCACCAAGCGTTATGGTATCCAATCTTAGTGGATAGAATAAATAATTTCACGACAACAAAATATGAATATGATATTAATGTCGTTTGCAATGATTGTGAAAGTATTTATCTCGGAGGATCTGCCCCCCTCAGAGCAAGAAGGGGAAGTTTTAGAGCCAATGAACCGAATGATATTATGTTGTATGCCGGTAAATACAATTTTATAAAATTGAAAAATACCTTCCTGCTAAATAGTCAGTTAAATAAATTTGAGGCAGATATTTTAGACAATTCATTAGACAGTATTAAGGTATTTTATTCACAAATCCTACAGACAAGCTATACTCAACCTACTGTCTTGGCGCAGATATTTACAATAGGGAATAAAAGTCAATATGAGAAATGGGCTTTTGTAGTTTATCCTTGTATTGTTGCAGATTTGAACGTACTAAGCAAGCAAGTAGATTTAAAGACAAAAAAAATATCTGACATCAACGCTTTTAGAATCTATAGTCATGAACTGGCACACAATTTTTTTGGATTAAAAATAAAGGCAGACAATGAATTTTGGGGATTTTACAGCGAAAGCTTTGCCGAATACCTTTGCCTTAAAGCTATAGAAAAATTCTTCGGGCAAGAAAAATATATAGCGTTTTTGCACCAAAGATATCTCACAGAGGAGGCATTAATGAACAAATACACCCCATTAATAAATGTTAAATCAGACATAAGTACAAATCACCTTTACAATTACTACCCAATGTTATTGGTTGGACTTGAGCAAATTATAGGACAGCAAAGAATGTTCAAACTGCTTGAATATATGGTCAGCAATACTACTAGTAGAACAGACTTGAATATTGATACTTTGAAGCAATCAGCATTTAAAATAGGTATTACAATAGAGGAGTGGACTAATTTTGAAAGTAATTATATAAATAGCGAAAATTGTTTAGCATTGGTGAAAGTAAAATTATAAAAAGGTAATACGAGTTTGGTAAAAGTAGCGGTTCGATGTTTCGCAGATACATTTGTGGTGAAAATTGCCACCTTCGCCAAGCACCAGAACGTTGGCTTTAATTACTTAACGACACTTGTGAATTGAAGAATCGCCACATTTGACTAAACTCATTTACATATACAATACCACATTCCAAAATCAATAACTATGAATAAGTTTTATTTTTTTATTTGCGCGCTAATCGTTTTAGTGAACGGAAAGGCCCAATCGCTTTATTTCCCTCCAACTACAAGTAATGCATGGGATACTATTTCTCCGCAATCATTGGGTTATTGTCAAATAAAGATTAACAATTTGTACACGTTCTTAGAAACCAATAATAGCAGAGCATTTATTTTGCTCAAAGATGGGAAAATTATTTTGGAAAAATATTTTGGCTCGTTTAAACAATCAGACCTTTGGATTTGGGCATCGGCAGGTAAAACCATAACGGCTTTTATGGTTGGACTGGCACAACAAGAGGGGCGTTTGTCTATTTCAGACACTACATCAAGATACCTTGGACAAGGTTGGACAGCTTGCACACCGCAACAAGAAGAAAAAATAACAATAAGACACCAACTTACCATGACATCAGGACTGGATGAAGGGGTTTCTGACCCTTTTTGTACGTTGGATACTTGTTTAATTTATAAAGCGGAAGCAGGAACACGTTGGGCTTATCACAACGCACCATATACCCTTCTTGATAAAGTGATTGAAAATATTACAGGACAGACTATAAACAATTATATAACACAAAAACTTTTGAACCCGACAGGAATGACAGGCTTTTTTCTTCAATTTGACTATAACAACTTTTTTTTTAGTAACGCAAGAAGTATGGCTAGGTTTGGTATTTTAATTTTGAATAAAGGGAACTGGAACGGTAATCAAATTATGACTGATACAGCTTATTTTAATCAAATGGTAAATACCTCACAAACCCTTAATCAGTCCTACGGTTATTTATGGTATCTGAATGGAAAACCATCTTTTATGCTTCCAATTCCGAATTTCCAAATTGTATTTCCCGGTTCCCTATTTCCGAATGCTCCAGCCGATATGATTTCTGCAATAGGAGGAGGCGGGCAAATCCTAAACATAGTACCAAGTCAAAATTTAATTTGGTTAAGACTGGGTGAAGATCCTATCAATCCATTAACTAATGTAAATGATGATATTTGGAAATATATTAATGAATTACAATGTTCAACGGGAATTGACCAAGAAGAAGTTGACCAAGAAAATTTTGTTCAATTATTTCCTAACCCATGTAATGACATTTTGAATATAAGGTCAGACAAACAAATTTCAAAAATTGAAATTTTTAATATATATGGACAAGTAGTAAGAAATACAAATCCGACAACCGATAACATCAGTATCTCAATTAATGATTTGGCAAATGGATTCTATGTCGCAAAAATAAGTTTGACAAATGGCAAAATATGGTCTGGAAAAATAATAAAAGAATGATTATTGCCAACGAGCAGTTGCCAGAAAGGCAGATTTAGTGATTAAATAAAGTTTTGTATTGCATATCAAGTTCAGCACTGGTTGATTCCCAAAGCTTCCAGGATGCTCCGAAACCCAGCCAAACGCAGAGCCCGAAGCCGTTGTGTGCAAATTTGAATAAGATTAAACTTTTTAGAAATCAACAAGTCAAATCCATATAAATTTAAAAGGATAAAAGTATGAAAAATAAATTGGCTCTTGTTCTAATTATAATTGCCAATTTTAATAATTCAATTGTATTTGGACAAAGCTATAGCTTGACAGTCATTAATGGATATGGCGCAGGATCATTTCAGGCAGGCGACACGGTAACCGTGTATTGTAAAGAATTACTCAATAATGAAACATTTGCCAACTGGACTCTATCTGTGCCGGTTCAAACCGTAACAGACAAACGGGAATGGTGGTTTCGATTTGTTATGCCCAATAGCAATCTTACCATAACGGCAAACTTAAATCCTTCATTACCTGCCAATTTTTTGGCTTTTGAACAAATAAGAGGCAGAGATACTTTAAAAAAGGTTTATTATAATCTTAACTACAACAACGAAGGTATCGTGTTTCTCTTTCACGGTGGAGGCGGACAAGCATCAAACCTGATCGGGAATGAAAATTATGATAAATATTATTTAGTAAAGCAATTGGTACAAAATAATTATGGTGTAATTATTAGTGAATGTGAAGAACGGAGTATCAATTTTGATACCGATGGAAGTGGAAATTTTACCTGGCAGCCCAGGCCTTATGACTCGATATTAAATCCTGATTATGCCAATTATATTACCATTACAGATACTTTTAGAAATAGAGGTCTTATAAACCCTCAAACCCCTTGGTTTGGCTGGGGGGGCTCCAATGGTGGCTCATTTTCAGGCAACTTCTCTTATTTTTTTAATTGTAAAGCGGCTGCCATTTATATTGCTTCCAGTCAGTCATCATTGGTGAGCGTGTCAAATGTACCTTTTTACTTCGCTGTAATGCCAAATGACGAAATGATTGGCAGTTCCGGCAATAGTCAGGCATTAGACAATCACAATATTCTTTTGAGCAGAGGAATTTGTACAGAATATTATATGAACGAACAAATGCCATTGTATCCTGAGTATTTCATGCGTTCAAGCGGTATTACTTTATCTGAGTCCATAGCAATTTATAATGATTTGGTCAGTAATCAATGCCTGAATAATAAAAAGTATCTTATAGTTTCACCTTCTACTATTCAAGCAATGGTCATGGACAATCCATCAAAATGGAAAAGCCTAACTGCCCTTAGTAACGCTAAGAGAAATCAAGTATTGAGCCTTTTATCCGTTGCTTATGGCGGACACGAGATATTTTCGAATCATTGTGCCCGAACGATTGATTTCTTTGACAATTTATGTACTGCAACCAGCTTATCTGATATTAGTAATATTGAAGGATTACATGTTTATCCCAACCCAAGCCAATCATTACTTTTCATAAAAACCGATAACAATCATGCACTTAGATATCAAATTACGAATTCAATTGGTCAAATAATACTGCAAGATAAGCTGATTGGCAATAATATTGATATTTCGGGACTTCCGACCGGCATTTATTTCATTCAGTGGAAGGATGAAAAAGGACAGTTGTTTACTTCAAAATTTATAAAAGAGTAAAGGTATGAGAAAAATACTTTTTACTGCAATCATAGTTTGCTTAACGTATTTTGAGAAAGCTCAGAGCAATTACATCAAGTACGATGACATAGCGTACAAAACTATTTCAGGCGTTAACCAAAATCTGCTGAGTTTGGATGTCTATAAAACGATACTATTTTCAGGCAATCGTCTGGTGATGATTTATATTCATGGTGGTTATTGGAAAACCGGTGATAAAAAAATGTAGGTTCCAAAGCAAAGCTTTTTACCAATAGCGGATATGTTTTTGTGAGCATCAATTACCACCTTTCGCCTGATCCTGCGGATACGCTTTCCACAACGGCAGTTTGTTTTCCCATTCATCTGCAGGATTGTGCGATGCCATAAAATGGGTTTTTCACAATATCGCAAACTATTCTGGCGATACCTCAAAAGTTAGTTTGATTGGTCACTCAGCTGGGGCGCATCTGGTTTTGATATTATCCACCAACCCCATACCTTTCTGCAAAATGGGGGGGCGCCTCAGCAGATAAAGTGTACTTGCAGCCTGGATTGTGATGTATTAGATTTGTTTTATGAATTAGACTAAGCAGACAATAACATCCAGCGAAGAGCACCTTTATTAAATGCATTTAGAACTGACCCAAGCTTGTATCATGACGTCTTACCCATTTTTCACGTGCAGCAAGGTAAATATCTACCCTACATTCAATTGGTGCACCAAGGTGCCACCAATCAAATTACTTCTAATGATATGATGTTTAGGGATAGCATGCTTGCAAATAACCATGCCCATATTTTTACATTTAACGCTTTTCCTTATGAACACGAAATTATTAATCAAAGCTTGTGAAACCCATTGGCAGTATAGGCATGGCTACTTCTGTCATGCAGTTTTTTGGTGATTGTATAGCAAACAACGTTGCAACCGGAATTGATGAATTAAAGCAAAATATTCAGATGCTATCCATTTTTCCAAATCCATCTAACAATCGCATATATACGGACTGCACCGATGGGTATCAAATTTTTTCCACAACAGGTCAGTTATTAAAGTAATCTAATCAGGCCGCAAGTCAAATAAACATTTCAGACCTGTCGCCGGGGCTTTACATTTTGAAAACGGGAAACAAAGCGGGGCGTTTCATTAAGTCAGAATAGTGTAAGGCATTTGTTGGCGCATACCGAAAATCGGCAAGAAGTGCAAACTTGAAGTTTTGTGTTTAGATTTCTCGTTCGAAAACAGAGCCATGGTTTATTTTTTTCAACGCTCGCATGATGTCAAGTTATTACTTTTGCTTCATTTAGCGTATCACTTCTACGGTGGTACAAACCTGTTGTAGTATCTGTTCGTTTAACTTTCGGAAAGTGCAAAGATCTTTACAAAACGCTATCCGGTTTTTCACAAAAATGAATCTTTTAGAAGAAGTGCTAAGCTTGACTATGAGCAGTATTTTCATTGACCTTTATCATCACAGAAACCAAAAAACCGTTTTACATTGAAGCAATCTAAAAATAACAAGGCCTATGAAAAAGATATTGAGCTTTGTATGGCTCGTACTGCTGAGCGCGAGCGTGCATACACAAACCATCCACTCTCCAAACGGCACATTGTCACTTGCATTTGCTTTGACAGACAAAGGCGAACCAACTTACAGCCTTTCCTTTGTCAATAAAGGGGTCATTTTGCCCAGCAAATTGGGCTTAGAACTAAAAAATGCAGCCGCTTTCACAACTGGCTTTACCGTCGCAAGCGTTGACTCCGCCCTTGTCAACCAAACCTGGGAGCCCGTGTGGGGGGAAGTAAAAAGTATCCGCAATCACTATAGAGAACTAAATGTCACGCTTCGGCAGGCTGCTCTCAATAACCGGCAGTTGATCATTCGGTTTCGACTTTTCGATGATGGATTGGGGTTTCGGTATGAATTTCCCAAGCAGGAGCAATTGCACTATTTTGTAGTGACGGATGAAAAAACTGAATTCCAACTCACCAATGATCACAAAGCTTTTTGGATACCCGGTGATTATGACACAAATGAGTACGCCTACTCTACCACCAAACTCAGCGAAGTGAATGCTTATCGGGGGCAAAATGCCAGTGAAATCAGTACACGCACCATTATTGCCGACAATGCAGTGCAAACGCCTTTGATGCTGAAAAGCACAGACGGGCTTTATATCAACATCCACGAAGCGGCTTTAATCAATTACCCTGCTATGCACTTGCTCGTTGATAAGCAAAGCTTCAAACTCTCCACGCATTTAGTGCCCAGTGCCGTAGGGGATAAGGCTTTTTTGCAAACACCTTTCCACACACCCTGGCGGACAATCGTAGTGAGCGACAAAGCAGCGGATATCCTGGCTTCCAAACTAATCTTAAACTTGAATGAACCTTCAAAAATAAAGGATGTAAGCTGGATCAAACCAATGAAATTTGTCGGCATCTGGTGGGAAATGCACCTGGATGAAGCGACCTGGAGCTATGCTGCCGGCGCAAATCTTAAACTCGCCGATACAGACTGGAAGAGCCTCCAACCCAGCGGCAGACACGGCGCTACCACCGCAAACACCAAGCGCTACATTGATTTTGCAGCAAAACACGGCATAGAAGGCATCTTAGTAGAAGGCTGGAACGTGGGTTGGGAAGATTGGTTTGGCAACTGGAAAGAAGAAGTTTTTGATTTTGTCACACCTTATCCTGATTTCAATGTAGAAGAATTGACCAAATACGCTGCTTCCAAAGGCGTGCAACTCATCATGCACCATGAAACTTCGGCCGCTGCTACCAATTATGAACGCCGGCTTGATGCGGCTTTTCAGTTTATGAAAAAACACGGCTATAATGCTGTTAAAACCGGCTACGTTGGGCGAATCATTCCACGAGGTGAATACCACGACGGGCAATGGATGGTCAATCATTACAACTACGTTGCTGCCAAAGCGGCGGAATACAAAATTATGGTAGATGCGCACGAACCCGTGCGCCCCACGGGCTTACATCGTACTTACCCCAACTGGCTGGCTTGTGAAGCTGCGCGGGGCAATGAATTCAACGCCTGGAGTGAAGGAAACCCACCCGACCACGAAACTATCTTGCCTTTCACGCGCCTCATGGGCGGCCCCATGGACTACACGCCCGGCATTTTTCAGATGAAGCGTAGCTACTATCAACCCGACCGGAAAGAGCAAGTGCACACGACCCTGGCAAAACAATTGGCGCTCTACGTGACCATGTACAGCCCCATCCAAATGGCGGCAGACCTCCCCGAAAACTACGAAAAACACCTCGATGCTTTCCAGTTTATCAAAGACGTTGCAGTGGACTGGGATGACACCAAAATACTGGAGGCAGAACCCGGCGATTACATCAGCATCGCAAGACTGGCTAAAGGGCAGCAAGAATGGTACCTGGGGGCTATCACGGATGAGCAAGCTCGTATTGCCACGCTTCCTTTACACTTTCTTGAAGCAAAAAAGACCTACCTCGCTACAATGTACACCGATGCGAAAGATGCCGATTGGGAAAACAACCCAATGGCTTATACCATTGAAAAAGTATTGGTAACCGACAAAACGATTCTAAAAATAAACCTCGCTAAGGGTGGGGGCGCTGCCATCAGCCTAAAACCTGCCACGGAAGCAGAGATAAAACAATACAAAGCATATAAAACAAAGTAACCCAATGAATAACAATGGGGTGTCGAAATTTTTCTAAAATACCCGCCAAGCAAAAGCACGAGAGCTACAATTTTCGGTACATGATGTAAGCATCCACATAACCCCTTTCAAAGTGCAAAAACGCCTCTGGGATGGTGCCGATAATGTCAAAACCCAATGATTGCCACAGCTTGACGGCGGTTTGATTGGTGCCCACGACAAAATTGTATTGCATCGCCCGAAAGCCAGCTTCTTTGGCAACGAGGAGCGAATGTTCGCCGAGTTTTCTGCCCAAACCCTGGTTGCGGAAGCGTGCATCCACCATGTAAGCAGCGTTGGCAATGTGCGCGCCGTACCCGGGCTGATTGGGTTTCACGATATACGCCCCTGCGATTTCACCTCCCATCTCCGCTACATAAATGAGGTGCGCTTTATTGATCCAGGCTTTTTCAATGTCCGCCTGCGAGGTATTGGGGTCATAAGTATAGTACTCCCGTTCGTCAATCACTTGTTTAAACATTTCCCACACGCGCTCAAAGTCCTTATCAGAAACAGCCGATCTAATGTCCATTTTTCTTAAAAGTAAAGTAATTGAAAAGAAATATCCAATATAAATAATTGGTACAAAATATTTTATGAACAAAAAAAGGTTAATTTTTTAAATTAACAATATTTGATAGTCGTAAATGACTTATAAAGTATATTTTTTAAATTAAAAAAAACATATATTTGTGCATTAGTTATCCCAGTCTTCGTATTTGCAGTATACACAGCAAGCAATACATGATAAATGCAAAGAATATGATAAAGGGCTTAATTTATTTTGGATAACTACACAAAGACAAAGATGCACAATTTAAAAATTTTTACACTAGCAATTCTAGGGCTGCTGGCGCAATACCTTGTTGCACAAAAGGATTATGGTATCTACCTTTCCGCTGGCGCTATCACCATTCCTGAAATAGATATTTCAACTTTGGCAGAAAGTAGTGAACTATCTTTTTCTAAATTTGATGACCACTACTACCTCTACTTACAGTTTGACGATGTTTTGTCGGATGTTGAAAAAAATAACCTTCAAAGCATTGGTGTAATGCTGTTGGACTATTTGCCGAACTATGCCTACCTTGCAAAAGTGAGTACTGCTGTGAATTGGGGTGCCGTACCTGCACGAGCAGTTGTACTGCCAAAACCTACACACAAAATGAGTCGGATATTGCTCAGTGGCAATTTCCCTGCTTATACGCGTTATGGCGACAAGGTAAAGATTTTACTTCTCCCCTACCCAGACATTCCTCTGGCGGTATGCCAAAATGAGTTGTCAAACTGGGGGTATAGCCATACCGAAATCGAAGATGGCAGCCTCAGCCTGCTTATAGATGCCGACAAAATTCCTGCCCTAGCAACACACCCTGCTCTTATGTACCTCGATCTGCCGGAAGCTCCTCCGCAAGCGGAAGGCTGGGTGGGCAATAGTGCTCAGCGGGTGAACATGCTGCATGCAGGCGTGAACAATGGCTATGATGGCAAAAATGTAAACATCGCTATTGCAGATGACGGATCGGTGAATCATGATGATGTGCGCGGCAGGGTGACACATTATACCACCTTAGATGCTGGAAATCACGGCGATATGACCGTCGGGCTTACAATTGGTAGCGGCAATCTCAATCCATTGGCACTGGGTGTAGCGCCGGGCGCTTTGCTGCATCTGTACCAAATTGATAATTACCCCCATCTTGCCAATGCAGTACAAAATTTCACCCAAAAGGGGGTTGTCATCACATCCACTTCTTATGGCGAAGGCTGCGGCGGCTTCTATTCTTCCGATGCTCAATATGTTGACAATCAGACTTATCAAAATAAACAACTGCTGCATGCATTCTCTGCGGGCAATAGTGGAGAAGACCCCTGTAGCGCTTTGTATGGTTCGATTGTTGGCGCTGGGGGTATTCGCTTTAGCAATATCACTGGTGGCAGAAAAGCGGGAAAAAACGTCTTAACCATCGGAAATGTGTTCCACAATGACGAACTACTGCCGAGCAGCAGTCATGGGCCTACCGAAGACGGGCGCACCAAACCTGACCTGTGCGGGCAAGGGCAAGGAAACCTGACCACAGATGCCAATAATGGTTATCGCTTGGCAGGCGGTACTTCAGCAGCTGCTCCGGCGGTGGCAGGCACAGCCGCCTTACTCTATCAGGCTTATCGCGAACAAAATAGTGGCAACAACCCAACTTCCGATCTTATCAAGGCGATCCTGCTCAATACAGCGGAAGACATAGGCCGACCAGGCCCCGATTTTGAATATGGATGGGGGCGCGTTCATGCTGGGCGTGCTTTGCAAACCATTAAAAACAATTGGTTTCAAAAAAATAGCTTATCGCAATACACCAGCAGAACCCACGTCATACAGGTGCCTGCGGGAGTCAAACGCCTGCGGGTGATGGTTTATTGGCATGATCCAGCCGGCGCCATACTCTCTGGCAAAGCATTGGTAAATGACTTGGATATGAGTCTCCAAACGCCTACGGGGCAAATTCTTCGCCCCTGGGTACTGAGCAGTGCACCTCGATTGGATAGCCTGACCAAAAACGCCTATCGCGGGGTGGATCATTTGAATAATGTAGAACAAATCACGGTTGATAATCCAACACAGGGATCTTACTCAGCAGTACTAAATGGTTTCCTGGTACCCAAAGGCCCGCAGGATTATGTATTGGTGTATTATTTTGAGCAGGAAGAACTCACCCTTACTTACCCCAGAGGAGAAGAGAATTTCGTACCTGGCGAAGTGGAGGTGATCCGTTGGGATGCTATCGGCAAAGAAGGAACTTTCAAGCTCGAATATACTACGAATGGGACTACCTGGCAGACGATTGCGAATGTTCAGGGGCACTTACGCTACTTTGACTGGACGGTACCACAGGCAATCACGACCAAAGCGCGCTTGCGAGTTTCCAGAAATGGCAAGACTTCTACCACGCCTACCGATTTTACAATAGCATATTTGCCGGATTTCAACATCAGCTATCTTTCTGATAATCAAGCAACCATTTGCTGGCAAAAAGTGCAGGCTGCTACCGGTTATACGGTATATGCTCTCGGCAATCAATATATGAATCCCATTGGGACAACCTCGGATACGGCTTTTGTTTTCAATACCAGCCTTTGGCAAAGCAATTGGTATAGCGTGCGTGCAACATTTGACAATAGTAAGGTGGGGAGAAGGGCTCACGCCAAAAATTACACCCATCGCCCCTGCGAAATGGCGCTACGGCTCAAGATCAATTTTGATTTATATCCTGGTGAAAATTATTGGAGAATCACGGATGACGCTGGCGCAATTTGGGCTTATGGGGGGCCTTACAGTGATTATACCAACGGCGCTGCACTGAATGTTGATATTTGCTTACCAAAGGGGTGTTATACCTTCACGATGTACGATAGGTATAACGATGGCATGTGCTGCCAGAATGGCAATGGTTCTTATCAGCTACTGGATGAAAATGGAAAGATACTGGCAGCGGGTAGCCAATTTGGCGACTCACAGTCCACACGCTTTTGCCCCGATGTGCCGACCACCTCGCTGACTGTTGCTATTGCTACGATCCAGCATGCTTCTTGTTTTGGCGCTCAGGATGGGATTGCCAGCATCCAGGCAACTGGAGGAACAGGGCAGTACAATTATTTTTGGAGCAATGGACATACGGGTGCTACGGCTACCCATCTTTTTGCAGGTACTTACACGGTTACGGTTACGGATGGCAGTAGCCAAAAGGCAATAGCACTTACAATCAATCAGCCGGCCAAGCTTACTTTGCAAACCGCAGTGCAGCAAACCAGGTGTTTTAATACAAATGATGGTGTCGTCACCGCTATCGCTAATGGGGGTAAACCGCCTTATCAATATCATTGGAACGACGGATTTACAGCTATGGTCGTTGCTGGCTTGGCAGTGGGCAGCTACCAAGTGACGGTACTCGATAGCAAGAGCTGTGAGGTAGTTGCGAGTGTACAAGTGACTTCGCCACCACCGATCTCTTTGTCTTTTGCAATAACTTATCCTGAAGTAGTAGAAAACGGCGCTATCAATCTGACGGCATTTGGAGGTGCTCCGCCGTATCAATTTCATTGGTCGAATGGTGCTACCACAGAGGATATTGACAACTTAGCGCCAGGGCTGTATGTTGTGTCGGTTACAGATTCTAAAAATTGTCAAGTGACAGGAACTGCCAAAGTAGAAGAACAAG
Organism: uncultured Saprospiraceae bacterium; assembly: GCA_964526645.1. Classification (GTDB taxonomy): domain Bacteria; phylum Bacteroidota; class Bacteroidia; order Chitinophagales; family Saprospiraceae; genus JADJNW01. Next base: position 27,117 of record CAZGJN010000009.1, read on the forward strand.
CGCTGGGTACTTGCTTTTCCAGGGGCAGCAGCACGCAATTTGAATGGATAGAAGGCGTACAAATCGGGACGCAATACCACCAAAGTGGGAATAATGGCGGTTTTGGCGATTTTACTGCCCTTGCGTTCAACTTGCAAGCAGGCAATAGCTATGCTTTTAGCCTAAGTCCTGGTTTTTCCATTACTGGCTTTAATGAATATTGGCGTATCTGGATTGATTTAAATCGGGATGGCGATTTTTGGGACACAAATGAAGCTGTTTTTGCCCCTAATGCGGGGAGTACCAGTCAAGTCAGTGGCACATTTCAATTACCCGCCGACGCGCTGCCCGGCACCACCAGGATGCGCATCAGCATGCGGTACGGCACGCCTCCTTTGCCTTGCAATGCTTTTCCTTATGGCGAAGTAGAAGAATACACGGTAATCCTTCACACGGCGAATGGCGCAAATCTGGCGGCAGCTGTAGGTTTAAAAACAAGTGACAAAACGGATATAGCTATTTTCCCGAATCCTGCCTCCAGCACTGCCACCGTGCACTACCCGGCTGAGGAAGAAACCCCTTTGACCATAGAGGTTTTGGATGTATTCGGGAAAGTTTGCACGCAGCTTCAATTTTCAGCTACAGCGGGTTACAATGATATTAATCTGCCTATTGCAGCATTGCCTAACGGGAGCTATTGGGTACGAATAAGCAATAACAGGGTGCGGCTCACTAAAAAGTTGATCATATCGAGGTAAAAATTTTATTTGGTAAAACTAGCTTCTCGGTAAATTTGTTTGATGGAAATTGCAAGTATAGAAACCTTTTGCCGATGAAAGTTTTGTCATTGCCAGTCGCCAACAAAGATCATCTCATTGCCTCGGCCCTAGTATTTCTGGGTGCTATCTGTTTTGCTGCCAAAGCTGTGTTGGTCAAGCTGGCCTACCGCTACGGCATTGATACGATTTCCTTGCTGGCACTTCGGATGCTATTTTCGTTGCCTTTTTTTATTGCGATTGCCATTTTCTCAGGTAAAAAAGCAGCCAAAGAACAAGCAAACACAGCCTCAACCACCCGTGCAGACTGGCTACAAGTGGGGCTTTTAGGATTGGCAGGGTATTATTTTGCGAGTTTATTCGATTTCCTTGGATTACAATATATTTCAGCAAGCCTGGAGCGGTTGATTTTATTCATCTACCCTACTTTAGTTGTGTTGATTACCTTTTTAGCATTCCGCAAAAAGATCAGTACCGCTCAGGCTTTTGCTTTGTCATTGACCTACATCGGCATTGTCGTTGCTTTTTTGGAGCAGTCCTTGCAGGCAACCAACTCAGCTTTTTTCAAAGGCACTTTTTTTGTTTTTCTGAGTGCCTTGGTGTATGCCATTTACTTGATCGGTGCAGGCAAGGTGATCTCGCGTTTTGGCATCTGGCGATTCACCTGCTGGGCAATGATTTCAGCCAGCACGGCTATTCTTATCCATCATGGCGTTTTGTACCAGTGGCGCTTATTTCATTTTCCAGCTGAAGTGTATGGTCTGGTTGTTTTGATGGCAGTTTTCGCCACAGTACTACCCTCTTTTTTAGTATCGGAAGGGCTGCGCACTATTGGCCCCAACAACACAGCGATCATCAGCTCTGTTTCGCCGATTGCAACGATCATCCTCGCCAAAGGCTTCTTGGCAGAGCAATTCACCTGGCTTCAGTGGTTGGGCACGCTCTTAGTGATCAGTGGCGTGGCACTGATTAGTATTCAAAAAAAATAATATTTTATAAAGCCGCTTCCGTAGCTTGGAATTTGAAGATGCGTTCTACGGCTTTTTTTCGGTAATTAAAAATTTCTTCTATTCTTTTGTTGACAAACAGTATATCGGCAAGGGTGCCCAATATGCCAAATGGGATTTTGTAGTGCAAAATATCGGTCATCAACACTCCGCCATTCATTTCCTCAAAATGATGCTGGTGGTGCCAAAAAGTATAAGGACCAAAGCGCTGTTCATCAATGAAATAGCGACCTTCCTGTACTTGCTTGATCTCGGTTACCCACCTCATTTTGATCCCCCAAAAAGGACTTACTCGATATTGAATGAGCATTCCCTCATACATCGGCACATTGGCGATGTCGGAAAGTATCTCAAAAGACATATCTTCCGGTGTAATATGGTTGAGGTTTTCAGGGCGGGAGAAGTATTGCCAGACCTCCTCTAGCGGAGAAGGGATATACTGTTTCCAAATTTTTTGCTTGAGCTGCATATTTTTTTTCTTTCCTAACTCAAAAAATTGTGGTTTGTTCAATAATAAGCGGCTCATTTTCAATGTTTTTAAAAGCCTAAAAGTCAAAAGATTTCTTATTATAAAAAAAAATATTTGAAAAATACCCAATTCTTGGTATGCGCGACTTTCTTTGAAAGAATATCTTTGTCTTGCGTATTTATGAAGAATATATAGAAATATAGAAGGACAAATTTTAGAGTCCCTTAAACCGCATAATCCCATGACGAAGAATCTTTACACGCCATCTTGCGTTTGCTCTGCGTTAGAGCCTACTTTCTTGCCTTTCTCATTTATTGATCCACAACTTATTATCCAGGTAGAGTGATTTTTTCCAAGGTAATCAGTGTACCTCAGGAGCGTTTTTTACTTGGAAGGATTTGTTGACTCAACGAATGTAAAAGGAGAAAATAGCCAAAAAGTAGCTGTCTCTAATCATAGCATCCCATGAACGATTTAACAAATAGGAAAAACTATTTCTCAACATATTACTCTATCTTCAGTAGCTATTTGGTTGTAGTGTGCCTGGCGCTGGTTTCTATTAGCAAAATGCACGCGCAGCCCAATTCCTGTAAACCAACTCTCGTAACACAACACCAACGCATTAGCTGTTTTGAAAAAGCTACGCTAAGTCATGTCGCTGCTCCCCCCTCTGTCAGTGCACCTTGCAGCAGTGTAAGCAGTCTTTCCTTTGAGGATACATACTATGAACTAAGCCCTGATGCACGAGGATTTTCAGGTTATTTTGAAGCATCCCGTTGGCAGAAGAATAATGGTGACGGTGGGGTAGATGTCACCGGAGCTCCCAATAGCATATCGGTTGAAGGGGCTGATATTGCTCAGGTCGCTGTTGTACCTGGCTATACGGTTATCCTTGAGGTGATCGTTCCAGCTGAGGGCTATGCAATTTTCGACTGGAAAAACATTGGGGGCTCCAATCTTTTAATGAAAGTAAACGAGAAAGCCCATTTGCTCGGACAAAAGGGCACGTATCGCAGCTCCTTGCTACATACCGGCGACAAGCTCACCTTCCAGTTTGATAACGCCACATCGCAGGAAGCTGCCGTAAAAATCAGCCGATTCAGATTTCTAACCAACGCTATTGCCGTAGTAGAGCGCGTATGGACGGCATCAGACAATATGGGCAATACCAATAGCGCTACGCAATTGATTACCATCGAAAGACCCTCCGTTTCCAATATTATTTTCCCGGAAAATATAGATGAAAATTTGAACCCTGTATTCCCCACGGGAGACCCCAAAGAACCTTTTTTAAGCGGTTTCCCGATGATGGACATAGATGGTAATCCCGAAACCTTGCACGATCAATATCCACTAAGTGAGCAGGATTGCTTCTTTAAAGTGAGTTGGGAGGATCGCTCCTTGCAGGAAAATGGCGTGCCTGTTCTTGTTCGCCACTGGACGGTGACAGACCTTTTCAGCGGCAATATCATTGAACACACCCAAATAATTGGATCAGCGGGGGATACACCACCGGTGCCCAATGTACCAGAAGCGAACGCAGGCAAAGAAACAGCAACTTTGCAAAAAGCAGTATCCAATGCTGATTTAGCAATTATCGGTCATCAAAACGATATTTATGACTAAGGTCAAAGAAACATAAGATTAGGTTTGTAAAGGGTTTCTCATACAGAAGTGAGGCAGGAGGCCAAGTATCTCCTGCTTTTTTATTTCAAGGATATGGCGTATTTCAAAAATATGCTATATCTATCGTACCAATAGATTTTCGTACAATGCCATCAATTGCTCGGTGAGTGGCTCTCCTTTAAACTGTTGGGCGTAGGCAAACCCTTTTTCCTCCATATTTTCGCGAAAAGCAGTGTCACTCAGAATTTTTTGAATGCCTTCCGCAATTTGCTCCGGCTGCGTCGGGTCAATCAAATAAGAATCCGGTCCACCAGCTTCGGGTAGCGAAGAAATATTGGAAGTAATCACCGGCGTTTTGCTAAAAAGCGCCTCCAAAACAGGTATACCAAATCCTTCATACACAGAGGGATAGACGAAAACCCTGGCTTGCTGATACAAAGCAGGCATATCGTCATAATCCGCTTTTATAAATAGGACTTGCTTTTGCAAACCCTTTCGGGCAATGTATTCCTGCACCTTATTTTTGTAAGCTTTACCATCACCAATAACGACCAAAGGCAATTTCAAGTCATTTGGCAGTAATTCTAAGGCTTGTACGATACCCAATAAATTTTTCCGCTCAATGACCGACCCAACGTAAAAAAAATAATCCGCCGGCAATTGATACTTTTTCAAAGCCGCTTCGATGGCTTTCGGTGACTTTTCTTGCATAAAGCGTTCGTGGCAGGATTGATAAATCACTTCGATTTTCTCAGCCGAAATATTATAAAATTCTATGATGTCTTTTTTCGTGCTTTCGCTGATGGCAATAATTTTATTGGCGTTTTCGCAAGCGTAGCGAAATTTGAAATCGTACAAGTGCCGATCTAACCAAGGAAAATGATGAGGATAGTGTTTGAACACCAAATCATGAATCGTGACGACACTTCTGATCTTCGTTTTTTGAATACCCATTGGAATTTCATGGCTCAAGCCATGAAACAACTGGATTTTATGTTTCCGAAGCCTACGTTTTACACCCCAGGTTCGCCAGTAGCCTTTGGGCTGCCCTTGCGGCTGGTGCACACTGTAAAGCGGGCTATTCAGAAAAAATTGTGTTTCTTCATTTTTTGTCACCTTCGGTGTGTACAAAAAATAAGCATGATCAGGGTAGAACTCTGCCAGATTGCGCAACAAGGTGCGGCTGTAATTGCCTAAGCCAGTGAAGTTATTGAAGAGGCGTTTTGCGTCAAATCCAATTCGGTACATGAGGTGTCCCGACCATGAGCCGGTCCGTTTTTCCACAAAATAAAAAACTCTCTTGAACATTGAAGTTCAAAGGAGTTTTTCTTTTTCGATCTGATGTCTTTTCGAACTTTTATACCGCAAAACTCTCTCCACAACCACAAGTACGTGCAGCATTCGGGTTATTGAAATAAAAACCTTTACCGTTCAAACCGCCAGAGAATTCCAGCGTCGTGTTGCAGAGATACAGGAAACTTTTCAAATCGGTGACAACTTTCACGCCATTATCCTCAAAAATCTGGTCGTTTGGCTTCTCCTGATTATCAAAATCCATTCGATACGACAAGCCCGAACAGCCACCGCTGGTCACGCTCACGCGCACGAAAAAGTCTTCGCCGATTTTTTCGCTTTGTTTGATTTCCTGAATCTTATTTTTTGCACTTTCCGCTACGAATAACATTTCTCTCAGACTTTAGAAGTTAGATATTAGACATTAGATCTGCATATAATTTGGATTTGATTCGTATCTGAAATCTATCGTCTAAGGTCTATTATCTCAAAAATTAAGCTTTTGCCTCGGCTTCTGCCTCTACTAAAATCCCATTTTTGATCTGATAATCCTTGATGGCGCTTTTGATGGCATCTTCTGCCAAGACCGAGCAGTGAATTTTCACCGGCGGCAAAGCCAGTTCTTCCACAATCGCCATATTGTCAATGGTCAACGCTTCATCCACTGATTTACCTTTGAGCCATTCAGTAGCCAAGGATGACGACGCAATTGCCGAACCGCAACCAAAGGTTTTGAACTTAGCATCCACAATCGTCTGAGTTTCAGGATCTACTTCTATTTGGAGGCGCATGACATCGCCACATTCGGGAGCGCCTACCAAACCAGTGCCAACGTTGTTTTTACTTTTATCCAAAGTACCTACGTTGCGTGGATTCTTGAAATGATCGAGTAATTTATCGGAATAAGCCATGATATATTAGTTTTTAATGTTGAATGTTCAATTTTAAATGGTCAATGCTCAATGCTCCGACCAGGTCACGGTGCTTAAATCAATACCCTCTTTGTACATTTCCCAAATTGGGCTAAGATCACGCATGTGGTTTACACCTTTCGTTACTGCTTGAATAGCATAATCTACATCCTCTTCTGTCGTAAAACGCCCCAAGCTAAAACGAATCGAAGAGTGCGCCAAATCATCGCCCAAACCAAGCGCTACCAGCACATACGAAGGCTCCAAAGAAGCCGAGGTACATGCCGAACCAGAAGATACTGCAATATTCTGGTTGAATGTCATCATCAAGCCTTCTCCTTCTACATGCTTGAACGAAAGGTTTGTTACATGAGGCATTCTACTGTGCTTTGCGCCATTCAGATATACTTCTTCCAACTTTAAAAGTTCGGTTTCTAATTTATCGCGGAGTTTGCTCAGGCGCTCCATTTCTTGCGGCATTTCTTTCTTAGCAATTTCGGCAGCTTTACCAAAACCCACAATACCAGGCACATTCAGTGTACCCGAACGCATCCCGCGCTCGTGTCCGCCGCCGTCCATCTGAGCAGTGAGTTTTACTCTTGGATTTTTGCGACTTACATACAAAGCGCCCACGCCTTTCGGTCCATACATTTTATGACTGGTAAATGCCATAATGTGCACGCCTACTTCTTTCGGATGCACTGGAATTTTACCAACGGCTTGCGTCGCGTCGCTCATAAACAAAACGCCATGCTTGGCGCAAATATCGCCGATGGCTTTCATATCCTGGATCGTACCGGTCTCGTTGTTTGCCCACATCACCGACACCAGAATCGTACTTGGTTTGATAGCTGCCTCGAGTTCTGCCAAATCAATGAGGCCCTGGCTATCTACATCCAGATAAGTCACTTCCGCACCCAGTTTTTCCAGGTGGTCACAAGTATCGAGAATTGCTTTATGTTCGGTTTTCACCGTTATGATATGATTCCCCTTGCGGCGGTACATTTCAAAGACACCCTTCAAACCCAAATTATCCGACTCGGTCGCACCGGAAGTAAAGATAATTTCCTTTGAATCTACTTCTATCAAATTGGCGATCTGCTCGCGGGCATAGTCCACTGCTTCTTCGGCTACCCAGCCGTACGGGTGGTTGCGGCTCGCGGCATTGCCGGGGTTTTCATAGAAAAAAGGCAACATCGCTTCCACCACGCGCGGATCGGTTGGGGTGGTTGCATTATTATCCAGGTATATCATTCGCTTTCTATCCATTGTGCTGCAGTGTTTTTATTTAGATTGAATCTAATTCTGAAATTCGGTTTACAAAAATAACCATTTTCATTTTAAAAAGTTCGTCTTAAATGGAGTTAAATTATAATTTTTACGCCTAACGCAATAAAACTTAGGTACGACAAGCTCCCTGTTTGTTGGGGATGATAATCACTATTTTTAGGTATATCGCATTTAAGGGAGCGCTTCACAAGAATTTAACAGCAGGATAGCACACAATTTCCTATTTTTCACCATAAATTTTGTTGACATGACGGAATTATCCTTTTCAGAATTTTCTGGAGTAACCAAATCAGAATGGCTTGCCAAAATTGAAAAAGACCTGAAAGGCAAGCCCCTGACGGATTTGCAATTCCAGTTGGAGGAAGATATTAAGCTGGAGCCTTTTTATCATCCCAACGATTTTAGCGAATTTTATGAGCCTTTAGCAGAAAAAACGGGCTGGCAAATCGGAGAATACATCGAAGTAAGCCCGATCAAAACTGCCAATCAACAGGCACTGGAAGCCCTCCGCGGCGGCGCGAACGCTTTGCTCTTTGAATTACGACATGAATTGAGCGAGGATGAACTCTCAGAATTGCTTACTGGCATTGAATTGGAATATATTCACACGAATTTCGGGCAGTATTTTCCAGATAAAAATCCGCCCTTATTGCTGGAGTGGTTCTACAATTTTGTAAAAGCCAGTGGCAAAAATACCAAAAATATTGCAGGTTCGCTTGATTTTGATGCCATTTTGGACTGGTCGAACCCACCTTTCGACGATTTAGCGAAAGCGGTACAATTTTGCCAGCAGGAAATGCCCAATTTCCGAGTCATTGAGGTAGATGCACGTCGCCTGCATTCTGGCGTAGAGCGCACCAGTCTTGAGTTGGCTTATACCATTGCCAAAGGCAGCGAATATCTCGCGCAACTCTCAGAACGCGGCATCCATCCCGCCATTGCCAATCAGCATACCCAGTTTGCTATCGCTATCAGCACCAGCTATTTTGTAGAAATCGCCAAGCTTCGGGCGCTCAAAATCCTGTGGGCGAATGTGTTGGAAGCTTATGGCGTAACCGCGCAAGCGCCTTTTATCGAAGTCCATTTTGCGCCAGAATCGCAAGATAATAATCCAAATACCAATATGATTCGTGCAGCCACACAAGCTTTATCGGCGGTCGTCGGTGGTGCGGATCGCTTGTATATTCTTCCTGCCAATGCTGCATTGGGCGAAACAAGCACAAGCTTTGCACGGCGTATTGCGCGGAACGTGCAGCATCTGTTGCAAATGGAAAGCCATGTGGATAAAGTATCAGATACCGCAGCGGGTAGTTATTATATTGAAAAATTGACAAATGTACTGGCGGAAAAAGCCTGGGCAAAGTTTCAGGAAATAGAAGCACAGGGCGGGTATTTGGTTGCCTAAAGTTGGTGCGCTAATTTTTAGAAAACTTTGGCAAGCGGATCGGTGCCCTGCCAGGTTCCTGTGGAGGCATAGGGCTGAAATCTTGCGAAAAGTTCTTCTTTGTACCAATCCAACTGGCGTGTTTTTTTTACAACTGCCCGGTGGTGCGGGCTCTGATAAGCGTAAGCTTTCATAAAATGGCTATTTTGCCAAATGCTGAAGGTCGCTTGCTGCACAATGGGCAATTCGCCAATACCAATTGCAAATAGGAGTCCTTCCTTTTTGTTTACCGAGCGGCTTACGGGAGGTACAAAGCGCCAGAATTGCCAGAGTTTTTTGGTGCGAATGGTCGCTCTTGTGATGACGCATACGGGCTTAGATTCATCATAGGCGATTCCATTAGCCTGAAATGGCGCAACCCCGTCCCATTGTCCGTGTGCTAACACCGGATGCATAAAAACCGTCCAGTGCGCTGTACATTTTGATTTGAATGCTGCGATAACAGGGTTAGTCTGGAAAAATTGCGCTGCATCAGCGGCTGTATTCCAGGTGCAAAGCAAGCCATAAGTGCCGAAATTCGGGAAAATACTAAAGCCATTGCCACCGCCGCTGCCCAGCATTTTGACAAATTGCAAACCCTGAACACCTGCTAATTTGGGTAGTGCAAGCCCCATCTGCCGAAAGGCCCACCAACGATTGCCGGCGCCTTCGTATTGAAAAAAAGAAATGGTAACAGTCTGATTTTCAGCCATGCCATAAGAAACAATGTTTTGATGCAAAGGTTGTTGCTAAAAAACCAAATTGATACCCAATCTCAGATTAGCGCTATTACTATCGTATAACTGAAAGGCAGTGAGCACATTGTCTGTCATTGCTACTACTTGTAAAGGTCCGACATTGATCGTAGCATTGATCCCCAGATTGTCAAAAGTTTGGCTCCTCCAAGCGTAGGTTGCGCCCAGATTAAGCCATCGCAGCAATTGGGCATTAGCGCCCGCCGCAATGCCGGTGAAGGCCTCGTTCCGGTAACTTTCGCCGTATAGCAGGACTCCCAGCCGCCAGGTCTCGTTGAGTTGATAAGTGCCGCTGAGGTAGTATCGCGTGGGCAATTCGTTGGAATAAACCTGTTCGGTCTCTGTAAATTCGTACAACTCCAGCAAGGTATCAATGGCATTGCCGAGGGTGGTAGAATCTTCCAGCAGTCCCTTTGCTACATCAAGCCCCTGGTATTCATAAATGCCGCTGAGCGTGTAGTTTTTCACATCCTGTTTCCAGTCAATACGCCCGCCGAGGTCCAAGACACTGGCAGCCAGGTCCAGCTTGCCCAACTGCACATGCGCGCCGAGATCGAAGGCAAAGCCCGTATTTTTTGTAAATAACTCATCCGCATTAAAATTGCCAAAATCATAATCTACCGTCAAATCCCGAAAGCCATTGTAGCGAATGTTGCCGGTGGTATTCACCCGAAAATCCGCGTCCAGTGTGAGGGCATAGGCCACTTCATCTGTAAAAAGATTTAATTTATTCTGATCCGTCGAAATATCGCCGAGGCCATTGAGGTACTTAGCGCGAGTGCCGATGGTTATTTTGTCAGTGATTTTAAAAGCAGCGCCCAGGGCTAATTCATTGTATCCAAAAAGGTGCAAATCGCTACCGAAACTTACCTCCTGCCCTGCAAATTGGGCATTGCCTTCCCAGATTAGTTTTGGCAGCGTTTTGGGATAATTGAAAAATGCGTTAAATTTTACAGCATGCCCCAGGCTGAGCATCAGTTTGCCAAAGCGAAGCCCTACGGTGATCGTTTCTACTTCCAGGTTTTCGCGAATCTGGTTTTCGGATTCCAATTTTTCGATGCCCCTGCTGATGTCCAATACGGTTTCTCCATTTGACTCTTCGACGAGGAGGTCATTGTAGGTCACATTTTCAATTAGCAAATTATTATACAAACCGGGTAAGCTAATGATCAATTTTTTGTCGGGTATCAAAGCCGGATTGGTTCGATTCGCCTGCCAGGTGCCGCGCATCAGGTGCGTACCCAACTCCTGCTGTGCAAAAAGCGAAGAAAAAATGCCAAAGGAGAATATAAGGAAAAAGAAATTTCTCATGCTATGGTTTTGATTTTAGAAATAAACTTGCTCCGTAACAAGGCTGAAGTAGCTGCGTCTATAGTGTTCAAATTAGTTTTTTACAATCAAATTGGCCCCAAGCCGAATGCGCACATCCTGCGTAGCGAGTACCCGCACAGTGGTATTACCCTTATTGTTAGTAGAAAAGCCGGCACTGAGCAGTACATATCTCACTTGATCCTTGATGGCTGAAAACCGCGTTTCCGAAATAGGTGCCTGGACAATCCGCTGCCTCGAACCACTGGCGATGCCCTGGGTATTCACAGGCGCACCTTCTACCACCACTTGCCGCGGCTCAAACAGGGAATCAATCACGTTGTATTTATCATCTGCCAAGTAAGCTTGCACATCCACTTCGAGGGGCAACTCATTATCCACCACCAGTTTGAAAACGACCGCATCCACGTCTTCATAACTCGAAAAATTCACATCAAATGTATCGGTTGTTTCAAAGCCTGTAGCCCTGCCGTACAGGGGCAACTCCACCTCAAGGCGGATTTTGTAAAAACTACTATCGGTGATAAAACCTCTGATTTCGGTATTGGAATTGGGATTTGTGATGGCATCTACATCATAATCCACTGCTATGGGGCCAGCGCCGAGTATCGTGGCAATATTTGAATTGTCTTTTGTAAAAGCAAAGGAACTGGTTTTCACTTGACCGATCTCATTCATTGCCGGATAGGGAAAATCAATGCCATTGGTCACAAAAGGGCTTTCCAAAGGCAAAATCTCATTTCTGACGGTAAGCACATTCAGCACATTGACCACCGATCGGGTGGGGATACCAAACGAATTTTCGATATTAAAAATGATACGCGGTTCTTCAAAATAAACATCTCCTCGAATCCAATCATCAAAAAAATCAATGTTAATCGTGTCGCGGGAGCCTTCGTACAAAAAATTGCCGAAATAACCCTCTGCGTAGGCAAAACTCAAATCCTGGATGCGAATGATAAAACTGCTCAGCAGCTTTTGGTCGCCGCCAGGAGTGATCGCCTGGTATTGGATGTACACCGAATCATTGAGCGTAGCGATGGTGTAACCTTCCAGCGAAGTGGGCAAAAAGATATTACTGGCAGCGGGCGCATTGCCGGTACCGCTATACGCCGCCAGGTTGTGCTGATAGCTGAGTGGCACGCCGTTTTTGGTGACCTGCGGGAAGGTGACCTTCACATTGACGCTCTCGGTGTTTCTATTTTCAAAATAATAAACCAAATTTCCTCCTTTCAAGTCCATCCGATCAATAGAAATGCCATCGGGAGAAGTGAAAGGCAAGGCCATGTTGGGGCTGGTAATGGGAATAATCGGCGGCAGGGATTCATTGATAGATTCAAATACATCGGCACTCGACTGTGCGATCACATCCCCTTTGTACAAAAAGCGCAGCGTGCCATCGGGGTCAATGATAAGAGTTGAATTTTCTTCAAAGCCCTCGAGCAAATCTTCCAATGAAGTTTTGGTATCAACCAGTGGCACGGCATAGTCTGCATTATAGCGCACTCGGTCAATCCCCTCTAAGTCATCAATTTTTTCGCAAGCAACTACCCCGAGGGTAATCACCGCAACAAGAAGCATTAGGTATTTTCTCATAAATAGTCGGATAGTTTTATGGTCAATTTTTTTTCTTATTGTTTTGATAGGGAGCAATTTGCCAAAGCATCAAGCTGTAGCAATTCGCCGCTCAGTACTCCTCGCGTTTTCAGCTATTTAAAAACAATTAAAACCAGCATTTTATTATCCAACTTTTGTTGGAATCCGGCTTAGGCATCAAGGGCAAAAGGAAAGAAGAATACGTTTATTTTGCTGTGGCGTTGCTATTCAGCCACTGGATTGCTTCCCGAATCATATCCTGGTTGACCCCAGGCACCAGGAGCATATTTTCCAGCAGCCCTTTTGCTTTGGTTTTGTCTTGTAGCAACTTGCAGGCGCTCACAAAATTTTTCAGATAGGTGCTATTAGAAGGTGACAAATGTACTGCTTTTTCGGCATATTGAATAGCCTGTTCGTACTGTTGGTTTATAAAATGAATGTTGCCGATTCGATCACAGTACAACGGGTTGGTAGGCTCCAATGCTTGTGCGCGTTCGTAGGCGCGAATGGCTTTGTCCCATTGTGTTAGCCGTTCAAATACAAAACCAGCATTATCGTAATATAGTGCTTTGTTGGGGTTGATCGCAATGGCAGCTTCAAAACTATCAAGTGCTTTTTGGTCTTCGTGCTTTTTTAAGTACAGATTTCCCAGAATATTGTGGTAATAATCTTTCTCTTCGGATGCTGCCATGGCATCGAGGTAAGCCTGCTCCGCTTCCTTCCACTGGAAGGCCTGCTCGTGTGCCAGCCCCAGGTTTTCATGGTAGATATAAAAATCCGGCTTGCCTTTGATCGCCAGTTTGTAGTATTCAATAGCTTTTTCAGTTTGATATTGCTTATAAAACAAAATGCCCAACCGATTGTAGTAAGTGTGTTTTTGCTCATCAAAGGCAAAATCCAATGCTTTGCGATAAGCCACTTCTGCTTCTTGCCAACGCTCTAATTTCTCACACGCCAATCCAATATTTTCAAAGGAAATCGCTTCATTTGGGTAAGCGAGGGCATACTGCTGATAATGCTCTAAGGCTTTTTCGTATTGATTATCTTTGTAATACAAATTGCCGAGGCGATTGTGGGGGCGGGCATTAGCTTTGTCTATCTGAAGTGCCTGAAGGTAGTGCTGCTCCGCTTCGTGGAGTTGCCCCAGTCCTTCTTCGGCAAGCCCCAAATTTTCATAATAAACTGCTATTGCTGGATTGGCTTCGATTGCTTTTTGGTAGGCAACTGCAGCTTCGGCATCCTTGTAGTTTCGGTAATAAAGATTGCCGATGGCGTTGTAATAAAAATAATCTTTTTGGGTAGCATAAGATAGTGCCTTTTGGTACATTTCGATGGCTGCTTCCCAAAGTCCTTTGCGCTCGTAAGCAGCACCCAGATTTTCATATCCGATGGGGTCTTCTGGTTTTAATCGAATGGTTTCTTTGAAAAGCTCGATTGCTTGCTCCAATTCATTGTTATTGAGGTGAAATAGGCCAAGTTTATTAGCGGTAATGGCATTGGTGGAGTCCATTTTCCAGGCGGCGGCGTATGCGTCCCAAGCTTCCTGGGTCAAATTTTTTGCTTCCAAAGCCAAGCCTAAATTTTCGTGATAAACAGCCTTCGCTGCATTTTGAGCAATGGCTTTTTTGTAAAATTCGATAGCGGCATCGTACTGCTGAAGGTTGTAATAATAAACGCCAATCCGATTGAAATAAGCGTCCTTTTCTGCATCGGGAGCAAGCTCCAATGCTTGCCGATAAGCGTTTATTGCTGCTTCATGTTTTTTGAGGCTTTCATAAGCCAAGCCTATATTTTCGTGATAAACTGATTTTTGAGGGGCTAATTCAATTGCTTTTTTGTATTGCTCGATGGCTTTTTCGTCTTGAAATTGGCGGTAATAAAATACCCCTAACCGATTGAAGTAAATGTCTCTGTCGGTTTGTGCCACAGACAGCGCTTTTTGATAGGCGGCTTCTGTTGCTTCTTTTCTGCCCAGTCGCTCCAGGGTGATACCCAAATTTTCGTGTGCAGCAGGGTCGTTGGGGTACAAATCAGCAGCTTTTTGGTAGTATTCGGCGGCTTTTTCATACAGCCCTTGGTTGTAGTAAAAAATGCCCAGGCGATTCAGATAGCCAATATTCTCAGGTTCTAACTGCAAAGCCTTGAGGTATGCCGCTTCTGCTTCTGGGTAGCGCCCCAGCAATTCGTAGGACAATCCGATATTATCGTGGTAAAGGGCACTATTGGGCTTTAGTTCAAGGGCTTTTTTGTAGTACGCTACTGCTTCTTCGTTTTCCCCGCGATTGTAGTGCATGATGGCGAGGTTGTTGTAGTACACGTCTCTGGCTGTTGTTTCTATGTTGATGGCTTGCTGGAAAGCTTGCTCTGCCTCCTTTTTTTTACCTTGGGCATCGAGGGCTTTTGCAAGATATTCGTACACAATTGTATCATTCGGATTTTTTTCCAGTGCTTTCCGGGCATGTACTTCCGCTTTTTCAAATTGCGCCAGTGCCAGGTACAATTTGGCTAATTTGCCATGATAGGAAGCATCCAGGTAAGCCGCTTGCAGATACGCATTGATCGCTTGCTCGGTTTTGCCTATCGTTTCATAAGCAAAGCCGATATTGTCATAATACAATGGTTTATTGGCATTTAATTTAATTGCTTTGTTGTACGCTACGATGGCATCCTCATACCGCTCCCTGTTGTGATAAAACACGCCCAAATCGTTGTAGTAGCTGTCATTTTTGTTATCGAGTTCAATTGCTTTTTTGTAAGACTGCTCTGATGCTTCGAATAAACCAGCATCCTCCTGTGCCAACGCAAGATTATTATGATAAATGGCGCCCTGGGGGTCTAAACGAATGGCTTCTGTATAAAACTCAATTGCTTTTTGGTAATCTTTCCTGTTGTAGTAAAAAATTCCCAAACGATTTTGGGTGATGGGATCCTGAGGTGTCCGTTTTAGGGCTTCCAAAAATGCACTTTCCGCTTCCTTAAAATAACCACCGCCTTCGTAAGCCAAGCCAATATTTTCATATTGAATGGCATCATCGGGTTTTAGAGCAATGGCTTTTTTATAGTGTTCAATGGCTTTGTCGTATTGTTGATTTTGGTAATATACAATGCCAAGGCGGTTCTGAAAATCAGGTTCGTAAGCCTCTCCTTTAATGCTTCTTATCTTTTCCAATAAGCTGATGGCGGTCTGCCAATTTTCAGAATACTGATAGCTATTCACCACTCGATGCAGCGAATCGGTGGTTTGTGTATCGGTGGGTTTGAGTTCCAGGGAGTTGAGCAAATTCTGGGTTGCATCGTCCAGGTCGCCTAATTTTTCCTGCATTTCGCCAATAGCATCCAGGATGTACTTTTCCCATTCGGGGCGCAGCGGATAAGATTTTTGGAAGTACTCCAGGGCTTTTGCCCATTTTTCCTGTCTTTCATATAGCCACCCCAGATTCCAGTAGGCATCAAAATAATTTGGATCCAATTGCATAGCCTTGAGATACAGCTGCTCCGCCTGTTCATAATTTTCCTTGTCGCGGAGCATATTGCCCCAGTGGATATAAGCCAGCGTACGTTGTGGATCGGTTTCGATTGCCTTTTGGTAGTACCCTTCTGCATCCTGGTATTTTTGGTTGCTCTGATAGGAAAGCCCCGCTTCGATATACGCCGGATAAGTTAAGTAAGGCTCCAAGCGAATAATTCGACTGACCCAATGGGCGATATCGCTTTGATGGTTGTTGAAATAGTCTGGTTTGCCACACAAAATAATAAATCGAAAATAAGGATCGGTATCGCCTGGATTTTTTCGGATGGCATCTTTGTACCATTCTTCCGCTACCTGGTATTTCCCCTCTTCCACGTAAGTGTCGCCCATCCAAAGGTAATTGAGTACTTCTTCCGAGCCCAGTCGGATAGCTTTTTGAAAATGTGCTCTAGCTTTTTCCAGATTTCCGATGGACTCAAGGCGTTCTTCATTGGAGACCTTTTCATCCGGGCTGGGGTTTATTTCTTCATCTCCAGATTGATATTTTTTCAGGTAAAACTCTCCGAATATCCGCTCCGAGCGGTCATGCTGGGGGCTCAGTTCCTTACTTTTGGCAAACAACTCCAGCGCTTTTGTCGTGTTGAACAAGTGGTAAAGCTGGATTTGCCCGCAGGTTGCCCAAAAAGCAGCCCGAAGTCCTTCGTCTAAAGCTTGATTTTCTGCCAGGTTCAAGAAACAGGGGTACCCATCCCCCCAGCGTTCTTCGATCAGCCAGGCAGTGTATTTTTTAAAAAGCTCAAATTCTTTTTGTTGTGCTTCTGAAAAAGGGAAATTTGTTTTGACTAAGCTATCAAAAATAGGATATTTCCAATGACTCAAAGCATCGGCGAAAGCCTGAAGCCAGGCTTGCCACCCTGCGGCAGCGGTGGTCTCAAAAGCAGCCAGAATCTTGTTTTTCTCATTTTCGTAAAAAATCTTTGTAAAAGCATCCCGAAGTTCAAAAAGCGGCTCAAATAACGTTGGGTTATCGAGCATTTGCCCCAGGGTCTTGTCTAATTGTTTCCAAAGCGTATAATTTTCAGATCGCTGCTGAAATTGCGTCCGAAGCGTTTCCAATACTTCAGCTGCCAGGCGCATATCCGCACCTGATTTGGCAGCCCTGAAGTAGGCATCCGCTAGGAGATTTAGTATTTGTTCGTTCGTCAGCATTGCTTATCGGGTATTATCGGCTCTTCCAATTCCCTGCTGGTCACTACTTGCGCTATTGTTGGCACTACTTCTTATTCCTAAGGCTTCCTCCAGGGGTTTTGCCATTTCGTTGAGTTCGTCAATTTGTGTTGTCAATGTAAATTTTTGAGCGCTATCAGATACTTTGATAAGCTCACTTTGAAAAAAGTCTCTTTTTTTGTAAATTTTCTTCAGGTTTTCCTGATACTCCCGAATCTGCATTTCGGCAAGCCGGCGGTTGGTATCTTCTATTTCTGTATTGGCGGAGGTTCTGGTAGTGGCAGAAGCGCCCCTGCTGCTCGTGGTGGTGTCGGCAGTGGTCGTTTCGGCTTGGCGTTCCTGTTTTTCTACTTCAGGGAGCATCCCCAGCACAAACATCCTTCGGACACTGGTGAACAGCACCAGGCTGCCGAACATTTTGTGCCCATAGTGCCCGATTTTGTAGCTTTCGTTCCTGATTTTATCGAGGTAATAAGTTGCCATGTAGCTTCGTGCCTGGTTGGCGGCGGTGCCGATATCTTCTCCGCGAGATAGCGCATTGTAAATTTTTTTTACAAAAACAGATGCCATTGGTTCGTTTATGGGGTTTTGCATCGTGAGAACGTAGGGGACGCCCTTCTCGATAATTTTGATGGCAACGCCTTTTTTTTCTTTGTAACTGCCAATTCGAGTCCCATCGCAAACATGCAAAAAAACCATGTACGGCATCAATTGATCCTGCATTTGAATCCAATTGGCAATGATGTCATCATCCACCCAATCGGGTTTGTATGTTTTTTCGGCAGTTTTTTGCAAAAGGCAAAGCTGCCCACTCCGGCTTGCTTCATCTATTCTGCCATGCCCAATAAAATGTAGGATGTGCGGTTTGAATTCTTTAAATTTTTTGCTGAGCACCTGGCTAAATGTCTCGCGCTCTGGTTGTTCGATAAAATCTATCTGGATAGGATGTGAGGCAGTTTCCTTTTCGGATGATTCTCCTTCTACCTCTTTATCTGGAATATTGGTGAAGTATTGTTTTATTGCGTTGATTTCCTTGTCATCCAAATGCCATTCCTGCTCATCGGGATTCGCTATGACGACCAGCACGCGCAGCGGTGGCTCGATGTACAAATTTTTTTCAATGGAATCATTGAGCCAACTGCCTTTGAAAGGCAAGCGCCGCACCAAATTGACACGTTGATTGATAGGGGCAGCTATAAATGTGCCTTTTTCTTCAAAAAACAGATATTCCCAGGGGAGCGCCGCCATCTCATCCGCATCGGGTGAAAATTCAAGGATCAATTGGTGCTTCTCATTCCGATTGCCGGAGTTGTTGTAAAAATCCTGAAACTTTTCGTATAGCTGTTGATTGCTAAACAAGAGTTTGAAAAGCGTTTTTCCAAGCGCTTCAAATTCCTTTTTACCAAAGGCCGTGCTATCGGCAGCAGACAGCCGTAGGTTCAGCACTTTGTCCAAAATTTCAGCGATGAGGCGGTCCCGCTCTTCAAAACCTTCCAGCGGATAAGGCTCCTGCGCTCCATCCAGCGCAATGTTATAGCGATTGACGATAATATGAAATATATTTTCTTTCACTTTATAAGCCTTAAAATTACGCCTTGAGTTGTTATTCGCTCGGGCAAGTATGGTATGAAGTATTCCGTCTCGGTTTCTATTTTCACTTTGTGCATGCGATGCGGTTTTTTGGGCAACGATAACTTTGCAAGCATAAAAATATTATAAATTTGTTGTTTGACAAAAAAGATGCGAAAATTCTATTGATGAAGCCCAAAGTGAAAATTTGTTGTATTGGTAGTTTGCAGGAAGCAATGGATGCTATTCGATTGGGCGCTGCCGCCTTGGGCTTGGTGGGAGCGATGCCGAGTGGACCCGGTGTGATTTCGGATGAGATGATAAAAGATATTGCTCGGCTCGTGCCACCGCCTATTGCTACTTTTTTGCTTACGAGTGAAACCGCCGGGACTAACATCATAGCCCATCATAGCAAAGTACACACCAATACGATTCAAATAGTGGATTACCCTGAGCCCAGTGCTTATGCCCAAATCCGCACGGCTTTGCCTGCTATAAAAATTGTACAGGTCGTTCATGTGGAATCGGAAGCCAGTGTAGCGTTTGCCATCCGTATTGCCTCGGAAGTAGATGCTATCTTGCTTGATAGCGGAAGCCCCAGCACAACTACCAAAACCCTGGGCGGCACAGGTAAAGTACATGATTGGACTTTGAGCAAGCGTATCCGCGAAAGTACACACAAACCGATTTTTCTGGCGGGAGGATTGCACGCAGGCAACGTACGCGAAGCAATTGAAGTGGTGCAACCTTATGGCTTGGATTTGTGTAGCGGCGTGAGAACCAATGGCGCGCTTGACCTGCTCAAGCTGGAGCAATTTTTTGAAGCCATAGAGAAAGTCTAAAGATTTAATACCTGGCACATATCGTTTCCTATTTTTGTACTATCTTGCCAATCAATGCGTTTTGTGGTGCAAATGATATAATCCTATGAATGAAGTAAGAACTACTACGCCAATGAAACAAGCCGATATACTTCGGAATGCCGCCGAATTTATATTAAACAGTTTTAATAAGCATCAGGATACCCGATTGGTTTTTCACAATTATGCTTATACGCAATCCCTGGTGCGTTGTGTAAAAGAACTTGGCAACGAAACCCCTGCAGCAACCGAAGAAGAAATAGAGGCGGCTCAGTTGGCAGCCTGGTTTTTGTATTCGGGTTATTTGTTTGATTATCAGAATTATACAAAATATAGCTTAGACCAAGTACAGCGATTCCTGATCCTACAGGCGTATCCTGAAAGTAGCCAAACTAAAGTCTTGCGGTGTTTACAAACTGTAGCAGAAAAAAGAGATTGCCATGCTTTGTCGGAAAAAATACTGGCAGATGCCGTAATCATCAATTTTATTGACAACTTCGAGGAAAAAAGCCCTTTGCTGCGGCTGGAGCATGAATTTATATTGCATCGCGCTTTTTCTAAGCAAGAATGGGCGCAGCAGCAGCTACAAACACTGCTGGGCTTAAATCTACAAACCCTCTACGCCAAATCGAAATACGAACCCCAACTCGCACAAGCCATCAGAATCCAAAAGTTAATCTTAGAAAAAGCAGCTCGAAACGCTGAGCCGACACCCAAGCCTGCCGGCGGAGGGCTTTATCAAAACCTCGACGAGTCGCCTATCCGAGCCGTACAAACCTTTTTCAGAGCAAATTACCGCAATCATATCAATCTGAGTGCGATTGCTGACAACAAGGCAAACATTATGATTAGCGTCAACTCTATTTTGATCAGCGTTCTGATTTCGGTTTTGTCTTATCGCAACATGGCAGAAACGCACCCCGACATTGTGCTGCCGGTGGTTATTTTTCTCGTCTCCGGCTTGGCTTCCTTGATTTTTGCAGTGCTCTCGGCGCGCCCAAAGGTGACCGCACTGAATAATGAAAAAATGCCCCAAGAGCAAATCCGGCGCAATATTGTTTTTTTTGGCAATTTTGTGTCCTTGCAACTGGAGGAGTACGAGGAAGCGATGGATGCGATGTTTAGAGATAGCGAACTGATGTACGGCAATATGACCCGCGACCTTTACTATCTGGGCAAGGTATTGGAAAAAAAATACCGCTATCTCACCGTTTCATACAATATCTTTATGGTAGGATTCATTGCTACTGTCAGCATGTTTCTTTTCACTTTTTTCACTTGATTTTGTTAACAAAACAATAAAATGTTCCTGGCGTATCTGTCTTTTTGAATACAGCGCGTTGATCAAAAATAAAGCTTGTAGAACCCCTAAATACATTGAAGGTATGAATCGGATAAAGTTATTATTGTTTGGTGCTATTTTTTTAGTGGCGATCCACACTTCTGGGCAAAACATCAATCAGGATTTTGTTGCCTACGTTGAGAAATACAAAGATATTGCAATTCGGGAAATGGAACGGGCAGGAATTCCGGCGAGTATCAAGCTCGGGCAGGCGCTCTTGGAATCAGATGCAGGCAAAAGCGACCTGGCAAGGCGTGGCAACAATCACTTCGGCATTAAATGCAGCAAAGATTGGGACGGTAAAACTTTCTATAAAAAAGACGATGAGTATGATGACAAAGGTAAACTCATTGAGTCTTGTTTTCGAGTTTATAAAGATGCAGAATCCAGTTTTATAGCGCATTCTGAGTTTTTACGTGATCCCAGCAAGGTTTGGCGGTACGGGTTTTTATTCCGCCTTGATCCTACGGATTACAAACGCTGGGCAAAGGGCTTGCGAGAAGCGGGCTACGCTACCAGCGGTACTTATGATGCCAAACTCATAGAATTGATTGAAAAATATGAATTAAGCAAATATGATCGAATGACTTCATCTGATTTGGTTGTTTCGGTTGAAACCACTACCGGTTATTTGGTCAACAATGATGTGAAATACGTCCTGGCAGCAGACAATGAGCCGGTGTCGGAGATTGCACGCAAAACCGATACGACCGTCAGAAGTTTATTGAAATACAATGAAAATCTGGGTAATGGTAGCCAACAATTGCCCCAAAATACGAAAGTTTACATCCAACCCAAGCGTAGTTCGTACAGAGGCAAACAAACCTGGCATTATGTGAAACCAGGCGAAACCATGCAATACATTTCGGATTTGTACGCCGTAAAGCTTTCCAGCTTATTATCCAAAAATCGGATGAACAAGGGCAATGAGCCTGCTGCCAATGAACGCATTAAACTTCGGGGTAGTAAGGCCGCTTCACGCCCAAGGCTTCAAAATGAGCCAGCACCGGAGATTTTACCACAAATTCCGGCAGTTTTATTCGAAGACGAAGAAACCGTGCCTACACCGCCCAATCCTTCAAAACCAACAGCAGAAGAACCGGTGAGCAATCCTCCTGTGGATGTGGCACAGCCAAAACCAATAGAAAAGCCAATGGAGGATAATACGAACAAACCTCAGCAAAACAATACACCTGAAAAACCGGTAGTCATCCCCGCTACTCCAAGTGTTGATTCTACTATTACAAACAAACCCCGCCCGGATGAAGGTTTTGATACGGAACTCGATCAGCCAGAGACGAATACCCCCGAAACGCCTGTTTTTCATACTATTGTAAAAGGAGATACACTTTGGAATATTTCCAAACGCTACAACACGACGGTGGATACCCTGAAAAAACTAAACAATTTAACTTCCGATCAGATTCAATTAGGAATGAAGCTGAGAGTGCAGTAACTTTGCCACTGGGCGGCAGTATTTTGCTTTGTTTGTCCTGCGCCCTGTCATTAAATTACAGTTTCATGCGATCATTTTTACTCTTCTGCTTCTTTATCGCTTTTGCCATTAGCGTACATGCACAAAGCTACGCTTTTGGTATCAAAGGCGGCTTGACAATAGGCACCCAGCGCTGGGATCAGTCATTCGACCGTTCGCCGCTATTCCGTTATCATGGCATTATTTTTATCGAAAGTGTGGAGGAGGATTCCCGATTTTCGCTGTTTGCACAGGGGGGGTATCACCTCAAAGGTAGTGCCATTCGTACTTTTCCCGTTACTTTTCAACGCCCGGATGGCAGTTTTGCCCAGCTACCTTCCAATTCCATCCCTTTTGAATTTCGCAACATCTCTATCACAGCAGGTGGCAAACGAAAATTTAGTCTGGGCTTATCTTCCAGTCTTTACTATTTGCTGGGGATTCGAGGAGATTATACCCTAAGTACTCGGTTGCGCCCTTCTTTTATTGAAGAAGACGATCCCTATGCTTTTATCTATCCTTTTGATGATTTTGTCAATAAATTCAACTACGGCATCATCGTCGGCGGGGGTATAGAATTTCCTTTTTCAGAATATGTAGCGGGTGTGCTGGAGTTGTCTGTCAATCCAGATTTTAGCAAGCAATATAACCAACCAGAAATCAGAAATGTGATCAATCCCAATCCTGGTGGTGGCAATAATCTGATTACTATCCCGGAACGGCAGATCACCAATCTGACAATGGAAATTACACTGGGTATCCGATTTTTACACAAGATTGAATACATAGATGATTGACAACGGTACTATGACCTTGAGCTGCACCAATTTGGTGAAAATATACGGCAAACGCCAGGTAGTGCGCAACGTATCTATTGAGGTACATCAGGGCGAAATTGTAGGTTTACTGGGGCCTAATGGCGCTGGTAAAACCACTACTTTTTATATGACGGTTGGTTTTATCAAACCCAACGAGGGCGCTGTATGGCTCAATACAGAAGAGATAACGGATTTGCCCATGTACAAGCGAGCCCAAAAAGGCATAGGATACTTGCCGCAAGAGCCCTCCGTTTTCAGAAAATTGAGTGTGGAGGACAATATCCGAGCGGTATTGGAAATGACTCAACTATCAAAGGAGGTACAAAAACAAAAGCTGGAGGCCCTAATTGAAGAATTTGGACTCACAAAAGTGCGCAAAAGCAGAGGCGATACCCTATCTGGAGGAGAGCGCCGCCGTACGGAAATTGCCAGAGCCCTGGCTACTTCCCCGAATTTTATTTTGTTAGACGAGCCTTTCGCCGGTATTGACCCCATCGCCGTGGAGGATATTCAATACATCGTGGCAAAGCTGAAAACAAAAAATATTGGCATCCTCATCACCGATCACAACGTACAGGAAACACTTTCGATCACGGATCGGGCGTATCTGATGTTTGAAGGGAGCATCCTCAAAGCAGGCACTGCGGAAGAGTTAGCCGCTGATGAGATGGTGCGCAAGGTCTATCTTGGGAAAAATTTTGTACTCCATCGTAAAGTAATTGATTTGGAAACACGATGAAAAATTTTGCTATTGGTTTGGTATTATTTTTTCTCATAGCGGGATGTAAAGAATCTCCACCGCCTGCTTTCACTTCGCGCCAACGGGAATGGATGGATACGCTCTACCTGGAGCGGGTATCGGGCTTGAGGGAGCGGCTGGATAGCACTTGTGATGCCAATTATAGCCAGCTTTTGCAGCACGCCGTGGATTCTCTCATTCGGGTAAGAAAAGAAGAAGAAGCCAAGCTACGCGCCAGAATTGTTCAACCACAGCAATAAAATATGTATCGTACTATAGGAATTGGCAGTTTATTGGTTTTTCTGATCGCATGCAATGCTGAAGAAAAAGAACAACAGCAAATGCAGGCATTGATGGAAGCTGAAGTGAGCAGAAGGGTTCTTGATTATGAAAACATCATAAAAAAACAATGCTTTGACCGTGTGCTGGAAGAGGCGGTGCGCATCTCCGATTCCTTGCTAATTTTGGAAGCGCAGCTGGCACAAGATACATTCACAAAACCAGCAAAACCAAGCCGCCCGGATAAGCCGGAATTGCAAGTGCTGAAAGACACGGTTCCGGTCAAACCTTTTTTGCAAAAAAACAAGAAGGACTCTGTCCAATAAACGCTACGGTTAAAAGACAGCTTTGAATAAATGATCAAAATTCAAACAAGCGCCTTATCCTTGCGATTTATCCAAAAAAAATCTCAAATTTGTGGGCTGTTTCACAAGAAGCAGCAAACGCCGACTGTTCATATACCGAAAATCTCCAAATCACATCTTAAACATGCAACACGTTGATATTGAAGCGCTGAATCAGCAAATTTATGTGGATAGCGCCTTTGTAGAAAAACTGAATGAAGCAACTGCCAGAATTATAGTGGGGCAGCACCACATGATCGAACGCCTGATGATCGGTCTGCTTACTCGTGGGCACGTATTGCTTGAGGGTTTGCCAGGTTTAGCGAAAACACTGGCAATCAAGACCTTGTCAAACGCCGTAGATTCAAAATTCAGCAGAATTCAGTTTACGCCCGATTTGCTTCCGGCAGATATTATCGGTACGATGATTTATAATCCGAGCAAGAATGAATTCTCGGTACGCAAAGGCCCGATCTTCGCCAATTTTATCCTCGCGGATGAAATCAACCGCGCCCCAGCGAAGGTGCAATCCGCCTTGCTCGAAGCCATGCAAGAGCGCCAAGTGACCATCGGTAGCGAAACGTTCAAGCTGGAAGAGCCATTTCTGGTACTGGCAACACAAAACCCAATCGAACAGGAAGGTACCTACCCATTGCCCGAAGCGCAGGTGGATCGCTTTATGCTCAAAGTGAAAATCACTTACCCGGAGAAAGAAGAAGAGCGCGAGATCATTCGCCGTAGCTTGTCGGGTGAAACCGAAGATAAAGTGCATCCGGTCGTGCATCCGGGCGACATCCTGCGCGCGCGCAAGTCGGTGCAGCGCATCTACATGGACGAAAAAATCGAGCGCTATATCCTGGATATTGTCTTCGCTACGCGTAGTCCACAGGCGTATGGCTTACATGGGCTGGAAATCCTTATCAATTACGGTGGTTCGCCGCGGGCGAGCATCGCGCTGGCGCAAGCCTCCAAAGCGATTGCATTCCTCAAGCGGCGGGGCTATGTCATTCCTGAAGATGTGCGCAACGTTTGCCACGATGTGCTGCGCCACAGAATTGGTTTGACCTACGAAGCTGAGGCGGAGAACATTACCCAAGAGGATGTGATCAATCGGATTTTGGATACGGTGGAGGTGCCGTAGCGGCGCGCTTTAGCCGCCGAATGTACTTTTGCGGTTTTATATTTAGCGTTTTACATTTTGCGGTTCAGTGAGGAAGGAAAAGAAAACTGCAAAACCGCAAAATTTTAAATGTAAAATGTAAAAGTTTTTAGTCATTCAACAACCCTTGAGGTTTGTAAAAAATGGAAACCACCGAACTACTAAAAAAAGTCCGCAAAATTGAAATCAAGACGAAGGGCTTGACGAAGCATATTTTCAGTGGGGAATACCACAGTGCGTTCAAGGGGCGGGGTATGTCGTTCAGCGAGGTGCGCAGCTACCAGTACGGCGACGATGTGCGCAATATTGACTGGAACGTGACGGCGCGCACGGGCGAGCCTTTTGTGAAGGTATTTGAGGAGGAGCGCGAACTGACGGTAATGCTACTGGTGGACATGAGTCGCTCGGCGTATTTCGGCACGGTGAACCAGATGAAAAATGAGATTTTGATTGAAATCAGCGCAGTGCTGGCGTTTTCGGCGATTAACAATAATGATAAAGTTGGCGTGATTATTTTTACCGATAAAATCGAGAAATTTATTCCACCCAAAAAGGGCAGACAGCATATCCTACGCATCATCCGGGAGATGATTAATTTTTCGCCATCAGGCAGCGGCACGAATATCGCAGCAGGCTTGCAATATTTTAATAATGTGATCAAGAAACGCAGCATTTGCTTCGTCTTGTCCGATTTTATGAGCAAAGGCTACACCGATGCGCTGCGCATTGCCAAGCGGCGACACGATATTATCGGCATTCAGATGACCGACCCAGCGGAAGAACAACTCCCCGATGTGGGGCTGGTGATGGCAGAGGACGCGGAAACGGGCGCGATGCGCTGGATTGATACTTCGTCGCGCAAAGTGCGGGAGGCTTACAGCCGTTGGTTTCAGGAGAACAATCAATATTTTAAAACCACGTTTTTGAGGAGTGGGGCCGATGCGATTGGTATTCGTACCGACGAGCATTACGATGTAGCTTTGCACAAGTTTTTCTTAAAAAGAGCGAATTGATGAATCGGAATACTGGAATACTGGAATGCTGGAAAACTGGAGTTTTGAAAAAACATTACTCCATCAATCCATTACTCCATTACTCCCGCAAAACTTGGAAAAAGATTGTCCTGGTTTTGGGATTGAGTACATGGGCAGTGCTCGCTTTCGCGCAGGTCACCGCCTCTGCCCGAATAGACAGCACCCGCATTTTGATTGGCGACCAGGTGGAAGTGCAGCTTTTTTTGAATTCCAACATGCCTTTAAGCAATATTCGGACGGATTTGTCGGACTTTGATTCTTTGACTTTTGTAGAGGTACTGGAAAAAAGTGATTGGAATCCTGTGAGTAATAGTGCAAGCTCCACTGTTTTTGAACAAACCCTTCGGCTCACTTCTTTTGAAGCAGGGCAGCATTTGATACCGGCATTTTCAGTCATTTTTAGTCGAAATGGCAAAGTAGATACGGTCAAAACCGGCACTTTGCAGTTGGACGTAGCAACGATCGCTGTAACCGATTCTACCCAATTGGCACCTATCAAAAACATTATTGAAGAGCCCCGAAAATTGGAAGACTTCCTGCCTTATTTGATTGGGCTTTTGGTTATGGTGATACTCGCCGGGCTTACGCTGCTGCTTATCAGGCTATCCAAGGGCAAAGAACTGCCACCACCGCCACCCATTATTTTGAAGCCGCATGAGATCGCTTTGCAAAAACTGGAGCAACTCCGCGCCGCGCGATTGTGGCAAGACGGTAAGATCAAAGCATTTCAAACCGAGTTGACCTTTATTATCCGCGAATATTTAGAGCATCAATTTCAAATACCTGCGCTGGAAAATACTACTGATGAGATCATTAGCAGCCTGAGAAAAATAGGCTTTTCGAGCGAATGGCAGCAGCGCTTCCGAAGCTTATTTCAAAATGCAGATTTGGTAAAATTTGCGAAAGCAGAACCCCCGATAAGTATCCACGAAGAAGGTTTGAATGAGGCAATTGCATTAGTGCAAGAGACAAAACCAGTGGAAGAACCGATCCAGGTTAATGAAAAATAAGACCTTTCGGACCTGCTATGATTCGCAAACCCGAAAGGTTTTGATTATGCCAATTTTTGTTTAATTTCAATAATTTCAACCCCCTCGATAATGTCACCCACTCTTATATCATTATAATTTTCAATCGTAATACCGCACTCCAAGCCATTTTTCACTTCTTTTACATCTTCCTTAAAGCGCTTGAGCGAGCTAATTTTGGCAGTAGCGCCTTCGCGAGTAGGATAAACTACAATGCCATCACGTATGACTCGTACGTTAGTATTTCGAGAGATTTTACCTTCTTGCACATAGCAACCAGCAATCGTTCCGATCTTACTGATTTTGAAGACTTCGCGTACTTCCACCTGCGCCACGATTTTTTCCTCTTTCGTTGGCTCAAGCATGCCTTCAATTGCCATTTTGATTTCCTCAATTGCTTGATAAATAATAGAGTAGAGCTTGATTTGAACCCCTTCTTTTTCTGCCAGTTTCCGAGCATTTACAGAGGGGCGTACCTGGAAGCCAACGATAATCGCATCCGAGGCAGAAGCCAGCAATACATCCGATTCCGTGATAGCACCAACTGCCCTGTGAATCACATTCACCTGTACTTTTTCGATGGAAAGTTTTATCAAGGAGTCGGATAAAGCTTCAACGGAGCCATCTACGTCCCCTTTTACAATCAGGTTCAATTCCTTGAAGTTGCCCAAAGCCAATCGGCGCCCAATTTCATCCAAGCTAATTCGTTTGGTAGCTCGGTTGAGTTGCTCGCGGGCAATTTGGGCGCGTTTGGAGGCAATTTGCCTTGCTTCCTGGTCGTTTTCCACCTCTTTAAATCGCTCGCCTGCTTGTGGCGCACCACTCAAACCCAGTACCAACACTGGCGTAGAAGGGCCAGCTATTTGTACGCGCTTGCCCCTTTCATTAAACATGGCTTTAATTTTGCCAGAATACTCACCAGCTACGATTGGATCACCGACGTCCAAAGATCCATTTTGAACCAAAATTTTGGCAACATACCCCCTGCCTTTGTCCAGAGAAGCTTCAATCACTGTGCCTACTGCTAAGCGATCAGGATTGGCTTTCAGATCAAGAATTTCGGCTTCCAGCAAGATTTTTTCCAAGAGTAGATCAATATTCAAACCTGTTTTTGCAGAAATGTCTTGGGATTGATACTTGCCGCCCCATTCCTCTACCAGGAAGTTCATATTCGCTAATTCCTGTTTGATTTTTTCAGGTTGTGCGCCAGGTTTATCAATTTTATTGATTGCAAAAACGATAGGAACATTCGCAGCTTGTGCGTGGCTGATCGCTTCGCGCGTCTGTGGCATGATGCTATCGTCTGCGGCGATCACAATCACAGCGATATCTGTGATTTTGGCACCGCGTGCCCGCATGGCGGTAAAGGCTTCGTGACCGGGGGTATCGAGGAAAGTAATTTTTTTGCCATTGACAACCACCTCGTATGCTCCAATATGCTGTGTGATACCCCCGGCTTCTCCTTTAACGACATTGGCGCTTCGGATATAATCCAACAAAGAGGTTTTACCATGGTCAACGTGCCCCATGACCGTCACAATAGGCGCACGCGGTTTTAGATCTGCCGGATCATCTATGATTTCTATTTCTTCGTCGGTTTGTTCTTCTACACTGATAAACTCTACCTCATGACCAAATTCTTCTGCTATCAATTCGATGATTTCTGCATCCAGGCGCTGATTGATAGAAACAATCACCCCGAGATTCAAACAAGCCGTAATAACCTCTGCTACAGGTACATCCATCAGGCTGGCTAACTCAGAAACTGATACAAACTCAGTGACTTCCAGCTTGCCGCTTTGTCCTTCCTGCTCCAGCAATTCTTGGCGTTCCCGTATGCGCTCCCTGTTATCGCGGCGCATTTTTTGGCGTTTCTTCTTACCACCACCCGACAAGCGCGCCATGGTCGCCTTGATTTGATCCTCGATTTCTCTTTTGGAAACCTCCTTCGATTCGTCAATTGGCGGTCTTCGATTTCCACCTCTATCTCCCCCACTGCCACCTCTTGAGTCTCGTGGATCTCTTCTATCATCTCGCGGACGATTTTGCTGTTGGGGCTGTTGCCCTTGGTTGCTATTATTGGTATTAGTTACCTTTTTGCGTTTGCGCTTTTTCTTCTGGGCATCTTGCTGACTTTCATTCGTTTGCGCCGGTTTATCGGAAGGTGCGGATTGGGGGCGGTCTTTGTTTCTATCCCGATTATAATCTCTGCGATTATTATTGTTACTGCCTCGTTCCTGTGGTGTTTTTTCTTCTTTTTTAGCAGGTTTTTTAGCGAAGCGATCCGTGTCAATTTTGCCTAAAATCTTCAAACCCCTTAGTTCCGGCGTTTCTGCACGGAAATGCTCTGGCTCGCCGGTGGGAGGGGATTGCGTAGTGGGTTCTTGTTTTATTTCATCCAGTTGGGTAGTAGGAATATTTTTTGTTTCAGGTTTTTCCAGTTCTTTAGGTTCGGCGGGAGGTATTTTAGGCTCAGGTACTATTTTGTCTTGCAAAGGCGGCTCCACGACTGTCAAAGGCGGTTCTTCTTTTATTACTTTTTCTTCCTCAGGCTTTTTGGATTTTGCATCAAGGTCAATTTTCCCTATTATTTTCAGGCGAGATCCCAATAAGCGGGGGCGTTCTTCTATGACTGGGGTGTCTTTTTTATCTTCTGTGGTGGTCTTAGAAAAGTCTTCTTTTGTGACTACCGTTTTATCAATTTTAAGAGTGGTAGTGGTTGCTTCTTTTTTAACACTTGGGCGCGTACCAAATATTAGTTGATCTGCCTGCTCTTTAATGACCCGATCTTTTTGAAATTCCCGAAGCAAGTGGTTGTACATTTCTTCGGTTATTTTGGCAGAGGGCTTATCCTCTATTTCAAATCCGTGCGTGTTGAGGTATTCTACGATGGTAGTGGTACCTACATTTAATTCTTTTGCTATTTTGACTAAACGTTGAGACATTCTTGTTTTTTAGTGCTTTTACAACGCTTATTAATAGTCAAAAGCTTTTGTTGATGGCAATTCCCTTACATATTCTACTATCGTTTTTGCAAGAATAAAATAAAAAGGTTCATTGTGAAAAGCTTTTGGCTATCAATAAAACTTAAAAAAAAAATCGCTACAAAGATAAAAGTAAAAACGGGTATCGTACTAATCTCATGGTAAAAAACAACCAAATAATACTCTTTTGCGATAGAATTTCCACTGCTGGGCAACACAAGAAACCGTAGAAGAGTTCCGGTGCTACAAAAATTTAATCTTCTTCAAATTCTGCTGCGAGAATACGCACCACTTCTCTGACGGTTTCCTCTTCGAGATCGGTACGACGCACCAATTCCTCCACCCGGAGTGCTAATACACTCTTGGCAGTATCGCAGCCTATGGATTTGAGGGTATCAATGACCCACTCTTCGATTTCATCTGAGAATTCATCCAGATCAACATCGTCAATTTCAATTTCATCGGGGGCATTTCGGAATACGTCAATCTCGTAACCAGTCAATTGACTTGCGAGTTTGATATTGGTACCCCCTTTGCCGATAGCCAAAGAAACCTGATCGGGCTCTAGATAAACTGCCGCTCGCTTTGCTTCCTGGTCTAACTGGATGTTGGTCACTTTGGCAGGAGTCAATGCCCGTTGAATAAACAAGCTGGCGTTGTTGGTATAGTTGACGATGTCAATATTTTCATTGCGCAACTCGCGCACGATGCCGTGAATACGCGAGCCTTTCATCCCCACGCAGGCGCCCACGGGGTCAATGCGGTCATCGTAGGATTCTACGGCTACTTTGGCGCGTTCTCCCGGAATCCGCACGATTTTTTTCACGGTAATCAATCCATCTTCAATTTCGGGTACTTCCTGTTCGAGGAGTTTTTCGAGGAAAGTTTCATCCGTTCGTGATACGATCACGGCAGGAGTATTGTTTTTCATTTCCACTTTTTTGATCACGCCACGCACCATATCTCCCTTTCGGAAAAAGTCTCCTTTGATCATTTCGGTTCTGGGCATGATCACTTCGTTATTGGTCGCATCATCTAGGATGAGGATTTCCTTTTTCATGATTTGGCTCACTTCCCCTACGATCATGTCACCTACACGCTCATTGTAGCGGCGATAGACCTCATCTTTTTCCAACTCCATAATTCGGGAAATGAGTGTCTGGCGCGCTGCCATAATTGCCCGTCGCCCGAAATCTTCCAGGAATAATTGTTCGTAGCATTCCTCTCCAATTTCATAATCTTCATCAATAGAGAGTGCTTCTGATAGGGAGATTTGGCTGCGGTCGTCAGTTACCTCGCCATCCGGCACGATTTCGCGCACCCGCCAAAGCTCAAGGTCACCTGTTGTAGTATTTACGATAACATCAAAATTCTCATCCGAGCCATATTTTTTTCGAATCAGCGTGCGAAAGACATCTTCCAGTACTCTCACCATCGTAGGGCGATCAATGTTTTTACCCGCTTTAAACTCTGAAAAAGTTTCTACTAAGTTCATACACAAATCATTGTTGTCGGTCAAAGGTTGTGGCGGCTTTCTGCCTACAGCCAACCGATTTTTTTTAAAATTGAATTTTTATAACTGCTTTTTTGATTTCTTCATACGGAATAATCGTCTGCACAACTTCTTTTTTCTTTTTTTTACCTTCTTTGAAGATCACTATTTCCTCGACCGTAGCTGCGAAATCTGTCGCACTCACCAGTTTGCCTATTTTTTTATTTCCACTTTGCGTAGCGATTTCGATATTGCGCCCAATATTTTTTTTGTATTGCCGTGGCAATTTGAGGGGGCGCCCCACGCCTGGTGAAGAAACATCGAGTGTATAGTGATCGCCTAAGGGTTGTTCTTCATCAAGATAGGCTTCTATATAACGGCTTATTTTCTGGCATTTTTCAAATGTTACACCGCTATCGCTATCAATAAAAAGTTCCAATTTGTTATTTTTCTCAGAAAAGAACATATCAACCAAAAAGCAATCTGCAAACTCAGGCTCTTCAAACTTCTTGTCCAGTAAATCTGCTATACGCGCTTCCACGAGTAATTCAGGATTGTGGATAAAAAAAAGAGGGAACATTTTGTTCCCTCCACTGATTTCTATTTCTTATTCAGGTGCAAATATAAGGCATTTTATATTGAAAAGCAAGTACCCTGTGCTTTTGAATTGGGGAGGTTGCAAAAATTTAATGAAATTTTGTAATATCGCATGCCGTTGTCAAGGAACAGCGATTTTAAATTTTATGAAAAATAGCATCATTACAAGGGTTGTTTTGTTGGGTACGATTGCCGTGGTAGGTATCTTGGCGGTACAAACTTATTGGGTGGTGAGTACCTGGAATATCAACGAGGCGGAATTCAATCAAAAAGTGCACCTGGCGCTGTACAATGTGGCGAGTGCATTAGCGGATGTGACGGGTTCTACGCTGCCTGCGCGTAATGTAGTGAAGCAACGCACTACAAATTATTATGTAGTAAATATCGCTAATGAAATTAATCCGGAGAATTTGGAATATTTTTTGCAGCGCGAACTCGAATCGCTCGCCTTGAATATTGATTTTGAATATGCGGTGTTTGATTGCCACACTAATGAAATGGTTTATGGAAATTATTATGCTTATGATTCGAATTCCAAAAAAAAGGCAGAATCGGGGCAGTTGCCTACATATAGTGAATTTACTTATTACTTTGGTGTAAAATTTCCTACGCGATCCGGCTACCTTTTTAGCAAAATGCAATTGTCTATTATTTTTTCGGTTATTTTATTAGTGACAGTTGCTTTTTTTGCCTATTCCATGTTTGTTATTTTACAGCAAAAGCGGCTCTCAGAGATGCAAAAGGATTTTATTAATAACATGACGCATGAGTTTAAAACGCCCATTTCTACTGTAAAAATAGCAGCTGATGTTTTTTTGCACAGTGCGCAGGTGCAGCAGGATAAACGCTTGTTTCGATATGCTCATGTTATTAAAGAACAAAATCAAAGATTGAATAAGCAGGTAGAGAATGTGCTGCAAATTGCTCGATTGGAGCGCGATAATTTTGAGCTAAATCTGGAACCCATCGCACTAAATGATTTACTCGAGGAGATCAGCGCGAGCTGTTTCTTAAAAATAGAAAAACTGGGAGGGCATTTAGAGACAAAATTGTCGGATGAAAACATTGTTATTCAGGCGGATCGCTTGCATTTAACCAACGTTTTGCATAATTTGTTGGATAATGCGATGAAATATTGCAAAACAGCGCCTGCTGTAAAGCTGAGCCTGGAAAAAACGCAAAAAGGCCGCATTATACTCTCCGTTGCGGATAATGGAATCGGTATTGCAAAAGAATATCAAAGCAAGGTATTTGAAAAGTTTTATCGCGTACCCACCGGCAATGTGCACGATGTAAAAGGCTTTGGCTTGGGGTTGTTTTATGTGAAAAATATTTGCAGGAAGCACGGCTGGAAAATTAGTTTGGACAGTGAAGTGAATAAAGGGACGAAGATTTGTATTTTAATACGTTAATTTTCAACAGTATAAGGTTTCACCTAAAATCTCCCGATCATGAAAAAGCACTTTTTTATTGCCCTGCTTTTGATTACTGCTGCTACGACGGCCTTCGCGCAGGAAGAAAAACCTGATCAGTATGTTTTTAGTATTTATTTTGGAGGCGGAAGTTATTATATTGATGAAGCACAAATTCAAAAATTGCACAAATGGCTGGATGGTATTCCCGATATTGAGACCCACCAGATTAGCATCCACAGCCACACGGATAATATTGGAAGTATGGAGTATAATAAAATGCTCTCTCGCTATCGGAGTGAATCTACCTTACAACAACTCCTTCATAAAGGGATTCCGCGCGATATTATTGACATTGCCGATTTTGGGGAAGAAAGCCCCGTGTATGATAATGCTACCTGGAACGGGAAGCTTCACAACCGCCGTGTAGATGTAATTATCAAGCCTTTGGTGATGTGAAAATTGTATTTTCTACACTAACTTTTGTCAATTGCCAAGGTGAGATTTATCTTTTCCGAAAATGCTTTTGCCTGCCTACTTTTGGGCGTACAAAAATGATATTACCATGAGCTCAAAAACTTACGTACCCGTAAGCCCCGAAGAAGCGGTAGCCGGTATTAAATCAGGAGATAAAATTTTCATACATAGTGCTGCGGCTGCACCCCAGGTACTGGCACAAGCCCTGGCAAATAGGGGAGAAGAACTAAAAAATGTGGAGATTTATCAGCTGCACACCGAAGGGAAAGCCCCCTATGCCGAGCCACAGTTTGAGCACAGTTTTCACGTGAAAAGCCTTTTCACTGGTGCCAATATGCGCCAGGCAGTGCAAGATGGGCGTGCTGACTTCGTGCCGATTTTTTTGAGTGATATCCCTCGCTTGTTTCGTCGGGGGGTAGTGCAACTGGACACAGCACTTCTACAGGTATCGCCACCTGATCAGCATGGCTATTGCACCTTAGGCGTTTCGGTGGATACTTCGCTGGCAGCAGCCCAAACGGCTAAAGTATTAATCGCTGAAATCAATCCGAATATGCCGCGCACCAATGGCGATGGCAATATTCACATCAGCAAGTTTCAGAAAGTAATAGACGTAAACTATAAACTCCCCACGCTTGAAATCCCGCCGCCCGATGCAGTTGAAACTCGAATCGGGCAGTACATTGCTGAATTGGTAGAGGATGGCGCTACGCTACAGATGGGAATCGGTGCTATCCCAAATGCCGCCTTAGTGGCTATGGAAAACCACAAAGAGCTGGGAATTCACACAGAAATGTTTTCAGATGGTATCTTGCCTCTGATTGAAAAAGGGGTGATCACCAACCAACACAAGGTGCGGCATCGAAATCACTTAGTGACAGGTTTTTTGGTTGGCTCTCAACATTTGTATGATTTTGTAAATGCTAATCCGATCGTTCGGGTCTTAGATATTCAATACGTCAATGATACGGCTATCATCCGCCAAAATCCTAAAGTGACGGCGATCAATAGCGCCATAGAAGTAGATTTGAGTGGTCAGGTGTGCGCCGATTCTATAGGCACGAGGATTTACTCGGGGGTAGGTGGGCAGATGGACTTCGTGCGGGGTTCTGCGCTTTCGGAAGGAGGAAAACCAATCATTGCTTTGCCTTCCGTGACCAACAAAGGCATTAGTCGAATTACTGCCATGCTCAAGCCCGGCGCAGGCGTGGTAACCACCAGGGCGCATGTACACTACGTTGTGACGGAATATGGTGTTGCGAATCTTTTTGGTAAAAGCATCCGCGAGCGCGCTAAAGAATTGATTCGAATTGCGCACCCCGACCATCGCGAGCAACTCGCCAAAGAGGCTTTGGAAGTATGGCATGTGCATATCTGATTTTTGGTGCTAAGCCAACGGCTGAAGGTAAGGCTTTCGGGTTAGTGGGTGATGACGGATTCGAACCGCCGACCCTCCCGATTGAAAATCGGGATGCGCTGAACCGGCTGAGCTAATCACCTTTTTTGGGGATGAGACCTTCAATAAATTTGCGACTTTTCATTCGCTTGATGAAATGTTCTCTTTGGCGAGCTGCGGCATTGGAAGAAAAAGTTTCGGTGTAGAAAAGTTGCCAGTCAGGTGCCCCTGCTGTGGTAGCCTTGTTGCGCCCTTGCTGATGTCGGTGCAGTCGGTCATCCAGGTTTTTAGTAGAACCAATGTAGTAGCGATCAATCTTGGCGCTATAAATAATGTAAACAGTGTAAACCATAAACAAAAAAAGCCTTACGGCTGAAGGTAAGGCTTTCGAGTTAGTGGGTGATGACGGATTCGAACCGCCGACCCTCTGCTTGTAAGGCAGATGCTCTGAACCGGCTGAGCTAATCACCCCTGTGTTGGATTTGCCCTTCTTTCAAAGGCGAGTGCAAAGATAAACTGGTATTCTATTCAAAGCAATTTTTTTGAAGAAAAATTATAAAGAAAATTCTATTCTTTTCGGCATATATTTGTATTCAACTGCGTATCCTCTGATTGAATCGTTATTTTTACAAACTGAACCTACGGTTGCTTTCTATGAAAAAGTTTTTCAAAAGATTTGCCATCTTTTTAGCTATCCTCATTGTCACACTTGTCCTGGCTTGGATTGTTATCGCCTCGATGTTCCAGGAACAGGTTGGGCGCAGCATCGTAAAGGAAATCAACAAGCAACTTAAAACAGAACTGAAGGTAAAGGATTTTAACCTTTCTGCCATTCGGACCTTTCCCAGTGTGGCTGCGGATTTGAAAGAGGTGGTACTGAAAGATAATCGCGGTAGGATACTGATGGAAGCGGAAGCGCTCTCGTTTCGGTTGAGCTTACTGAGCCTTTTTGGGGCCAGCTTGGATGTAAAATCGGTTGCTATCCGCAATGGCGCTATCAACATTCAGATTGACAAGCAAGGCAAAGGGAACTATGATATCTTCAAAGAATCCGGTAAAACAGCGCGCAGCGATCCCAAAGAAGAAGGTACAAAAATTGACCTGGAATCCGCTGATTTAAAAAATATTGAAATCATTTATGAAGACGAAAGTGAGCGGCAAACAATATGGGCGAATGTAGAAAATGCGCGGGCAACCGGACGTTTTTCGAGCAAAAAATTTACACTCAGAAGCCAAGCAGCGCTTCGCACTCATTTTATAGAAATGGATAGCACGCGCTATCTGGTAGGGCAAAATGTGGGCTACAGTGCGGATGTTTTAGTAAATCTTGAAGAAGGCGTGTACGATTTGCAGAAAGTGGATCTGAACCTGGGCAATAATGTTTTTGAGGCAGATGGCAGAGTTGAAACCTGGGAGGAGGGCCCCTATTTTGATTTGTTTTTCACCTGCAAACAAGGCGATCTATCCTCCTTTATTGCCTTGCTGCCGGAGCAATACCTGGCTTCACTTGCTGATTTTACCAGCCGTGGCAATTTTGAATTCAAAGCAGTGATCAAGGGGCAATCCAAAAAAGGCTTGAATCCTGAAATTCGGGCGGAGGTAAGTTTGCAAAATGGGCAAATCGAAAGCCCCCGAATGCAAACACCCCTGAAGGATGTCTCTTTTACCGCCAAGTTTACCAACGGAAAATTTAGAACGGATGATAGCTCCATTTTTGAGATTGAAAACCTGAAGGGCTATTTCAACCGGGAATTGTTTGAAATGCGACTTCGGGTAGAAAATTTAGAGGATCCACACCTTGATTTTGCAGCCGATGGCGTAGTACCGATGGCGGCTTTGTATGGCTTGTCTGGAAATCCTAAGATCACGGAAGGCGCAGGAGAAATCGAAATCAAAAACCTTTTGCTGAAGGGGCGCTACAAGGATATGCTGGCAACGGGCACCATCCAGCGAGTACAGGCAGGTGGCGAAGTGGAGTTTGATGATGTATCCCTCGTGGTGAATGAAGAAAAGATGATGATTGATCGTGGAAAACTATTGCTCAGCGGCGATACACTTTCTGTACCCGAGTTTGAACTGAATGGCGCAGGGAGCGATATTTTTTTCAGAGGGCAAGCGATCAGCTTTATTCCCTTTTTGTTCGCCGATTCCATCAACACCAGGCAGGTGGAGTTGCAATTTCAGGCAGCGCTGCAGTCCAAAAACTTGGATATTGATCGCTTGATGAAGCTTTCGGCACTGACCGAAGCAGAACAAAAAGCAGATACGCTGACTCAGGACTCCCTCAAGTCGGAAAATATCCAAAAGCGGCAGCAGTTTACCCAGTTTTTGAAAGGTACTTTCGATGCTCGGATCGAACGATTTAATTACAATCAAATCGAAGGCGATAATTTTATTGGCGAGCTGGAATTTAACAACAACGAATTGGCGATCAACGGCGCTACCAATGCCATGAAGGGGGATTTTGAGTTGGATGGGAAAGTGTATTTTGAAAAAGCACCGCGCCTGACGGCAAAGCTGGTTTGCAATGGCATAGATGCCGAGGCGTTTTTTAGCCAAACAGAAAACTTTGGGCAAACGCTATTGACCTCCAGGAATGTGTCTGGTACACTCAACGCCAAAATTGCGATCTATGCTTATTGGGACACAACAGGTAATTTTCAATACGATAAGCTTCGCGTTCTGGGTGGTTTGGACATCCGCGAAGGGCGATTGAAAGATTTTAAAATGCTAGAGCAATTTTCCACGTATGTCAAAATGCAGGATTTGATGGATATTCGCTTCGCTAATTTGGAAAACTATTTTGAAATAGCAGAAAGGAAATTATACCTGCCGGTTATGTTTATTCAAAGTAATGCAATGAACCTGACCGTGAGTGGAGAGCAGTCTTTTGACAATGAAATGGATTATAATATCAAAGTGAATGCAGGGCAGGTCATTGCCAATCGCTTCAAATCGGCAAGTACTAAGCCGCAGCCCGCCCGCAAAAATGGATGGTTCAATTTGTATTTTAACATAGCCGGTACGGTAGAGGACTACAAAGTACAAACTGCTAAAAGGGAAGTACAACGGTATTTTGTATTCAGTGAACGCCGCAAGGACATCGTGAAAAAAGCATTAGCGCGAGAATTTGGTAATGTCAAGGAGGTGCAAGAGCCCCTGGACTGGCAAGATGCTGGTTCTCTGGATGAAATACAGGGAGGCGGAAATTAAAAAAACAAGAGGCGGGTACACTTTCCTACATATACCCGCCTGCCTATCAAGCAAAAACTCATTCTTCGTCGAAACGCAATTCCTGAATCAGGTATTTTCCACCCGATACTTTCATGTAAATATACACGCGGTAAGTGGTGCCATTGGTCGTCATATTGCCAATGCAATACTGTGAATCCGCGCCTTTGGATGTACCCTGATGCACTTGGCTAAAGCTTTTGGGCGCATTTTTAGCAAAAAACTGCTTCACTACGCCGATCGCCTTCGCCTTGTCATACACACCCTCTTGCTCAAGGATAGATACCTCTACCGTTTGGTCAAAATACTGACCAAGCGCATCTGCATCGCCACTGCTGATCGCTCTGGTGATGTCAGACAAATTGGCGTTGAATACATTCATCAACACCAGTGCGAACAAAAGATTTTTCATAATTCGATTTTTTTTACACCATGTAGTTTTACAAACAAAAATCTTCTTCAAAACATTCCACCTCAACTGTTTAAACGCAAAGGGTGCTCGGAAGTCACAAATTTTAACGATTGCTTGAGTCGGGAATCAAATTATTTCGATGAATATCGTTTGTACGAAGTGGCAACCAACGGAGATTTGAAATGCTAAAACGCACGTCTTGCCAGGTTTATTGTAAAATGCGGTTTTAAAAAAGTTAAGGGCGTTTTTACACTATCTCTCATTCGCTTTCGCTACAAAACCCTATTTTTGCAAAATAAAACAAAAAAGGCATGACTGCGAAAAGAGTTGCACTCCTGATTTTAGATGGCTGGGGGCATGGTCCCAAGCCCGAAGTAAGCGCTATTGCCCAGGCGAATACGCCTTTTATGGATAGTTTGTACAAAAAATATCCAAATTCGGAACTCATTACGCATGGCGAGGCGGTTGGCTTGCCCGATGGTCAAATGGGGAATTCCGAGGTAGGGCACCTCAACATTGGCGCAGGGCGCATCGTGTATCAGGAATTGGCACGCATCAACAAAGCAATCCGAACGCATGAATTGCACCAAAACCCTGTACTCCTGGAAGCTTTAACCTATGCCAAAATCCATCAGAAACCAGTACACCTGATGGGTTTAGTATCGGATGGCGGCGTACATTCTCACCTCGATCACTTGATTGCCTTGTGCGACATAGCGCAGGCGCAGGGCATTGCCAAAATCTACATCCATGCTTTCACCGATGGGCGTGACTGCGACCCCAAGAGTGGCTTGAGCTTTATGGCACAATTGCTTGATCACATCAAAAATACCAATGCGCAGGTAGCTTCCGTAGTGGGGCGCTACTATGCGATGGATCGCGACAAGCGCTGGGAGCGCGTACAAAGAGCTTATGATTTACTGGTAAAAGGCAAGGGTGATCCTACGACAGATGTGTTGGAAACCATTCAAAATCGCTATGCCCAGAATGAAACCGACGAATTTCTGCGACCGATTGTCTGTACCGATGAGCAAGGAACCCCTATTGCTACCATTCAGGATGGAGATCTTTTGATCTGTTTTAACTTCCGTACCGACCGGCCCCGAGAAATTTCGCAGGTATTGACCCAGCAGGATTTTCCTGATTTTGGTATGAAAAAGCTGAATCTTCGATATGTGACCATGACTAATTATGATGATACTTTCCAGCATGTGGCGGTTCTTTTTGAGAAAGATAACTTGAACAATACGCTGGGAGAAGTTTTGGCTACAGCCGGTAAAACACAGGTGCGCATTGCCGAAACAGAAAAATACCCTCACGTTACGTTCTTCTTTTCCGGCGGGCGCGAAACGCCCTTCGATTTGGAACGACGTATCCTCATCCCTTCGCCCAAAGTAGCTACCTATGATCTTCAGCCAGAAATGAGCGCTCAAGGCATTACGGATGCTATTGTAAAAGATATAGAAGAAAATCAGCCCGATTTTATCTGTCTTAATTACGCCAACACCGATATGGTAGGGCACACCGGCGTTTTTTCGGCAGCAGTAAAAGCAGCGGAAACAGTGGATACTTGCCTGGCACGCTTGGTAGAAAAGGCATTGGCGCACGACTATGCAATCCTCATCATTGCCGACCATGGCAACTCCGATTATATGATCAATGAGGATGGCACGCCCAATACCGCCCATACTAAAAACCCTGTGCCTTTCATTTACATTCACAACAATGACCCTAGTGCTCAGGTAAAAAATGGAAAATTGGCGGATATAGCGCCCACTATTTTGCACCTGCTCGGTATGCCACGCCCAACCGAAATGAATGGCGAGGTGTTAATTTACCATTGATTACACAATCACCATCTTTCAATGAAATATTGCTTTGCGATTTTTACAACAGTAGGGCTACTTCTACTCTTTGCTTGTGGGCAAGTAGAACCTAAAGAGCAATCCATAAAAGCCCCTCAACCTGCTTTTTTTGATTTAAAAG
Source organism: uncultured Saprospiraceae bacterium (assembly GCA_964526645.1). Lineage (GTDB taxonomy): Bacteria > Bacteroidota > Bacteroidia > Chitinophagales > Saprospiraceae > JADJNW01. The sequence continues at coordinate 68,900 of CAZGJN010000009.1, forward strand.
GTTATTTTAATCAGGAAATAAAACGCTTGAATCAGGCCAAACCCAAATTATTTAAAAAAGTGACTATCAACGGCTCAGAAGAACAGCGAGAATTGGGTGCTGTTGATTTTAAGCAGGAATTACAGGTTTTTATTCAATCGGACATCAATCGCCCGAATTGGCTGGAAAAATATCGCGCAGACACTACTTTTTTCAATGGGAATCCAAGCCGGATTTTGTACAAGGCAATAGACAAGACACTGCGCACCAGGCTAATTGATATTGAATTTCAGCAAAATATAGTCTCCAAAATTACTATTCAAAATGGTGGAAAAAGCATCGTGGCAGGTTCGCAGCAAGAATTGATTTACTTGCCTCAAAGCGGCTATCTCATCAAAAGTCATCAGACCACGGCACTCTCAAAGGATAAAGATTTGACCATTGAGGTTCGCTTTCGGGACTAACCCACAGCCAAGCTGCTGATTAGTCCCTCTGCACAAATCTGTCTATGCCCGGCACTACAAATATAAATATCCTTTTTTTCGCCAGGCTCGTGTCATAGCGTGAAGGGTAAAAAATGATAGAAATATTTGAAAAAAATCGGTGGTGTGGTAGCAATGCCTCCTGTAGGGGAGCAAAAATAGAAAATGGATTTTAAGTTTAAAAATATCAAGACAATAAAAATTAAAAATATTTTTAACCTATTTTTTAAAAGCACAAAAAAAGAGGCAGCGCTTATCGCACTACCTCAGCCCTAACCAAATAAAACCAAATTATATCTTTCAGCGCATCGCGCTTTTTTTATTTTCTAATACAAAGATAGATACTTTGTGTAAAAAATACAATTACAACTAACACAAAAATACGCTGGTTTTTTTTAAAAATCCACACCAAAACTGGTTTTTCTTTCGAAAATTGCGTTGTAGGGCTGCTTTGGGGCGTTTTGAAAAGAGAATGACAAAAGCACCTCCTTTCATCTTAGACGTAAATTCATTTTTCGTCAGCTTGTTCAAAAAAAAGTTTGGCGTAAGGAGATTTACTCGGAATAATAGTTGATTTTCAAAAAATATGACTGGGAGAAAAAAAATCAGAAAAATTTTTCATTTTTTTCCTCTTCAAATGATTTTTCAATTCAATTTCAAAAAGATGCGCAGCATTTTCACTACTTTTTTTTGTATCCTCATAGCAGGAGAGATGACGGTTATCGCCCAGGATAATAAAACGCAAGACGATGCCTTTTTTGTCAAAAAAATATTTGATACGGCACTTACAGAAGGAGCATCCTATCAATGGCTCGATTATCTATGCAATCGGATTGGAGGCCGTCTTGCAGGATCACCACAGGCTACAGCAGCAGTGGAATACACGCGGCAGATGTTGGATACTTTGGACTTAGACAGCGTGTGGCTTCAGCCTTGTGTGGTGCCGCATTGGGTACGGGGCGATCAGGAACAGGTGCGCGTAGTGGGCTCCCGAAAAATGGGCGACATACCCTTGAATGCTTTATCCTTGGGCAATGCTGTTGGTACAGGCGAAAATGGCATCACTGCCGAAGTGGTGGAAGTACATAGCCTGGATGAAGTAGAAGAATTGGGCAGGCAGGCACTCGCAGGGAAAATCGTATTTTACAACAGGGCATTCGACCCTACCCAACTCAATACTTTCAATGCCTACGGTGGCGCTGTGGATCAAAGAGCCTTGGGCGCTTCCAGAGCTTCGAAACAAGGCGCGGTAGGTGTAATTGTTCGCTCCATGAGTTCTTCTCTCAACGATGCTCCTCACACGGGATCTCTTTTTTATGAACCAGGCGTAGAACCCATCCCCGCTGTGGCCATTAGTACCAACGATGCAGAACTCCTGAGCCGCTTGCTAAAGGAAGAACCTGTGCGGGTTTTTATTCGCACCACTTGTAGAAAACTAAAAGACGAGCTGTCTTACAATGTCATAGGAGAAATAAGAGGCACGACGCATCCCAACGAAATTATCGTAGTAGGCGGGCATTTGGACTCCTGGGATGTAGGGCAGGGCGCACACGATGATGGCACCGGCTGTGTACAGTCTATGGATGTGCTGCAAGTGTTTAAAAGAATGGGATACCAACCCAAGCGAACCATTCGTTGTGTTTTATTTATGAACGAAGAAAACGGCTTGATGGGCGGCAGAACCTACGCCCAAGTAGCCGCGCAAAAAAGAGAAACCCATGTCGCTGCCATTGAGTCTGATCGGGGCGGTTTCACTCCGCGAGGGTTTACCTGCGAGGGCGATGCCGCTATTTTTGAAGCGAAATTTAAAAAAGTAGTGCAATGGGCATCTTTATTAGAACCCTACGGATTATACTTCCGAATAGGCGGATCGGGGGCAGATATTGCGCCGCTCAAAGGGCAGAAACCCTTGCTTTTTGGCTATGAGCCAGACTCCCAGCGATATTTTGAGTACCACCACACCGCTATTGATACTTTTGATAAGGTGAATAAACGAGAACTGGAGCTTGGCACTGCCTCCATGGCTGCTTTGGTATATTTGTTGGATAAATATGGATTGGATTAAAATCCCGGCAGTAGCCGCGTACCTATTGTTATTCAATATTTTTATGAAATTCATTTTCAACCTTTTTCTATGAAACCTACTTTCGTGGCGCATGATTTGCTGTTTTCAGAAATGATTGACCAGGCGGCCATTCAGCAGCGGATACAGGATATGGGGGCAGCTTTAGCCAACAGGTATCAAGATAAAAATCCAATTTTTATTGGTGTTTTGAATGGCGCTTTTATTTTCTTGGCGGATTTGGTGCGCGCCTGCGGGATTCCTTGTGAGATGGATTTCGTGCGGATATCTTCCTACGACGGGCTTCAATCTTCGGGAAACGTCAATATTCAATTAGACACCAAACTGAGCATAAAAGACCGACACCTGATATTGGTAGAAGATATTGTGGATACCGGAAGAACTTTATCGGCATATATTCAAGAATTGCAAAAACAAGAACCGGCATCCATCGCCATTGTCTCTCTTTTGATCAAACCCCAGGCTTTGGAATACGATTTGGAGGTAACACTGGCAGGCTTCGAAATTCCGCCGCGATTTGTCATCGGTTATGGTTTGGACTACAACGAGCAAGGCAGGCATCTATCGGGCATTTATCAATTGGTTGAAAAGTAAAATTGCCTGGAAAATTGAATAGGCTCGCTTTAAACGCTAAAAGTATCGAAACGAACAAATGATTTTCGATCCTTACAATGAAATGCCTCGTTTCCAGGGTATAAAGTCATCTTGATGGAGTTGTTCGGCTTTGGTTTTTACCTCACCATTAGCAATTTGGATAATCAAATCGAACAGCGCTTCGCCCTTGCTTTGGATGGTGTCTTCGCCGGAAATGATAGTACCTGCATCCAAATCAATCAAATCTGCCATGCGTTGCGCCAAGGCGGTATTGCTGGAAACCTTAATAGTCGGGGCAATGGGGTTACCTGTGGGTGTACCCAAGCCAGTGGTAAAAACAATTATATTCGCCCCGGAACCCGCCAAACCGGTGGTGGATTCTACATCATTGCCTGGAGTGCAGAGCAGGTTTAAGCCTGGTTTTACAGCTGGCTCGGTATAATCAAGCACTGCTGTAACGGGCGAGGTACCACCTTTTTTGGCTGCGCCTGCCGATTTCATGGCATCGGTAATCAAACCATCCTTAATGTTGCCTGGCGAGGGGTTCATGTCAAAGCCCGAACCGGCCTCCGCCGCCCGCTGCGCGTAAGTACGCATGAGTGTGGCAAATTTTTCTGCCGTCGCTTCATCCACACAGCGGTGTATGAGTTCTTGTTCAACGCCATTCAACTCAGGAAATTCAGACAGGATCGCCCTTCCGCCCAATGCTACCAACAAATCAGAAGCATAGCCCAAGGCAGGATTGGCCGAAATGCCAGAAAAACCATCCGAACCGCCACATTCCAAGCCCAGGCATAGTTGGTCCAAACCCGCTGGTTGGCGCTGGATTTTATTGGCCTGCATCAGCCCGACAAAGGTTTTTTTGACCGCTTCAGCTATAAATTCGCGTTCGGAATGACTTTGCTGCTGTTCTAAAAAATACAATGGTTTGCTAAAGTTATGATCTCTTTGCTGAATCGCATTTTCTAAAATAGGGATTTGTGCATTTTGACAACCCAAGCTCAGCACCGTCGCGCCCGCTACGTTGGGATGCGTGATGTAGCCCGCCAGCAAATGGCAAAGTGCTTCACTATCCTGACGAATACCCCCACAGCCACCTTCATGCGCCAAAAATTTGATGCCATCTACATTCGGGAAAATGCGTTGTTCCTTTATTTGCTGCCCGGAACGAATAATTTCCGTTTTTAATATTATATCCGTCGAAGCACCGTTTTTATAATGTTGTATCAACTTATTTATATCAACCATAAAATCTTTTTCCGATGCGTAACCTAATTGTTCCAGCATTGCTTCGCGGATGACTTTGATGTTGCGGTTTTCACAAAAAACCAGGGGAATCACCAGCCAGTAATTGCGAGTACCTACGCTGCCATTGGTGCGGTGGAAGCCTTTAAAGGTGCGATTTTCAAACTTTGTAATGTCGGGCTTTATCCAGTTTAAATAACGCTCACCCATTTTATAATCGCTTGCCTGATGCCTTACATTTTCCTGGCTAATGCGTGTGCCCTTAGGGATAGACTTGGTCGCTTTACCTACCAGAACGCCATACATGATAATGGGCGCTCCTTCAGGTAGGTCATGTTCTGCGAATTTATGTTTGGCTGGAATGTCTTCTAATATTTTGACCTTCGAACTATTAAAAATAATTTCTTCACTTACCTTGAGCGTATCAAGTGCAACAATGATATTATCGTCGGGATGAATTTTTAAAATCCTGTTTATCATATTTCTACGCGCTCCAGTTTTGGTGCAAACAAGTGCATGATGCCCCATGCCAACAAATAAGCACAACCGCAAATTACAAACAGAATATTATATCCTATTGTAATATTACCTATACTTTTATAATAATCCAACAAATTTCCAACCAATAAAGGAAATAAAATACCACCAATAGAACCCGCCATTCCGCCAATGCCTACAACAGAGCTGACGGCCCTTTTAGGAAACATGTCGGAAGCCGTTGTAAAAATATTTGCACTCCAAGCCTGGTGCGCCGCCGCCGCCAAACTAATAAGTGCTACCGCCACCCAGATATTGGTGGTAAACTGTGCTGTCAGGATTGGTACCACACAGAAGGCAAAAATGAGCATTGCCACCTTTCGGGCTTTGAATATTTGCCAACCTTGTTTGATAAAATACCCCGATAAATAGCCGCCGCCAATGCTGCCAATCGTCGTAGCGGTGTAAACAATGGCTAATTCCAAGCTCGGTTTTTTCAAATCTAATTGAAACGTGGTGGCAAAATAGGAAGGTAGCCAAAACAGGAAAAACCACCAAATAGGGTCGGTCAATAATTTCCCAAAAATAAAAGCCCAGGTTTGGCGGATGCGGAAGAGCTTGCCCCAGCCTACGCGCTCCCTGTTGGCATCATTGGCATCGTCATCGCTGTGAATATAATGGTATTCGTTTGGTGTTAAGCGTTTTTGGCGGGCAGGTATTTCGTAAAAAATCCACCAAAAAATCAGCCAAATAAAACCGATTGCACCCGTAATGATAAAGGCTTCTTCCCAACCATAGGCACCCAAAATCCAGGGAACCATAATCGGCGCTACCACCGCGCCAATATTAGCACCAGAGTTGAAAATACCCGTAGCCAAAGCGCGTTCTTTTTTGGGAAACCACTCCGCTACTGCCTTGATAGCTGCCGGGAAGTTGCCAGCTTCGCCCAGGCCCAAAGCCGCTCGTGCAATGCCAAAGCCCAGCGTACTGCGCGCTGCTGCGTGAGCGATTGCTGCGATACTCCACACAACGATGGAAATCACATAGCCTATTTTGGTGCCAATGATGTCAATAAAACGCCCGAAAAGCAAAAGTCCCAGGGCATAAGCTGCCGAAAAAGCCATTACAATGTTGCTATAGTCGGTTTCACTCCAGAGGAATTCTTTTTCCAAGGTAGGTTTTAAAAGCCCTATCACTTGGCGGTCTAAATAGTTAATCGTTGTTGCAAAAAACAAGAGTGCAACTACTGTCCAGCGATATTTACCGATTTTTTCATTCATTACATTTAGTTTTTAGCAACATGCTACAAGCATCTGCTGCAGCTTATTTCTTGTGAACTGGAACTATTTCTTTATAAATTTCATCATATATGATACGCGTTCGCGCAAAGCATCAAAACCTTGGGCTGCTTCCAATCGAAGTGCGAAGAGTTGGGACCCCATGCCCAGATAATCTGCACCGGCATCAAACCAAGCTTTCAGGTTGGTTTCCGTGGGTTCTACGCCTCCGGTGACCATCACTTTTGCCTGGGGCATTGGGCCTTTGATCGCCTTTACAAAACCAGGACCCAATACATTACCGGGGAATAATTTTACAATATCTGCGCCAAGCTGCATGGCTTGATAAATTTCATTCATGGTAGCTGCTGCCGGTAACCAAGGAATCTCCTGTTTTTCGCAAACCTCGCCGACCGCTGCCACCGTGACGGGTTGTACGATAAAATCAGCACCCAGGTCTATGAACTGCCTTGCTTCAGCGGCCGTGTAAATTGTACCAATGCCCAGCGCCAGTTCTGGGTAATGGTCATTGACAAACTGGCGTAGGTCTTGAAAAACAGTTACCGCTCGTTCGCCGCGATTGGTAAATTCAAAAACGCGTATTCCACCATCATAACAAGCTTGCAATATTTTTTTGGAAAATGCAGGATCGGCGTTATAAAAAACCGGTGCGATGCGAGTCGCTTCCAATTGTGCGAATACTTCTGATGCCTTTAAATTTGCCATGCTGTTAGGATTACTGCTTATGAATTTTTATTACAAAAGGTGAATGGAAATTAGCGACTTACCCTTCCGCTCGCATCCCCACTCATTAGTTTTTCTACTTCATCCACCGTTACCAGATTGGCATCGCCATAAATGGTATGCTTCAAACAAGAGGCTGCCACTGCAAAATCTAGCGCTTTCTGCGAATCATCACCATAGCTCAGCAAACCATAAATCAAGCCGCCCATGAAGCTATCGCCGCCGCCTACGCGATCTACGATGTGCGTAATTTGGTAGGTTGGCGATTCAAATAAGGTTTTGCCATCATACAATACACCTGCCCAACTATTGTGCGAAGCGCTAATCGAGCCGCGTAGCGTTATGATGACTTTTTTGCATCTTGGAAATTTTTGCATTAATTGTTGGCAAACAGAAATATATACCTTTGCATCTACCGAATCCCCTTGGGTCACATCTACACCTTCGGGATGAATGCCAAAGTGCTTTTCGGCATCTTCTTCATTTCCTAAAATCACATCACAACCAGCTACCAGTTCTGGCATGACTTCGCTGGGCTTCTTGCCGTATTTCCAAAGATTTTTGCGGTAATTCAAATCCGTAGAAACCAGAATACCGAGTTTATTTGCCATTTGCACTGCCTCCAGGCAAGCATCCGCTGCGCCTTGCGAAATTGCAGGCGTAATGCCCGTCCAGTGAAACCACTGTGTATTTTCAAACACTTTTTCCCAATCAATCATCCCTTTTTGAATCGTTGCCATACCCGAATGCGCCCGGTCGTAGATGACTTTGCTGGCGCGGCTCACAGCACCCATTTCTAGAAAATAAATACCGAGCCGATCGCCGCCGCGCACGATGTGTTGCACGCCTACGCTGCGCTTACGCATTTCCATGATAGCACAATCGCCGATGTCATTATTGGGAATACGGCTGACAAAATCTACCGGAATGCCATAATTGGCGAGGGATACCGCCACGTTACTCTCGCCGCCGCCATACACCACATCAAAGTTACTGGCTTGAGAAAAGCGTTGAAAACCGGGAGGTGTCAGCCGCAGCATGATTTCGCCGAAAGTGACTACTTTTTTCATAGTTATTCTGGTATGCTAATATTTTACAAATAATTAAAAATTAAAATATTGTTTTGCATTGCGATAGCAAATGTCCTGCACAATACCGCCCAGCCACTCGATGTCGTTTGGTAATTCGCCGTTGTGAACATCTTTGCCCAGTAAATTGCACAACAAGCGCCGGAAATACTCGTGCCGTGGAAAGGACATAAAACTGCGGCTATCAGTAAGCATGCCGATGAAGCAACTCAGCAAACCCATGTTTGACAAGGCGTTCAGTTGCTTTTCCATGCCGTCTTTTTGATCAAGGAACCACCAGGCAGCGCCAAATTGCATTTTGCCTTTGATCGAGCCATCGTTGAAGTTGCCAATCATGGTTGCCATCACCTCATTGTCGCGCGGATTGAGGTTGTACAAAATCGTTTTCGCTAAAGTGTTCTCACTGTCCAAGCGATCCAGGAATTTAGCCAGTGCGCTTGCTTGCTCAAAATCGCCGATGCTATCGAAGCCTGTGTCTGGCCCAAGTTGGTGCATCATGCGGCTGCTGTTATTGCGCAGGGCACCGAGGTGGAACTGCTGCGTCCAGCCTTTGGTATGATAGATTTTACCCAGATGATACAATATTGCCGATTTAAACAGCGAAGCTTCTTCTTTTGAAATTGCTTGTCCGGCAAGTTTCTTTTGGAAAATTGCATCCGTTTCCGCGTCTGTAAAATCCAGTGCATAAACTTGCTCCAAGCCATGATCGGAGAGCTTACAACCCATGCTATCGAAGAAATCCGCCCGTTGTTGCAAGGCTTCTATCAAATTGGCGAAGGATTGAATTTCCGAATTGACAACTTGCGCCAGCTTTTGAATGTAATCATTAAAGCCTTGATTTTCAATTAGAATCGCTTTATCGGGCCGGAATGCAGGCAGTATTTTTGTATTAAGTGTTTGATTTTGAATGAGCTGGTGATATTTCAGCGAATCTGTTGGATCATCGGTGGTACAAACGACTTCCACGTTCATTTTTCGGAGTAAATGTTGAACGCTGAAAGCTGCCGAATTCAGAAGAGAGGAGGCTTCGTCATAGATTTCCTGCGCGGTTTCGGGTTTGAGCAGTTTATCAATATCGAAGTAGCGCCGCAATTCTAAGTGCGTCCAATGATAAAGCGGATTCCGAGCGGTATAGGGCACGGTAGCAGCCCATTTTTCAAATTTGGCAAAATCATCAGCATTGCCGGTGATGTATTTTTCGGGAATGCCCAGTGCCCGCATTGCGCGCCATTTGTAGTGATCACCGTTGAGCCAGATGTGGGTCAGATTCGCAAAACGCTTATCCTGCGCAATATCATCGGGCGGGAGATGGCAGTGATAGTCTATAATTGGTTGAGACTTGGCGTACTCGTGGTACAGAACTTCCGCAGTAGCGTTTTCCAGCAAGAAGTTTTCATCCAAAAAAGGCTTGATGCCGGTTTTTAGGGAGTTGGAGGTGATCATACGCTAAAGTTTTTATTTTTTTCAAAAGAATGATACATACTTCGGATGCCTAATTCCAGCCCGCGTAACTCTGCCAGCCCACGCAACCTGCCAATTGCTGAATAACCTGGATTCGTTTTTTTGTGTAAATCATCCAACATCCGGTGTCCATGATCAGGGCGCATCGGAATCCCTATATCCTTCCTATCTGATTGCAAGCGGCGGTACTGTTCGTTTATAATTTCCAGCATTACAGCAGGCATATCGGCGCTGCCTGCGAGGTGGTCAGCTTCGTAAAAACTGCCATCTGGCTCTAATTGCACACTTCTCAGGTGTAAAAAGTTAACACGATGCCCCAATTGGCGTATCATGTTAGGTAAATGATTATCGGGGCGAGCACCAAAAGAGCCGGTGCAAAAGCATACACCATTATTCGGCGAATCATAAGCCTGAAAAATCGCTTCGACATCGGCAGCCGTACTGACGATCCGTGGCAAACCCAAAATAGGGTAAGGAGGATCATCGGGATGGATTGCCAGCCGAATGCCTGTATCTTCTGCCACTGGTGCAATCTGGCGAATAAATTCCAACAGGTGCTTGCGCAAGCGATCTGCATTGATCCCCTGATAAGTTGCTAAATGCCTTCGGAAGTCTTCCAGGGAATAGCTTTCCTCAGCGCCGGGCAAACCCGCCAAGATATTGGCAGTCAGTTGATTGATTTCGGCGGGAGTCCGTCTTTGAAAATAAGCTTCAGCACGTACAAGCAAGTCAGGGTGGTAATCCAGATGAGCATGCTCGCGATTTAAAATGTGAATATCAAAAGCCGCAAGAGCAGTTTGGTCAAAACGCAAGGCCTGCGAGCCATCGGGCAGGGTATAAGTCAAATCCGTGCGCGTCCAGTCTAGGACAGGCATAAAGTTGTAGCAAACCGTCGAGATACCGCAGGCCCCCAGATTTAGGAGCGTTTGTTGATAATTGGCGAGGTATTGCCGCCAGTTGCCGCTTTGCCGCTTGATGTCTTCGTGTACCGGCACACTTTCTACCACTGACCAGCGCAATCCGGCTCGTTCAATCAAGTGTTTACGCTGTAAAATGGCTTCTTTTTGCCAAACTTCGCCATTCGGAATATGATGCAATGCCGTGACCACTCCAGATGCACCAGCTTGACGGATATCCATCAAAGTAACTGGATCTTCGGGACCGAACCAGCGCCAGGTTTGTTCAAGATTTGATGGTTTCAAGATTCGATGATTGTATGTTAGAAACCAATAGAATTACCGCCATCCACCACGAGATTAGCACCTGTGACAAATTTCGCCGCATCAGAAGCCAGATACACTGCTGCGTAGCCAATATCTTCGGCATCGCCCATGCGCCCCATCGGGGTGCGATCCATGGCGCGGCGCTTGCGGTCGGGGTCAGCGCTCAGGGCTTTATCGGTCATTGCCGAGTAAATAAAGCCTGGCGAAATGGCATTCACGCGGATGCCGGTGGGACCAAGTTCGGTAGCTAAACCTCGCGTCATCCCCAATACAGCTGATTTAGAAGAGGTGTAACCAATTGCTTTAGGCAAGCCATATAGCGCCGCCATCGAAGCAATATTAATAATGACCCCTTTTTGGCGGGGTAGCATTTTTTTTACAACTTCGCGCGTGAGCGCAAACAGGCCATTGACGTTGGTTTGAATGACATTGGTGAATTCTTCATTCGTCATCTCCTGCACAGGGCGTTTCAGATTAATCCCTGCATTATTCACCAGTATGTCAATAGCACCATGCTGCGTTTCGATGGCATCTACCAGCATAGGCAAACTTTCTAGATCGGCAATATCATTGACATGATAGGCAGCATGAACGCCTAAGGTTTGGCAAGCTTCCTGTAAAACTTGTTCGCGGCGACCCGTAAGCACCACTTTGGCACCTGCTTCGATGAAGGCTTTTGCTATGCCCAGGCCCAAACCAGTGCCGCCACCGGTGATCAATGCCAGTTTTCCTTCTAATGAAAAAGGATTCGTCATATTACTGATGGTTTTTCCATTTTTATTCAATGACAAGACGTTTGTCGGGTGGAAAGCCCTGAATCAGAGCAAAGGATTTCACAAGTTGTCCTGCAAAACAGCTCGCAGGTGCCGCAACGAACGCCCCATGTGGGTTTCGACGGTTTTTATCGAGAGGTTGAGGTGCTCGGCAATTTCGTGGTACTTCATGCCCTGGTCGCGACTCAGGCGAAATACCTTTTTTCCTTGCGGTGGCAATGATTCGATGGCCGTTTCAATTATCTGTTCCAGTTCCTCCGAAATGGTACCATCTTCTGGGTTTTGATAATCAGATGGATAATCCAGTTGAATCTCATCGGGTGAAGTGCGACGGCGCGTGGCTTTGCGCAGGTAGTCAATTGCCTGGTGGCGTACTGCTGTAAAAAGATAGGCGTGCAAGGAGGTTCTAATGGAAAAAGTTGACCGGTTTTTCCACATTTTGATAAATACATCAGAAACAACTTCTTCGGCGGTTTCGGGAGAATCCACCAGGGTGAGCGCGAAACGATTGAGCGGCTCATAATATTGATGAAATAGCCGGCTAAAGCTATTGTGATCCTCGAAAAATGCTGGAATATTGGTCTGATAAAGATATTCCTGTGATTTGAGTGGTACCATGAGCATCTGGATTTTATTGGCTGCGCAAACGATTGCACAAATAGGGAAAAAATTTATTTTAGTCGAAGTGACGATCCTCGAATAAGTAATTCTGGCGTTAGAATCACTTGTCTGGAAACTCGGCTTTGTTTTGGTGCTTGTATTTCTTCAAAAAACAAGCGGGCAATCGCCATACCCATTTGCTGGCTGTGCTGATCTACGGTGCTCAGGGCTGGCTCTACGAAAGAAGTGAAGGGTTCGTTGGCAAAACCCACCAATGCTACATCTTCTGGGATGCGGAGTCTTTTCTCTTTCAGCATTTGCATAGCGCCCAGTGCCGCATAATCACTGGCAGAGAACACTGCATCGGGCGGATTTTCTAAAGCCAGTAATTGTTGCATCCCTGCATTGCCATCCTCCACCAGCAGATCTTTGAAATATAGAACCAATGAATCCTCTACGGGCAAACCCGCTTCAAACAATGCCTGTGTGTAGCCCCGAAAACGCTCGCGGTAAATGTTGATGTGCTGCAAACCGGCAAAATGGGCGATGCGCCTGCACCCCTGCTCGATGAGGTGCTTAGTGGCTTTGTAAGCCCCCAAAAAATCATCAATGACAACCGTACTCACACCGAGGTTTTCGTTTACGCGGTCAAACAAAACCAGGGGTACATTTCGCAACTTTAGTTGCTGAAAATGCTCAAATGTTTTGGTTTCTTTGGCAATCGAAGCAATGATGCCATCTGCCCTGAGCCGGAGTAAAGCTTCAACATTTTCCTGCTCTTTTTCCAATTGGTCATACGACTGGCAAATGATTACATTGTAACCTGCTTTGCTCGCTTCTTCTTCTATGCCACGCACCACTTTCGAAAAGAAACTCCGATCGGCGGTTGGTACAATCACGCCAATCGTGTAGCTCCGCCCACTACGCAAAGCAGCAGCTATTTGATTGTGCTGATAATTCAGCTTTTTCGCCATGTCCAATACAGCTTCTCTGGTGCTATCACTGATGCGCGGGTTGCCGCTCAAGGCACGCGATACCGTAGAGGCAGTGACGTTTAGTTCTTTGGCAATGTCATGGATGGTTGATTTTTTTGACATTTTTCGTACTTTGTGCAAACGATTGCACAAAATAAAATGCTTTTTCGATTTTTCAAAAAAATTTCACCTGTTTAAGTATAGAAAAAATATAATTTGGATGGATAGCAACGGAAGAAATAAAATATGGAGCAGGTTTTTTAGAGCCGCTCAGCTTTTGTAAAAATACCCGAATCATATTCAATGCCCAGTCCAATACCACTGAGAATTGGATACTTCCCATCTTTCACCAAAATATGCGGGCTGTACCAGTCAGGCTGTTGTTTTTTGGCGTTGGCGGGAAATTCCTGGAAGCCATACACGGCAGGCGCAACCGCCATAAGCTGAGAGAAAGGGGCGTGCAGCGGGTCGGCTTTGGGGCTATGCGGCGCGAAATATTTGCCGTGTTGGGCAGCTAAATGTGCTATTTTTAAAGTGCGGAGGATGCCGCCATTGTAATACACATCGGGTTGCAGCACAGTATATACGTCGGTTTCAGCGATTTCCTGGAAGCGGTGATAGCTCGTGTCTTGCTCGCCGCCAGCTAACTTCATTTTTTTCAAAGTCTGATTCACTTGCCTATTCGCGGCATAATCTTCCCAGGCGCAGGGTTCTTCAAAAATATCTACACCATAATCTTCTAAGAGTTTGGCAATCCGAATGCCATCTTTCACATCATACGAGCCATTGGCATCGGCATAAATGGTCACTTTATCTCCAAAGGTTTTGCGAGCTAACGGCACGAATGCCTGGGTGCGTGCTTCGGCTTCGGGGGTGTTGCGCATCCGTCCACCTACTTTGATTTTGACTGCCGTAGCGCCGTATTGCTCCAGTTTTTGTTGTAAAAAAGCGGTTTCTTGCTCGGCGGTATTCTCGCGGGTAAGGCTGGAGAGGTAAATGGGCAATTCCTCCCGTACTTTATTTCCTAAAAAGTAGTGAACGGGCTTTTGCGCAGTGCGACCCAGTAAGTCCCAGATAGCAATTTCGACCGACCCGGCGCAGTTCCAAAAGGGCATTCCGGCGTATTTGTAGTTGCGTTCATCCAGAAAAACTTCTTCCGACAGGCTTACAATTTCTCGTGCATCTTTGGCGAGGTAAAAGGGGATGACCAAGCCCTTGAGCAAGGAGTGTAGATTTTCCATGCGCTCGTTGCAAACGGTGATGCCGGTTGCGCCATCTTTCGAGCGCACGAGCAGGAAAAGTTTGCCTTGCGTTTTGAGTAACTCGATAGATTCGATGATGACAGGCGCAGCGATGCTGGCTTTGATGCGCCCCGTAATGTCCGTACTTTCCATTTGAAAAAATGCCGTCAGCGATGCCGGGGGCAAGAAGCCACCCAGCGCCGCTGTCGAAGTCAAAAATGTGTTTGTGATGAATGCTCTGCGTTGCATATTATTTCGGCGACTAAAGCTCGCCGTTACTAGTTTTTCACAAATTTTCGAGCGCTTACTTTACCTTGCTTGTCCACAACCGTCAGTACGTACATTCCTGCATCCCAGTTGGCAGTTTGCAAAATGACATATTCGTTGTTAATGAGTTGATTATAAATTAGTTGTCCTTGTAAATTAAATATGCGAATACCAGCGATTGTTTCCGCTTTCAAATTTTGAATATACAACTGTCCTTTCACCGGATTCGGGAAAAACAGAATATTATTTTCTACAAATAAATCCTTCGTGGCAGTCGTAAAATCAAATAAATTTGAGCCGAGTGGTTGTCCTTCTGTGCCAGCTTTGTAGGAAGCGGCACTGGTCGGGTAGCCATAATCGTGCGACTGGCTGTAACGCGGCACCATAGAGCCGATGGCAGAGTAGATAGGGTTAGGCTCTAACCCAGAGTGGTCCCAGGGTTTTGCCATACTACCTTCGCCAGCGTGGTGTTTGGTAATGAAATCAAAAGAGAAAGTCGGAGGATTGGTAAAATCCAATTCTTCTTCGATATTGGTACTTCCCCAGCCGCCAGTCGTAATTGCTGCCATCGCTTTGTCGTTGAAGTAAGGCTGCTGCTGAATGGTATCTCCATCGGCTTGGGTAAAGGGCGTAGCTGCCACCACATCGGCATCGCGATAAAAATTGTTGTTGCGAATCACCCACTTCTCATTGCCAGAGCCGGTGGAATTTATATTGATAACATGGCGCTCTATGTCATTTTCGGCGGGGTTAAGGCTGAACTGTCGCCCCAGGAAACCACCATTAGCTACGATATTGTTGGTGAAATTGAATTCTTCGACCTCGCCCCATTCAAAGCCACGCTGAGCAATATTGGCAACAGTATTTTGATTAAAATGCACATAATTGATTTTGCCGCCGCCATCGCGAATGACCCGGCTGGTCACATTGTATATCACACAATTTTCAATCCAAATCGTATCCACAATATTACCGCGGTCATCTATCACTCGTCCGTTATCGGGGTTGCTCGGTACGCCCATGCGAGAGAAAACAGTATTGGTAGCATAAATTCGATTGAGCTTGCTATCCAAACGAAAAGCCGTTTGACCTGAATCATCCACTAAGCAATCGTGCATCCGCACGCGAACGCTATCTGCACTGGTACGCACAATCCGCTCGGTAATGCCGCCCAACAGGTCGCGGTTGGTGAGGTGCAAGCCTTCCAGCGTCAGATTCGCGCGGGCGCGGAAAATCTGGTCCACAGCAGTACCCCCTGAAGGTGGGCTGAAAATGATAATCGGACGCGGTCCTTCGCCTGCTTCTGCTTTGATATGTAAAGCAAAACCCGTGTTGTCAATTTCACCGGTGGAGAGGTACGGAAAACCCCGACGCAATACCAGAATTTTGCCTCGATTCGCTGGATCAGCAATGGCTTGATTCAGTACGCCCGGCACTCCTGGTTCTACGATTACTTCCTCTTGGGCTGCCATAGGCACTGCAAATAGCGCTATCAGAAATCCTAAAAGTAGTACACATTTTTTCATAACAATCTTGATTTTGAAGGTTAGAAACCAATTTTTTAAGTTTGTTCAAACGATTGCACACAACAACCGCGATCTATTAAGTTTTCAAGTTTTTAGTCCAACTGTTTAAAATTTGAAACGCAGCCCCAAGTCACCAGTCATTCCAAAAAATTCTTCTTCGCTTACAAAACTTGTATTGCCGACAAACGCCCGTTCTGGCTGGTTGCTGAAGTTGTTGAGATTGAAAAACAGCGACCAGTTTCGCGTCAAGCGCTGACTGATGGCTAAATCCCAACGCAGCGAAAAATCGGTGAACCCATCCAGTTCCGAGCGCTGCCCTACGAACGCTAGGCTATTGCCCTGGTACAATGCCGATACACGCCCGGAGAAGCCGCCTTTTTCGTAGCCAATCTGGAAATTTGCAATAAAATTGGCTTGCCCCGGTACTCGTCCGTCGCGCACGGTGTCAATAATTTCAGTAAAAAAGAAAGGCGGTCTGGTAATATCGAAGGTGTTAATGATGTCAAAAAACGGGTAAAACGTTTCGGAACGCACCACCGTGAAATTTGCGCCCAGCAAAATCCCTTTCCAAAAGCCGCCTAACTTCCGGAAATTGGCTTGTAAATCCACTTCTATGCCTATTACTTCTGATACGCCGGGGGCGTTTGCCGGCTCGGTGAGTTGGTAGCCGCCAAATTGCCCGTCGAGAATCCGGCTGATGCGAATATAGTCCACATTGCGGAAGCGCTTGTAAAAGCCGCCGATGGTGAACAAGCCATATTTGTTGTAAAACGAGAGAAACAGGTCGTAATTCCAGTTGGCGGTATGCTTTAGGTCGGGTTTGCCCCGATCAATTTCAAAATCAGTCTGGTTGATGCGCTCCCAGGGTACAAGGTTGAAATAATTGGGGCGAGAGAGCGTCTTGGTCACCGCCATGCGTATGTCAAACCACGGTGTAGCCTTGTAACGCAGGTGAAACATGGGCAAAAACTCTTCGTAGCCCTGCGCGCCCACCGAATCAATCAAATTCAGCACGCCGGTGCCTTCCTCCGTGGGCGTACCCGTCACGCTGGTGTAAGCCTGGCGGGTGTTTTCATAGCGCAAACCACCAATGAACAGGATTTTTTTACCCACATTCAACTCGGTCATGGCATAGCCAGCATAGATTTGCTCGCGAGCAGTATAATCCTCCAAATCAACGAGTTGATTCAGCTGATAATCGTTTTGGAAGCGTTTGTAGAAGTTTTTCACTTTTTGGGGGTCGAGATGCCCGTTGTAGCGCAAGGAATCGCCGAGTTGGAAATTCGTACCAAACAATTGATTGTAAGCGGCAATGTCCACATTTTCCAAAATCAAGCCTTCGGTGGCGCGTTGCTGGGGCGTACCGGGCGCAATGTCATAAACCGAACTACCGTTCAGAAAGTCGGGTGGAAGAAAATCGCCAAGGAAGTTAGCCAGATAAATCCGAGGATTATTCGGCGCATTATTGGTCAGGAAAAGGCTGCGATTGTCGCGGGCGATGTTTTCATTTTGCAAATAAGGACGCAATAGGAACTGCGTATTGTCACGTTCACGGGACTGGTCACGGTATTTACCGCCTATTTTAAAATACCCCGACAAATTTGTGCCAGCGCTGAATTTATAACGCAAATCCAATTGTGCAGTGAGGTTATCATCCACCGTAAAGCTTTCATCAAAATTGGTATCGTGCAAAAACATCGAGCGCAAGTCGTTTTTAAAACCCGAAGGCACCAACTCCGGTCCCTGGTCAATAATCGCCGTGGAAGTCAGCGCTGCTGTTTCGCGGAAGCGCATGGCAATCGAGAAGGGTGTTTCCTGACGAGAAACCGCGTAGGAAGTGCGCCAACGGATGTCGAATGCCCCAAAATTGTGCTCGCCGGTCAAAGAATTAGAAAACAGGTTGATGTTGATTTCGCGCTCACGCAGGTCGTATTCCTGGTAGGAATTGCTGGGGCGGAAACGGCGGCGGCGGCGTACTTCATTACGTTCGGTGCGCCCCCACAAGGAACTAAGTAAGACGGACCCATTTTTCAACTGATAATCGAAGGTAGCGCTTGCGCCATAGCGGTCGCGGGTTTCGAGGCGGTCGCCGAGATTTAAATCCACCAGTTGGGTGATAAATGAACTATCCGGCGCGATGCCCCCGAAGGCATATTCAGCTTCCAAAAGGTCGGAACTGCGGTCGGCGCGTTGAAAACTACCGGTCAATAGTGCCCCCAGTTTGTCATTTTTGCCGAAGCGATTGCTCAGGCTGAAACTGCTGCGCCAGGGACCAAACCGTTCTTCGTGTCCGTTGTAACCATATTGCAAACGCACATCGCCTTTCCAGTCATCTGCTGCTTTTTTGATAGCAAAATTTACAGTGCCGCCAATTGCATCAGCGTCCATATCCGGCGTGATGGCTTTGAATAATTCCACGCCCGCCAGCATATCCGGTGAAATCATACTCAAATCCACCGAGCGGTCTTCGCCATCGGTAGAAGGAATGCGTTCGCCATTGACCGTTACCGAATTAAACCTTGGCGATAAGCCCCGCACCACTACTTTTTGCCCCTCACCTCCGTCGCGCTGGATGGCTACACCCGGCAAGCGCCCAATGGCTTCTGCCGCATTTTGGTCGGGCAACTCCTGCAATTTTTCTTTGGAAATGACATTGACAATCGTATTGGAATTTATCTGCTGGTTGATAGCAGCTGCCTGCCCGATGGCTTGCGCCGACACTTCAATCGTTTGAATAGCGATGCCTTCAGGTTGCAGGGTTACGTTCAATTCATATTCCAAGCCATTGGTAATAACTACTTCAAAAGTTTGTTCTCCGTACCCCAGGTAGCTCACCACCACTTTATGCGTGCCATCGGGGACGTTGGGGAGGCGGTAAGTGCCGTCTATTTCGGTCGTTGTACCCAGATTCAATGCAGGGATACCCACTGAAGCGAAGCCCAGCGGCTCATTGGTAGTGCCGTCTTTTACGAGTCCAAAAATGATTCCTTTTGCCAAGAGTGGCGCGCACCCCAAGAAAAGCAGCAAGCAAAGAAGGGCATTGCGGATACTTTGTTTCATACCATTACCAAACCGTATTTTGTACGGTCTTTTCGGAAGGGACGGATAGAAATTACTTTACCCCGACGATTGGGCAAGAAAAATTTTGGAAAGCAAAGTGTTTTGCTAAAATGCGACAATTCTCGAAGCGAGGTGAAAGCGCATGTGTTTAGTTTGTAAGAAAAATTTCTGTCAGCGGTAGTTCAATGCCCGTTTTTTTATCATGCAAAATGGCTTTATCCGCAAAAGTATCGTACGTTTCCGGGGCGCTAAAAACATAAATCGTCTTGAAAGGCGGGATTACCACCCAAAAAGATTGCACACCACCAGCGAAGTATTTGGGCGCCCTCTCCAAGATGTCTTGGATGCCCTGCGTAGGCGAAAGGATTTCAATGGCACAGAGCGGCGGCTCGGTCATGCAGATTTCATCGTGGAAAAAATCAATTTCCATCGGCGGGTAAATGACGATGTCGGGCGTGGCTTTTCCCGTGGAAAGTTCAAGCGATAATTCTGAGAAAGCAAAATAGCGTCCTTTATAACGATTGGAAAGTTCTGTTACCATACGGGTTTGGGTGAAGGCATGAAGTTTGCTGGGCATAGGTTTTCCGCGTTCGATTTCATACTGTGATAATACCTCAGTGGACGTTTCCATAGTTCTGCACTTTTTACAAAAATAAGGCTTCTTTCGCCGATTTGCGAGAATGTTTTCAGGGGAGCGCTATTTTTTCACGTCTTTTTGCCAAAACGAATACGGCAATGAAAATCTGGTATATCTTTTTTTTCTTGTTTCCAATTTCCCTTTTTGCACAAGACCTCCAACTTGGCGGTTTGCAAGGTAATCAGCCGCTGCTAATCACGCCTTCGCCGAGCGTCAATGAACATCTCAAGGGCAAAAGCATCTGGGAGGCGCAGCCATTCGGGATGCGGCAGTTGGACAATACATTTGAATTTCTACCCAATCTCCAGCCTGGCTGGACCTGGATGGCAGCATTCAATTTTGAATATGCCGGCAAGCCGCAAAATATTTTTTACTACGATAGCTGGATTGGTACTACGCAACGCAACGCGCGCACAGGTGGGCGCAAGCGCAATTTTGACCGCGACGTGACAACTAAAATCGCTTCCAACGCCTATCACATCGCTATGCAACGCGATGAAGTGGTTGAAAATGAGATTTTTATCTTCGTATGGAGTCCCACAAAAAAGAAGGTTGTTTTGCAATTGGATAAAAAAACTATCGGCATCGAGCGCAAGCTGGAATACGATTTTGAAGCAAACGAAGCGAAGTTTATCCACGTAGTGATTCCGCCCGAAGAATATACCAACGCCGTTTGGTTTCCCGAAAAATCGCGCCGTGAAGTACTGGATATTTCTAAAGGCTGGCGCTTTGTACTGGAAGATGCTGCAATTAAGAGTTTGAAGGATTTTCCTTTGGTGAATAAAACGCCGTTTACATCAGCTAAATCGGAGAATGTGGATTTACCGCACACCTGGAACGCCCGCGACATCTTCGACCAACGCGCCTTGCGGGATTCGATTAACGTGATGGAAATGTATCATCGCGGTACGGGTTGGTATCAGAAAAAACTCACAATTCCTGCAGCGATGCAAGGTAAATATCTGAAAATCAATTTTCTCGGTGCGAATCAAGTGACGGAGGCTTGGCTAAATGGGAAAAAATTAGGCAAAAATGATAATGGCTATCTCGATTTTCACTTCGATATTACACCCTATGTAAAATTTGGCACAGAAAATGAATTGATTGTAAAAGTAAATAATGAATTCGATTATGATATTCCACCGCATACGGCGGATTATAACTTTCAAGGCGGCATTTACCGCGAAGTGGAGTTGATTGCACTACATCCGGTTTTTGTAAAAAGAACGCTCATTGCTACGCCTACTGTTTCGATGGACGAAGGCAAATACCTCGTTACCAACACCTTGCGCAGCAAAGCTAAAGCCGGACAAACGGTGCGTTTGGTCACGAATTTAATCAACCCTTTCAACGAAATCGCCGAGTCACATGTGCGCGAAGTGACCGTTCCCGCCGATGGGACACTGGAAATCCGCGACAGCGGCATTGTGAAAGAGCCTTTGCTGTGGTCGCCTAAGTATCCTCATTTGTACCAAATTTATACCACAATTTATACCGCTGATGGCAACACTTGCCTCGACCAGACGCACGAATCCTTCGGTTTCCGTTTTTATAATTTTGATGCGAATACCGGCTTCACGCTCAATGGCCGTCCGATGAAACTCAAGGGTGTCAACATTCATCAGGATGTAATGGGAAAAGGCTGGGCGAATGATAAACATGATAAACGGCGTGATTTTATGATGATAAAAGCGATGGGCGCTAATTTTGTGCGGCTCTCGCATTACCCGCATCATCCGTATGTCATGCACCTGTGCGACAGCCTGGGGCTGATGCTTTGGTCGGAGATTCCAGTGGTGAATACCGTTGGGCGCGATAAATTTATAGAAAATGCGGTAGAGCAGATGGAAAAGCTCGTGCTGCGCGACTTCAACCATCCGTCCATCCTGATGTGGGGCGTGGGCAATGAGTATTATCGGGCGTTTTTCACCGAAGCCGATACCGAATACGCCTTGAAATGCACCCGTGCCGTGGCTACCAAAGCCAAGCAACTCGACCCTTACCGCCCCACCGTGCAAGCCCAAAACGACCTGGTGGACGAGCGGATTTTTGAACTCACCGACATCCAGGGGCGCAACCGCTACTACGGCTGGTATGGCAATGAGCCTTACACCGCTTTCGAAGAAAAAATGCTGGAAGAACACGCCAAGTACCCCGACTGGAAACTGCTGGTGAGTGAATACGGCGCAGAAGGTAAATATGGATATCATGTGGATAAGCCTGTAAAATTCGACCATAGCCTGACGTATCAGTTGGCATTGCATAAAAATTATTGGGAAACCGTGAAAAAACATGATTTCCTGATTGGTACGACGATTTGGAATATGTTTGATTTTGCAAGCTGGGCGAAGATTGGCAACATGGCGCACGTCAATAAAAAAGGAATGGGCACCTACGACCGCCGCCCCAAAGGGATTTTTTATTATTACCAAAGTGAATGGTCGGACGAGCCGATGGTCTATATCTGGGAGCACACGCTCATTCATCGCTATGGCAAGCCCGATGAAGCCCAGCCCGTAGAGGTGTTTAGCAATTGCGACGAGGTGGAACTATTTGTAAATGGCAGCTCACAAGGCAAACGCATGAAAAAAGACGGCTACACCTGGCAGGTACACTATCGTTTGGGTACCAATGATTTACAGGCAATCGGACACCATCGCGGCGAAACTGTAAAATGGGATATGGAAGTATGGTATCATCATGGCGAAGCCAACAAAGGCTACAAGCCCGGCAAAGGCGTAGAAGATGGGTATTAAATGTAAAATGCTAAATGTAAAATGTAAAAGTTGCTTGTAACTTTTGCGGTTTCTTATCAAGATTTCATAAATCCTGAAGATTTGCGAGTGCTGGGTCAAATGGTTGGATGTGATTTCGTAAATCTTTGAGATTTGCGAAATCTGAATAAAAAACAATCGTTTTGACCATTATCGATTTGCGAAATCTAAATTTTTAAAACCAAAAGAACATGAACCGATTTCTCCTATTTTTGCTGTCTATCTTAATAAGCAATAATATTTTTGCTATCTCGCTGAATATCCAATCTTTCGGCGCAAAAAACGACGGTAAAACCCTCAATACCAAAGCGATACAAGCAGCAATTGACTCCTGCGCGCGCGGGGGCGGCGGCGAGGTGCTGATTCCGGCGGGTGGGGTGTATTTGAGTGGCACGATTTTTCTGAAAAGCAATGTCTTCCTGCGTTTGGAAAATGGCGCAACTTTGCAAGGCAGTCCTCGCTTAGCGGATTATGATACAAACTTTCCGCACTTGATATTTGCCGAAAAGGCTGAAAATACGGGCATCTTGGGTAATGGCATGATTGACGGAAATGGCGCAGCGTTTTGGGATGAAAATTTTGAAC
This sequence comes from uncultured Saprospiraceae bacterium, assembly GCA_964526645.1. GTDB lineage: Bacteria > Bacteroidota > Bacteroidia > Chitinophagales > Saprospiraceae > JADJNW01. Next base: position 91,990 of record CAZGJN010000009.1, read on the forward strand.
CGCGGGAACGTCCACGTCCCTGGCTGAAATTTTTACATTGCAATAAATTAAAATTTGAAAACATTCAGTTATTAAATTCTCCTGCGCATGTGCTGGTAATAGACCATTGCGACGGCGTGACAGTGAATGCAATTAGAATTGTAAATCCTATCCAAAGTCCGAATACCGACGGCATTGACGTGACTGATTCGCGAAATGTTTTTATTACTAATTGTTATATCGAGACCGGCGATGATGCCATCTGCTTAAAATCACATGATATAATGGTTGAAAATATAATAGCGACGAATAATATTATAATCAGTGATGATGCAGCTATTAAATTCGGCACTGGCGGCGCGGTCGGCGTGCGCTACTGCACCTTTTCCAACAATGTGATTCGCAATACGCGCTATGGCATTGCGCTGTTTCAAATGGATGGCGGAAGATATGAACATTGCCAATTTACAAATATGATTATCGAAACGGCATCCCGACATAAGACGGAGTATCCCATTTTTGTGGATATTGACAAACGCCTGGAAAATGGCACGCTTGGCAGCATTCAAAACATTCAGTTTTCCAATATCCAAATCATGTCGCGTGGCAATTGCCTCATTGCTGGGCAAGCCAAAGCTGCTTTACAATATATCAGTTTTGATAATATTACATTCATTACAAAAGAAAATCCTGCTGATCTCACCACTGTCCGTAAGCCGCGCGGCAATAAAAGGCTTGGTCACTATGCGGATATGCAAGATTTTGCATCTATGAATGCCTGGTTTACCTTTGCACATATTGAGGGCTTGATACTACGGGATGTAACGATTGAAGATGATACAAAAAGTCGAGAGGGGTTTTATTTTGAGGGGGTAGAAAGGAAGGAGTAAATGACTTTATTTGGTCAACTTGATTTTTATTACATCCAGATATATATTATTTAGGCAATCATAAATATGCATAATATTTCTCAAAAAGCCGCGTCATTTTGTTCAATACAGCGAAAAAATTGTATATAGATACAATAAAGCTTCTTTCTTACATTGAAATTCTATTGCAAATTAAATGTTTTCTGGGGATGGAAGTTTCGAGAAATTGCTAATCGCATAAGAAAAGAGCTTCCTGCAGCAAAAGTTTACCAGAATTGCAATTCGCCTGCCTCTCAATTCCCTTTCCCCTTTTCCATTGCTGCTTCATTCACCACCAAGCCCAAGCCCGGCGTTTTCGGTAGGTAGAGGTAGCCGTCTTTAAATTCAAAAAAATTATCAAATAGCCCAGATAAGCCTAGTTCCTCGCGCTTGCCAGCGTACTCCTGCACGCGCGCAGCGTTTTGGAGTGTGGCGACGAGTTGTAGGCTGGCGGCAGTGGCGAGGGTGGGGCGGGCGTTGTGCACCATGACTTTGCGATTGAAACACTCGGCGAGGATAGCTACTTTTTTGCATTCACTGATGCCGCCGCATTTTATTACATCGGTATTCAGTACGTCTGCATTACCTATCATAATCAAATCCCGAAATTGCCATTTATTATATTCGTGTTCACCAGCCATGACGGGTATTTCAACCGCCGCCGCTACCTTTGCCAATTCATGATAATTTTGGTGAGAAACGGGTTCTTCAACCGCCGCGATATTAAAATGTTCATACAATTTATTGGTCAATGTAATGGCTTTCGCCGATGTGTAGCCGTTATTATAATCTACAAATAATTCGATGTCATCGCCAATGGCTTTACGAATTTCCTTGACAATTTGATAAGTTTCATCGGGTTCGGGATCAAGATTATGCTCGCGGATTTGCATCCGGGCTTTCACGGTTTTGTAGCCTTGCGCTACAAATTCCATCGCTGTTTTTGCCATTTCTGTAGCATTTTTGCGGGTTTTAGGATTCTCGCCGCGCGCGAAGGAACCATACACCCGTATTTTTTCCACCTCATTACCACCGATCAATTGATGGACGGGCATATTCAGCAACTTCCCTTTCAAATCCCACAACGCATTGTCCACGCCTGCAATCGCACCAGGCAACAAGCCAGAATTACCCGCCTCGATACCTTCGAAGTACATTTTATTCCACAAGCGCTCATGTTCAAACGGATTTTTACCTACAATCATGGGTTTGCAAATGTCAGTCACCACCGCCGCCACGATTTTTCCATAGTCATGGTCGCCCTCGCCCCAGCCGCTCACGCCCGCGTCGGTTTCAATCTTTACAAAAGTGGCGCGTCTCATTACATAACATTTAATATCGGTAATTTTTACGGATGGTGCATTTACTGACTTATTACTCTCTTCCCATTTGGATGTTGTAAAAGCGAGCGTTGGCAAGGATAATCCCAGTGTTTGTAAAAATTGCTTCCTGGAAAATTGCATCATAGTTTGATTTGCTAATTTGAAAATGTGCTGATATGCCAATGAAACCATAAAACCATGCAACATAAAGACGAAAAAATAGTAAAACACCCCGACATACAGGGGAATGAGTCATTTTATACGTCCTTTAAACATGGGAAAAAAGGAGGATTTTTGACTATGAAAAACAGCATCTTTTTAATCGGATTATTAATTTTTATTGGGTGTAATCGCAGCTTTGTTGATAATCGTGCCTGGAAGGAAATGGATGCAATTTTAGCGCGGATTCAAGCGCCTGTTTTCGCAGATAGAACATTCAACATCAAGGATTACGGAGCAATTGCTGATGGACAAACCGATGCGCGGCAGGCGATTCAAAATGCCATAGAAGCTTGTCATCAGGCGGGTGGTGGGCGCGTTTTGATTCCGACAGGTCAATATTTTTGCGATGGTCCGATTCATTTAAAATCAAACTTGAATTTACATTTACAAAAAGGAGCGGTTATTACATTTGGAGTGAATCCTGAAAAATATACGCCGCTGGTAAAAGTGCGCTGGGAAGGCACAGTTTGTTATAATTATTCACCACTTATTTATGCCTATCAGCAAAAAAATATTGCCATTACCGGTGAAGGACTACTTGACGGGCAAGCCGACCAATTCTGGTACGCTTGGAAACGCGACAACGGCGGTAAAAACCAGGACGTGGACAAGCCGGTGCTGCGCCAAATGGGCAATGACCGCGTACCAGAGGAGCAGCGTATCTTTGGTAATGGTTTTTTGGATGTAAATAATGATGGTATAAAGGAGGGTGATGGGAAACCACACTATTTACGACCAAGTTTAATAGAATTTTACGAGTGTAATAATATTTTGCTCGAAAATTTCACAGCCAAAGGCAGTCCATTTTGGACGATTCATCCAGTTTTTTGTAAAAATGTAACCATTCGGAATCTAACCATTCAAAAAGGCACGACCAACGATGACGGTATTGACCCCGATAGCTGCGCGGATGTACTGATTGAAAACTGCACGATTGATACCAACGATGACCCCATCGCCATCAAAGCCGGGCGCGACCAGGATGCCTGGAATCGCCCAGGGAGTAAAAATATGGTGATTCGCAATTGTAATGTTTCCTGTGAGGTAGGTAATGGATTTTGTATCGGCTCGGAAATGTCGGGCGGTGTAGAAAATATTTTTGTAGAAAATTATAGTGTAAAAAGCACCGATAACGGTATTAATTTTAAATGTAACCTTGACCGGGGCGGTTTTATTCAAAATATTCATTTAAAAAATATTGAAATAGATAGTTGTACCAAACACGGCATTTTATTTCAAATGGACTATCATGGTTATCGAGGCGGCAATTATCCATCTGATTTTCAGTATTTTACGTTAAAAGATATCAATATTCGAAAAGCCGGAAAAATTGGCATAAAAATAGCAGGCGTGGAAAGCAAACCAGTGAGCAAGGTGCGGATGATAAATGTTTGGGTAAGAGATACGCCAAAGCTGAAAGAATTAACATTTGTGAAAGAAGTGAAAATCAAGCCATAATTGTTCTGTAAAGACAACCGACCAACCAAACGCCGCCAAGTTGCAGGACGATTTCTGTTCGAAAGTGCGTATCTTTGTTCCACAAACTCGATGTATGCTCGATTCTACTTTTATTGGGGAGATAGTAAACGAAGCTGCCGCGCTTAGCTGGGTGGACTGGTTGACAACGCTTACGGCTATCGTGTATGTCGTGTTGGCGGCACGCGAGAATCCCTGGTGCTGGGTTTGGGGCATTATCAGTTGTTCCTTGTGGGCGTATGCGTCTTTTGTTTTTTACAATCTTTGGTTGGATGCGCTACTGCAATTATTCTATGTAGTAATGGGCCTTGCTGGGCTTTATCGCTGGAAATTTGGCAATCCTGATCAACGCGCCCTGCCGATGAGCCGCATGTGGATAGTACACCACTTGCACCTCATTTTGTTCGGGCTATTTTTGTCCTTCTTCTTTGGCTATTTTTTTGATGAATATACCCCAGCCGCAGCCACTTATCTGGATGCTTTTGTGACCATTTTTTCTATCATCGCAACTTTTTTGCTATTGCAGAAAAAAATTGAAAACTGGCTTTACTGGATCGGCATTGATGCAGTAGGCACCTATCTGTTTGCCTCACGGGGCGCTTATTTGTTTGCCTTCCTGATGTTCGCCTATGCCATTATCGCGGTCTTTGCTTTTTTCAAATGGCAACGCAGCTGGAGAAAACTCAATCTGGGGTTAAAGCATTGAAAATCAATTTATTTAAAAGGATTGCTTTGATTTTGTTTTTATTTAGAATCAATCTAAATAGAATTTTGTGCTCAACTTTGTCTTACGGAGCTTACTTTACAAAATAAAAGCTTTCTATATTTGCGGTGCTTTTGAAAAAGCATTTTTGTACTGTAAAACAGGGATTTAAGCGCTTTTCAGCATGAAAAATAGAATATTTTTCTTATTGTCATTGATACTTCTTTCTGATATGCTCTCCGCACAGGCAACAGGCGGGGGGGCTTCCTACTATTTTGTGTACGGCATTCTTGCAGTTGCCGTGATTGTGTTTATTGGCTTGGTCGTCCAAGTTTCTGACAACTTAGTGGCTATTGAGGCCAAGCGTGTGGGCGTGTACAATGAGCGCACCAATTTTTCAGTGCTGCCGCGGCTCAATGAAATTTTTTCTTCTAAAGCGCCTGCGTATGTTAATAATCAGCCATTGATCAGTTTACAAAAAGGCTACAATTTACTGCTGGAAGGAGAAGCCCAACTGCGTTTGGATCATTCGATACAGGTAAATACTTTTGCGCTGCAGCCGATGGATTTCAACGGCATGTCGCCTATTCCTAAAATAGAAGTAGAGATAGGGCAGCATGTAAAAGCAGGTGATGTTCTCTTTTATGATAAAAAATACCCTGCCATCAAATATGTAGCGCCAGTAAGCGGAGAGGTGATAGCCGTTAATCGCGGAGATAAGCGCGCGATCAAAAATGTAGTGATTTTGGCAGATAAAGAGATCAAATACCGAGAGTTGCCAGCGATTGATTTGGATAATAGCTCGCGAGAAGAGATCGTGACGTTCTTGGCGGATACTGGCGGCTGGGTTTTATTCAATCAACGCCCGTTCGATGTAGTACCCGACCTGAACGATATTCCAAGAGATATCTTTATTTCTACCTTTGATACGGGGCCGCTTGCGCCTGATCTCAATTTTGTAGTGAATGGTAAGGGTGCTGCTTTTCAGAAAGGTTTGGATGTGTTAAACAAACTGACAAGCGGAAAGGTGTATCTTGGTTTGGATGCAAGAGGAAAGGAAGCGCCTTCGGCAGTATTCACAGAAGCGAAAGGTGTAGCCTTGCGTTGGTATCGAGGTAAACATCCCGCCGGCAATGTGGGCATACAAATACACCACACCCGCCCGATAACAGGAGGAGACAAAGTGTGGACACTCAATGTGCAGGAAGTGATTACCTTAGGCAATATGTTCCTGGAGCGCCGGTACAATGCAGAAAGAATAGTAGCTCTTACAGGAGCTGAGCTCCAACAACCTGCTTATGTAAAAACGTACCTCGGTGCCAATATTGGAGACTTGATCAAAGGTAACCTGAAAAATGAGCATGTTCGTGTGATCTCTGGCGATGTACTTTCGGGCAAAAAGAAGACTCAGGAGGATTTCCTCAGCTTTAGGGATGATCAGATAACGGTACTCGAAGAAGGAGATTCTTATGTGATGTTTGGCTGGTTATTACCCCGATTTATTCCTAGTATTTCACCTACTTTCCCGAGTGTTTTGTTCCCAAATACTCGTTTTAGAGTAAATACCAATACCAACGGAGAAGAGCGTGCTTTTGTGGTGACGGGGCAATACGAATCTGTCTTGCCGATGGATATTTATCCGCAGCATTTATTTAAAGCTATTCTTGCCAACGACTTTGAGAAAATGGAAGGATTGGGCATCCTGGAATTATCGGAGGAAGATGTAGCGCTATGCGAATTCGTGTGTACCTCCAAACAGCCTTTGCAGGAAATGCTACGTCAGGGTTTGGATGCTATGCACGAGCAAAGCTAATTTTTGTAGATAATTGATCAATTTTTATTCGAGTAATCGAAATATGAAACAGACACTTCTGAATCTTTTCAAAAAAATTGAGCCTAAGAAAGGCACCATTGCCCATACGGCTTATGACGCTTTTTTTACCTTTGCTTTCACACCAAACGAAGTGACACACAGTGGGGTACACGTTCGGGATGGAATGGATCTGAAGCGGACGATGGTGCAAGTAGTACTGGCGATGCAGCTATGCTATCTCTTTGGTACTTACAATATTGGGCATCAGCACTTTGCAGCTATCGGTCAGTACACTTCCTTCATGTCGGGTTTTCACCTAAAGCTGGTGTACGGCTTTATCCAGTTGTTGCCGATCTGGGTGGTGACGCATATAGTCGGGTTGGGGATTGAATTTTTCTATGCTTACAAAAAAGGGCATGCTGTAGAAGAAGGTTTTTTGGTATCTGGGGCTTTGATTCCGCTAATTATGCCGCCGGATATCCCACTCTGGATTTTGACGCTTTCAGTGGCTTTTGCTGTTATTATTGGCAAAGAGGCTTTCGGGGGCACGGGTATGAATATCCTGAACATCGCCTTGTTGGCAAGGGTATTTGTATTTTTTGCTTATCCGACTTATATCTCTGGTGATGAAGTATGGGTTTCCGGTATTGAGAAAGTAAGCGGTCAATACGTCAGCGATGCCTATGGCTGGGCGCATCACTTATTCGACTGGATTTTCAAAGGCTTTGGCTGGGCGACCTTCGGTGAAGGGGGTGTTCCGGTGGTAGATGGCTATACCGGTGCGACACCCCTGGCGCTGGCTTATCAGGGAGGCTGGGAAAGCGTAACAACAGTGTATTCTGCAGCAGATATGTGGTGGGGCAACATCCCTGGTTCCATTGGAGAAACGAATAAGCCATTTATCATTATCGGCGCTTTATTACTCATAGGTCTGGGTATCGCCAGCTGGCGAATTATGGTTTCTATGGTATTGGGGCTGGTGACGATGGGCTTAATTTTTAACGCCTGGGGCGCTACGCCTTTCATGCAAGTACCCTGGTATTATCATTTTTATATGGGTAGCTTCCTGTTTGCGATGGCATTTATGGCAACTGATCCAGTGACTGCCGCCTCTACTAATCGAGGGAAATGGATTTATGGTTTTTTGATCGGGGTCATTGGGCTTATTGTAAGGGTACTCAACCCTGCGTATCCTGAAGGCTGGATGTTGGCAATTTTATTTATGAATGTATTTGCCCCGCTGATTGATCATGTTGTGGTACAAGGAAATATAAACCGCCGCATGAAACGGGCAAAGGCATCTACTTGAGAACCAGAAGAAAATTTGATTGTTGAAATAATAAAAAAATAGTAGCCGTGAATTCAACAAGGTATATTCTCACTTTTACCATTGTCATGTGTGTCATTTCTGCGGTGGTGCTATCAGGAATGTTTTATGCAACCAAACCCGCTGCCGACAAAAATGAGATTGTTTTTAATAAAAGAGCAATTCTTTCTGCCGTTAGTACCCATTTAAGCAAGCCTTTGAGCGATATGAGCGATGAAGAAGTATTGGCGGTTTTTAGCCAGCAAGTAGAACAAATTTCCCTAAATATGCAAGGCGAAGTGCTAACGAATATACAGGCAGAGAAGATTGATATGGCAAAAGAACGCAAAAAGCCCGAAGCAGATCGCTTACTTCCACTTTTTACCTTCACTGCTGAAAATGGTGAAAAATACTATATCTTATCGGTACGCGGTAGTGGTCTGTGGGATGAAATCTGGGGGAATATTGCATTAGAAAGCGACCTGAATACAGTAGCCGGTGCATCTTTTGATCACAAAGGCGAAACGCCTGGTTTGGGTGCAGAAATTAAAGATAACCCTGCTTTTCCTGCTCAGTTTGTAAACAAGAAAATATACAATGATGCAGGAGAATTAATAGCAGTGACAGTCAAAAAAGGGGGGGTGCAAAACCCGACACACCAGGTGGATGCGATCTCCGGTGCAACTATTACAAGTAATGGCGTTAGCGAGATGCTCAAAAGAGGCTTGAATTATTATGAGCCTTATTTGAAGAAGCTGCGTTCTCAAACTGGTATGAGATAAAATAGATTATTGGCGGACTTCAAAATATTCAAAAAATATGGCAGATACAGCACTACAAACAGCTCCGATAAAAGAAAAAGAGCCTTTGTTTGGCAAAAAGGAAAGGAGATTACTGTCAGACCCACTAAATGACAACAACCCTATCACCGTACAGGTACTGGGTATTTGTTCTGCTTTGGCTGTTACAACGCAGGTGTATCCCTCTGTAATCATGGCGATCTCTGTTATTTTTGTGACTGCTTTCTCCAATCTCGCTACTTCCGCTGTGCGCAACTACATCCCCAAACAAGTGCGTATGATCGTACAGTTGGTCATCATTGCTACCTTAGTTACAGTAGTGGAGCTAATTTTGAAAGCTACTGTATTTCCTATATGGAAGCAATTATCGGTATTCATCGGCTTGATTATCACCAATTGTATCGTCATGGGGCGTTTGGAGGCTTATGCAATGGCGAACAAACCCTGGCGGTCTTTTCTCGATGGCATCGGCAATGGCTTGGGCTATGGCGCAGTGCTGATTATCGTAGCTGTATTGCGGGAGTTATTTGGCAAAGGGACGCTGTTTGCAGGTAGCCCGATTGAAATGCCCATCATTGGTGCTACTGACAAATACTGGATTAATACTATGGCGGAAGGTAGTTGGTTTTGGTGGTATAGCAACAATGGCTTGATGGTATTGCCAGCTGCAGCCTTGTTTGTAATTGGAATCTTGATTTGGGTTCAACGCAGTTATAACAAAAAACTGATTGATGTGTCCTAATTAAACCAAATTTTTTTCAAAATTATCAATTGGTAATATTCAATCAAAAAATATGGAAGCGCTAAATATTTTTATAAAATCTGCCTTCATCGAAAACATGGTGCTATCTTACTTCTTGGGAATGTGCTCTTTCTTGGCAGTATCCAAAACGGTGAAAACGGCATTTGGCTTGGGCTTGGCAGTTATTTTTGTGCAACTCATCACCATTCCAGTGAATTGGTTGATTAATGCCTATTTATTAAGCGAGAGCGGGCTTTTCGGTCTTGATTTAACTTTTTTACGCTTTATTTTATTTATCGCAACAATTGCTGCGATGGTTCAGTTAGTAGAAATGGTTGTAGAAAAATTTTCACCTTCCCTTTATAATGCGCTGGGGATATTCTTGCCTTTAATTACCGTGAACTGCGCCATTCTTGGAGGATCGCTATTCATGATTTCAAGAGAATATAACTTTAGCAATTCTCTGGCTTATGGCTTTGGTAGTGGCTTCGGCTGGTTTTTGGCAATTGTAGCAATGGCAGCTATTCGCGAAAAGATGAAGTATTCCAATGTGCCAGCACCACTGCGGGGCTTGGGTATGGCGTTTATCTTGACAGGATTGATGGGGATTGCTTTTATGAGCTTGATGGGAATTGATCCGGCAGCGCTAATAAGTGCAAAGTAAAATGATTATAAAATTTTAAGAAATAAAAGATATGTTGATACTTTTGGCATCCACGTTTGTCAATATCTTGCTCGCGGTGGTGGTTTTCAGCGCAGTGATTTTATTGCTGGCTTTCATGCTTATTTCTGCACGAAAAAGATTGGTACCCCAGGGCGATGTAAAAATTATTATTAATGGTGACGAAAGTAACCCTTTGCTGGTGAAGCCGGGCTCTTCTTTGCTTGCTACCCTTTCCGACAGAAACATCTTTTTGCCTTCGGCTTGCGGTGGCGGTGGTACTTGTGCGATGTGTGAATGCCATGTGGACACCGGCGGCGGCGATGTTTTGCCTACCGAGTTGAACCATCTCACGCGAAAGGAAGTAGCCGAGCATAAACGACTTGCTTGCCAGGTGAAAGTGCGTCAGGATATGCACATTCGGGTGCCGGAGGAAATTTTCGGTATCAAAAAATGGGAATGCGAAGTCGTCTCCAATTATAACGTAGCTACCTTCATCAAGGAATTTGTCGTGAAATTGCCGGAAGGCGAACATTTGGAATTTGAATCTGGGGGCTATGTTCAGATTGATGTGCCAGTGATTGAATGTGATTTTAAAGATATTGATATTACCTCGCACCCCCGTATGGGTAAGAAGCCAGATGAGTTCCAGCCAGATTGGGACAAATTCAAGCTATGGGATTTAAAGATGAAAAACGATGAGCCGCAGTTCCGCGCTTATTCGATGGCAAATCACCCAGCCGAAGGAAATATTGTGATGCTCAACATCCGCATCGCAACGCCACCCTGGGATCGCGCTGCCAATAACTGGATGCAGGTAAATCCGGGGGTTTGCTCATCTTATGTGTTCACGCGCAAACCAGGGGATAAAGTCACGATTTCGGGCCCTTATGGCGAGTTTTTTATCAAACCGACCAAGCGCGAGATGGTTTACATTGGTGGTGGTGCTGGTATGGCGCCCTTGCGTTCACACATCTTTCATTTGTTCCATACTTTGAAGACGAGAGATAGAAAAGTGTCTTACTGGTACGGTGGTCGCTCGCTGCGCGAGTTGTTCTACACAGAAGATTTTACAACGATTGAAAAAGAATTTCCGAATTTCTCTTACCATATCGCGCTCTCTGAGCCATTACCCGAGGATAACTGGACGGGCTTGACAGGATTCATTCACCAAGCAGTGATGGATAATTATTTGAAAAACCATCCAGAACCAGAGGAAATAGAGTATTACCTCTGCGGCCCGCCGATGATGTTGCAAGCGGTAATGAAAATGTTAGATGACTTAGGTGTACCTGAAGAAAATATCGCTTTTGACGATTTCGGAAGTTGATATGGCTAAAGCCTGTTTAATCGAAAAAGTCCTGGAGATCTATTTCCCCAGGACTTTTTTGATTCAAAACGCCTTCGTCTATTGAAAATAGCCCTGCCTGCATAGCCTCTACCCATCATTGATTCGGTACAAAAAAGCAGCCCCATCGGAGCTGCTCCAATGATCGTTTTTTTCAGAATCTTAAAAACGATACTTCGCAAACAATGTAATATTTCTGCCCGGCTCAAAGATGATGCCCTGGGTTGGCATATTGCGATAAGCGCGGTTGAGGTGTTCTCGGTACTGGCGGTCAAAAACATTCAGCACTGCTACGCCCAGCGATACACCTTTGAGGGGTTCTACACCGGCGCGCAGGTCAAAGGTGCTGAAGCTTGGAGTGCTCCCTTCCTGAAAAATAGTAGAAATACGATCCTGATTGTCCACAAAACGCCCGCGTGCATCCACCCACCAGCGTTCGCGCTCGTAACGTGCGCCAATAGCGGCTTCCAGCGGTGGAATTTCTGCCAGAGGCTCGTCCCAGTCTAAGTTTTGCGCACGGGTGTAGGCGATACTGCCGTTCAAGATCAAGTTTTGTGTCAAGTTCACTTGAGCAGAAAATTCAAATCCAAGCTGTGTGGCTTTGTCAATATTCACAAAGCGGCGGGCAAAGGGCGGTGCCCCCATGTACTTGCGCGGCAAGGTGGAATCTACCGCCGCGGTAATAAAATCGGTGAGGTAGGAATAGAAAACGTTCACGCCGAATTGGTAGCGCTCTGCTTTTTTGCTGATAGAAAATTCTGCCTGATTGTTTACTTCCGGTTTGAGATTCGGATTGCCCACATATTCAAAAGGATCAATGCCAATGGTGAAGTGATTGATGAAACGTTCGATCATATTCGCAGTGCGTACGCCACGCCCCAGCGCTATTTGAAAGTTCCAGTTGGAGTTGGTGGTGAAATTTACCGCACCGGTCGCGCTCAGATTCCACTCATCGGCAATGTCAATGGTGCCGTACAATTTTTCAAAATCTGGCGCAGGTTCTTTGCTATTCACGCTGACAAAATCGGTGCGAATGCCTGCCATCAGTGTCCACTGTGGGTTCAGGAAGTGCCGTCCTTCTATAAAAACACCGGCATCATGAATGGCGGAATTTTGCCAGATGGCATCTTCAAAAAACATCGGTTGAGGCAAGGGTTCGCCGGTCATCATGTTGCGTTTCACGATGCGCTCTCGCGAGCCGTCGCGCCAAAGATAGCGGTAATCCAAGCCTGTGTACACTAAGTTTTTTTTGCTGGGCATCAACGTTGCTTCCACGCGCCCGCCGTAATTATCGGCAACAACAGCCGAAACGGCATCTGTGGTCATAAACGTCGGGCGACGATGATTAGACATCACATGATCCACGCGGTTGCCATAGGCCTTAGCGGTCAGGCTATAAAAAATAGGACTAATGTTTTTCCAATTGTAATCCAGAGAAAGGATGTAAGTGTCGTCGGTGTCGGTGTCCATCGCCAGCCCTGCATGCAGCACATCGCGGCTGAGGGCTTGCCGCCAATTCACTTGCAAACGCTGATTTTCACCTACATCATAACCTGCTTTAAAGCTGTAATCATAAGCCCGAAACGAAGAAGGAATTTCCGTGCCGTTGCCGCTTTGGTAGCTGCCAAATTCCTTCCAACCACCACTCAGGAGCAAGTCGAGGCGTTTATTGCTTTGAATTTGAAACTGGGTCAATTTGGAACTGCCGTTGGTTTCAAAGCCGCCGGAAA
>CAZGJN010000010.1:0-97338 GCA_964526645.1 uncultured Saprospiraceae bacterium
ATCGCAGTCATCTTTCACCTGGAAAGAGTATGTCACAAAGTATTCATCCAAACACACTGGCATCGTCACGTTCTCATCCGCTGCAATTACAAACGCGGATTGCGGAGCATCTTGTAGTGCTACTAGTCCAGGCAAAACAGTAGTGCAGCGATCATCGGCATTATCATCCACTTGATCTTGACCATTATCACAGTAAGTAACGGTGAAAAAATTGAGATCGGGGTTAGCATTTACATCATCTTGGCAAACTGTGACTGTGAATTCCGCATAACCACTTTCCTCCTCGAAATAGGAAGGCGTTAAGATATTGCCATTTTGGTCAGTGAAAGATAAATCATTAACATCTACCAGTTCATCGCAAGAATAAACATACACACCTACCAATGTTTCGATACACTCCTGGCAGGAAGGTATAGTCGGATTATTGTTCGTCACTACTATCAGCGGATCATTATCACCAGGTTTGGCAAGGATGTTAATTAAGGGTTGAACATTGTCACCATTATAGCTAATGTCAAGAATATACTCCCCAGCATCCGCTGGATCAACTCCTTCGATCAGGTAAGAAAAATAGAGCGTTCCACCGACTAACTCTGTCCAATCAAGCGAAATCGTCGCCACATTTTCTAAGCCGCCCCAATCAATGGTTAATAAATCTGGATCAAAATTGGCGAGCCCGCCACAATTTCTCAAATAGAAGCTATAATAAAAGTTGACTTCATCCTGGCACTCAGGCACCGTCCAATTCTGATCATACGCTTGTAAAACCCGTACCGCAAATACATCAATCGTGACACTAACTTCATCAACGCAACCTACTTTTGTAATTGGATCAGCTGGATCACCTGCATCCCAGGTAAAGGTGATCGTATGCGTGCCCACACCCCAAAATGCGGGGTCGAAGATAGGATCGCCGTTTATGTTAGTAGGGGCAGGTAGCCCATCGATTGTAAAAGTACCACTGCCTTGTAGCCCGCCTGTTAGAATTTCTGTACCTTCCAACAGGATCGGATCATCCTCAATGCAAATATTTGCAGGAATATCAGAAGTGATCTCTGGCTCAGGATAGAAGCAAGTATTGTTGGTTGTTAAAACCAGATTGGGCCAGAAGGGGCTCTCTGCGCCAAGTGTAAAACCAACCCCTTCCTGGTGTAGCCCAATCAAGGAATAAGTACCATCTCCATTATCTACAAATGGCGTGCCGACGGGGAACGGTGTCAGGGTATTAGGGTCTAAAAACCCCATATTGGATTCTACTACCCAATTTTGACCTGCAGCATTGGACATGACTAAGACTTCCTCCACAAAATATCCGGGTATGTCGCTACAAGTACAAGGATCTGTGATTGTTGGACCGAAATTTTGAATATCCGGTGGGTTATTGTCTATACAAAATTGAGAGGCAATAACATTAACAGTGGCTTCACACTGATCAGAATTGCCTGCCCCATCCACTACTGTGATTGTAAAGGTATGCGGACCGACATCATCGCAGTTGAAATCAATATCTTCTGAGCCATTTACCAAAAATTCCAGATAATGGCAATTTTCGGTACTTCCATTGTCAAAGTCAGAAAAATCAAAGGTAATGTTACCACTACCATCCAATACGATATCCACATCCTGGCAGGAGGCTACCGGTGGTTCGTTATCAGGCATTATTGTAATCGTGATAGTGATTACCTCTCCTTCGCATTCTCCGGGGTTCAGGGCACAGTCGCCATTGCTATCTACAAAAGGCGTGATGACTACCATGACCGAGCCAGGTAGGTTATGGTCTATCAATGTCACATCTGCAGGATCAAAAAACGGTGCAATAACATCATTATATTCTGAAAGGCAAGCTTCAAAATCACTAAAAGGTAAGCTACTAATAATCGCATTGGAGGTATTAAAACTGAAAGCAACCCCTACATTCCCCAATCCTAACTTATCAACCATCGGAGTACAATAGATATTTTCCACACCATCGCATACCTCAAAAACGAGCGCCTCTGAGGCGTCTACGACTCCGTTATTGATGTTCATCGCCATCAGGTCATTTACCGTAAAACTAATTTCAGGCAGCGGATCACCAGGATTACAAGTGGTGGGGGGGCTTACCACGCTGCAAGGGCAGTTGGCAGAAGGACCCTGAGGATCAAACAAGCCACCTGCGCCGTCACTGTAGCACTGCCCTGCATTTGGACCTGACAGGATTGTGATAAACATCTGGGTAGCCGTGTAGGCGGCATTGATGATGTCCAACGCATCTGCACTCATATCCGCTTCCGCGAAGCTTCGGGTGTAATGCCCATCGCTTGAAGTACAGACACCCACAAAGTGCGTAGCAGGCGCGCCCACGGTTACAGCCGTGATGTTGGGGTAGGTACAAGCATCCGCTTCATTATCTTCTTGATAAACCAATACAGTTTCGGCGATCATCAAAGTGCCGCCGATATTGATATTAGTGGTGGTACAAGGCATATAGAACGGGCTGGAAAAAATACCAATACCTGCGCTGAATCCGGTAGTCGGAAAAGCATTGGCACTGGTAGTCACATTCGTGATCGTCACCCCTGATGAAGAAGTGATAGAAATTCCGTTCCCATTATTGCTGATAGCCGTAATGTCGGTCATCGTTACATTGCTTACCCCCGTTATAGCAAAACCACTTCCCGAATTGCCATTGCCAGGCACTAATTGCCCGTTATCCATGGCAGTTACGTTGGTAAAAGTGAGGCTACTATTGCCTGGTTCTGTAATGATGCCAAAAGTACCAGCATTTCTGACCGTGATGTTTTGCACTGTCACGCTGGAAGCATCAATTACTAAACCAAAAGTAGGGGAGGAGGAACTCAAGATAAAGCCTTGTCCATCCAGGGTTAGTGGTTTGTTTATCAAAACCAGCCCTTCGTTTATGTCAGCTGTAAGATAAACGGTTTCGCCTGAAGTGGCGGCATCAATAGCAGCTTGCAAGGTGGTGTAACACGGCACATTGCCTCCGCAAATGCCAGCAGGGTCAACATAATGTTGGGCTTTTAGCAAGGAGGATAGTGACAACATACCCACCATCAGGACACATAGAGCTGCATATTTTTTGGATTGCTTTGTAAACTTTCGTATCATAACGCTATTGTATTTGGAGTTACCAAATCGTGAAAACTCGTTTTATTATATAAGGTGATCTTGAAATCAAAAATTTGGAAGACGAGCGCTTGAATTGGCTGAATCTCAAGGATATGCAATGCTACGCTTTTCTGGAGGAACAGAAAAGATATGGTATATGAAGCATAAGAATACCATACAGAAATGCTGCAAGTGGCACTCATGAGATTAATGATTTGTTAGTTTAATAAAAAAACATCACACGGCATTCTATTTTGCAACAGAATACAATTAGGTTCGTCTTTTGCCTTAAAAGAAGTGTTGTGTGGTGTTAATGGTATTAAAATAGTATTGCGTAGTGCTGTTCAGAAAAGCGTGATGCCAAATTGAAGGAGTATCGGCTATTTGATTTAATTTGTTGATAGTCAAATATTTACCATACAGCCATTACTCATTTAAAATGGTATAACTTAATATTCCTTTCCCTTTCATGAAAGGATGGATGCCTGTGTCAGAAGTTTGTGTGAGAAAATTTTGTCTGGATACAAAAAGCCTTAATAGTGGAAGAGTCTTTGTGTTCTTTTGTTTGGGTAAGTGCTTTTCAGTACAAAAGTATTTAAAAATACTAATAAGTTCAACAGATGTTGCTTTATTTTTTTTACAATAATTTA
The DNA here is from genome assembly GCA_964526645.1 of uncultured Saprospiraceae bacterium. GTDB lineage: Bacteria > Bacteroidota > Bacteroidia > Chitinophagales > Saprospiraceae > JADJNW01. The sequence continues at coordinate 3,759 of CAZGJN010000010.1, forward strand.
AAAAAAGTATTTCTATTATATGTAAAAAGAAGGGGGTGAACCAAGTAAGTCTGCTCCCTTCTTTTTACACGCTCGTTTTAATCCAACAACAGCATTTTTTTCACAGCAGTGTATTGGGAAGTTTTTAATGTATAGAAGAAAACACCGGTGGCTGGAAGTTCATTTTTGTGTAGCCATGTTTGGTGTAATCCTTCAGGATAGAGATTGGTTTGGGTGTACAAGAGCTGCCCGCTTGCATCATGTATGCTCAGGGTAGCTTCCATCGCCTCGGGCAGGTAAAAGCTGATGGCTGTTGCGTTCGTAAAGGGATTCGGTACGTTTTGATAAAGTTCGAAGCTGCCTTTCACTATTTTATTACCAGTGAATCGAATGCCCAGCCCGATTGTTTCATCCCATTGATTGTACGCTTCTGCTTTTGTGTAGCGAGAACTCACGTTTAGGGATGCACTCAAGAAACCATCGGCTTTTGCGCGAAGGATTATGCTAAAGAGATGGGTAGCTTGCGCATCGGGTGGTGTACTCGGCGATACATCATGCCAACTCATGGGAATAAAACCCTCCTGCAAAGCGTACCAGGCGAAATGCTCTGCTTTGGCTATGTCGTACTTTATTTCCAAAACCTCCACTTTGTTTGGATCAAAATGGAAGGTGAGCTGATAGCCCTGTATATTGGAAATATCCGCAGTGATAGGGACGGTATAGGTATTTCCCTTTTGCATCTCGATGTCTTCTATTTCAAAAAAGAAATAATCAGAAAAATGGCGGGTAGTGATTTGTCCAAGCTCAGGAATGGTGGTCTCGGCATTCAGATTGACATCGCCTATTTTGATACCAATAAAATTGGCGTTGGTGAGCGACCCATCCAAGTTATTGATACTCAATACTTCAGGAAATTCAGTAAACCAGGGATTGGTCGGAACCGGAAATACAAAATCTGCTCTTACAAAACGCCAACTGGTGTTGTTAGAAAATTTACTATCAATACCCAAGATCAGCTTGCGAATCTGAATGAGATCAAGTGTAGAGATTGTTTTGGAGTTGTTTACATCTGCCGCGATGAGTTTGTAAGGGGAGTCCAATTGCTGGGTTCGGAGGATATGCTTAGTGATCAGCACCAGGTCAATCGTAGAAACACCATTAAAATGATCGGTATCCAACAACGGAACAACCGTGTAATCATGCCCTTCTCTCAATTCTCCAAAGCCGTAAGACCCATCGCCGATAGTGTAAGTAGAAGCCGCCTCCTCACCACTGAGCAACACCGATACCGCTTCGATTGGTCTGTTATCCTCGGTTTTGATAATGCCGTTTACCTTTCCGTTATCGGGCGGGACGCAGGCATTCAGCGCATTATCCTGAATGAGTACGGACGTTTCGCAGCGCCCGTAGTTGGGCCCACCCACGATGCCATTTGGTTGCAACAGGGTAGGATTGAACGCATTATCCCAGGCATAAATTTCAATAAAAGCAGTAGTGCCAATATCTGCACAAGTAAACACGAGACTGCCCTGATTGACATTGGGCGTTTGCCCCAACCTGTTGATGGAATAGCGAATCGGGCCGGTACAATCCGTGATGCTGCTCGTGAGGAAATCCGTTGCAAAAACAGTAATAGCGCCCAGGTCCGCCAAACCATCTCCATCTGCATCCGTTTCCGGCGGCAGCGGAATCAGGTCGAGTGTAGTTGTCAGTCGGCAAGTAGGAATAGGCGCTTTGCAATCAATTACTTCAAAAGGAATTTTCCTGGTACCCGTATTGCCACAAGCATCTTGCGTTTGGATATCGAATTGGTGCTTCCCGATGGGGAAAGCGCCCGTGATTTGATAAACCGGATAAGTACCATTAAAAATACCACCGAAGCTTTGGAGGGTGCCGTCATTGGTACCATTAGCATTCAAATCTACTGAAATGTTGATAGAAAGATTTGCCGGATCACAGGCTTCGTTGATGATAAAATTGGTAGCTACCGATGCCCTGCAAGTCAACGCGTCTGTGGCACAAAAAGGGCTGGGCGGAATAAAAATAACTTCCGGTGCCGTATCGTCAAAAACATTGATGACCTGGGTGTACTGCCAATAGCCTACCGATGTGCTGGTACGCCAGTAGCCTCTGGGGTTGGTGGGCGGGCAGGGCTTGGCACCAGCCGCAGGGGCGCTGTCTGTTTCGGCGTTGTTCCGATCAATAAACGTATTGCTTGGTCTTCTGAGTACCCAAACATCCTCATCGCCGGCTTTATTGTCACAATCTTCATCTCTACCTACAATAAGAGGCTGAGAAACGCCATCGTGTTCGCAAAAATTAATAACCCGATAAGTGCGGAAAATTTTGTAACATTCATTGCCAGAAGGGCTAAAAACTTCGTCTGAAATGCTCACGGAAAATTTATCGCAGCCCAGGGTTTTGATCATCAGGGTATCTGGCGAGGGAGCGCCACAAACGACATCGGCATCCTTCGGGAATTTTATTTCGTAGTTGTTCACCCTATTGATAGTCACCACCTGCTGGCAGGTATTGATAGAGGTATTGCCCACTTGGTCGGTGGCTCTGAAGCGGCGCGTGATGGTACCATTGCGGCAGTCTGTCAAATTGAGGAGGGGGTCTAATTCTTCCCAGGTGGCAGAGCAGTTGTCAGTCACGGTTGGGGTTCCAAATAAGGACTGGAGTTGGGTCTTGTCACCAGCTACAAAATCGGTGGGTAAGGAAGTACAATTGATAGAAACATTGGCGGGCGCTGTGCAAAAAGGACGCACCATATCTCTGACCATCACTTCCAGGGAGCAAGTATTTTGGTTGCCTGCTTTGTCGGTTGCCCTCAATTCTACCAGTACATTTTGATTAATATCGCAGCAATTCACATCCACAAAAGTACCCCATTCCGAAAAATAAGGCACCACGGTCAGGCAAGTTTGCGGGCCTTTGGTGTACCGTCGCCGCACTTCCACTTTTTCCAGGGCACAATTATCCCTACCTCCTTCATCAATATCGGTGTTGAAAATACGGGCAAAACCCTCACCACCCAATGAAACCGTGAGACTGCTGGCGCAAATAGTGACAGGTTCGATTTGGTCTTCCACCTTGAAAGGGCAAAGGAGCTTGGATTGATTGCCGCAGTTATCTGTCACTGTATATCGAAACCGATGAATACCTATGGGGATGCCTGTCACGCGCATGGAACCAGTGGATTGAACAGTTGCTCTTACAATTGTATCAATTCGGGAACCAACTACTTGCCCGAAGGCATTGTACAAAAGAACGATTGAATCACTCAGCACTTCCGCCATGAAGGTAGAGCTCGAGCAATTGTCGGTGATTCTTGGAAAGGGTACATCAAAACTGGCATTACAATCAATAGCGGTAGTAGAGAAAGTAAGCGTATCCAGCACGCCATCATTATCCACATCTATTGCCGGGCACTCCACGAGCGGCGGATTTTTATCTCCAATTCTGACTAATTGCTCAAAAGTGGTGTTATTGGCGGGATTGCATAAATCTATGATGCTCCATTCGCGCGTGAAGCTATAAAACGTTTCACAAGTGATGATCCGCGGCTTATCCTGATAAACGGCAGCTATGTTGCAATAAGGCGTAATAAGAGGGTATAAGCCAAAGGCGGTTCGTACAGCAGGGTAACCGGTTTCAGTAGGGTGCGGATTGCCATTTACATCCACATCAAAATCTTTGTCGCACTCGATATAGTGGGTTAGTGTTGGTAGAAAAACATCTGCGATAGTCGGTTTTCTGATACTAATCACTTGGCTGCACTGGGAAGTGTTGTTGGAAGCATCTTTGGCTGTAAATGTCCGCGTGATGATACTTCCGTTGCATTCGCCGCCCTCTGTGAGTACATCTGTAAAAGACAAGGTTGGAGCAGGGGTACTGCAATTGTCTGTCACTATGGGCAAACCAAGATAAGCAGGGCTTTGCTGGTTGTTCAAAATTTCATTAACATCTGTGCAAATCAAATCATATTGCGCTACCGTTGGCACCGAAGGAATACCGCTGATCAAGCCATCCGCATCGCTATAAGCTGCCCAGAAAAATGTACCAAAAACGCCCGGGTCTTTTGATGTCGTCAAGAGGGTATATGTTTTGCCTGGAAATAATCGGGCAGATAGCCTTACAATCGGGTTGAGGTTTGTAAAAAAGAAACCAGGGGTAAAGCTGGTGTAACTCCTTGCTAGGATATTTTCGCACAAATTGAGAGTACCAGGGCTTACCGTTCCTTCATAAATACCGCTTACCACCTCCCCGTAGCTGGCTGAGAATTCAAAAATAAACACATCTTCTTTCGATACCGTAAAAGTGTACAAATCATAAAGATGATTGCCACCGCCGGGGGTCACGAGTGGTTTGTAGCAACTTTGATTAAAAAAATTGGCAATAGCATCTGTATCACCTAAAGTGGAACTAAGGATTTGTATTTGTTGGTTGATAGCTGCTTTGTTCGTGTTGGGCGGGCATTCTATGATGGGTTTGATGCGGTCATTCACTACTATATTGGTGGTGCAAAATACGCCCGATTGCACATCCTCCACCACGCCCAAAAGGGTTTGACCAATGTACTGACTCGTCACTGCATTGCCAATTTCTACACCATTATTTGTAAGAATCCTTACGCGCACGGTAGAAAGACAAGGCGGGGTAGTGGTCAGTAGCATTTCGGGGGTGACGGTCGTGGCACAGTCTGCTCCGGTATTGATATTGATGCTTGACCGGCAGGAAAGGGTGGTAGCAGGTGGGCAAAAAGTATAGCCGGCATCTACCGTTAGTTCTTGCTCCCTGGAGGTGATCGAGTAGCACCCGGTCAGTCCATCCAGGAGGGCATCGCTGTCAAAGGCATCATTGCCAATGTTAGGAGTGACTCTCTCGTAAATACCCGTAGCAGGAAAATCGAATTTCACTCGATAATCTCCTGGTGGCAAATTGCTAAAAAGATAAAGCCCACTGGCATCCGTAGTGGTAGTAGCAATCGGTGTATTGATATTGGCACAGCTAAATAAGGTGACCGGCACACCAGGCAGCGGCGTATCTCCCGTATTGAAAATAAAATTTTTATCCCTATCAATCCAGGCCAGGTTGCCAATTTGACCAGGCACATAAATCCCGGCATCCATATTAAAATTTTGTTGCCCCGCCGAAAGAACAAAGCAGGCAGTTTCCTTGCTAATCGGATCCACATCGGAATCATTGCTATCGCTGCCCACATCCTTTTTTGTAAAAACGGCATTTGCATATAGGGGCGAAGCCGTAGTCAGGTTATAGCGCAACTTGTATTCTCCAGCAGGTAAGGTATTAAAAAGATAGTTGCCGTTATTGTCCGTAAGCGTCTGTGCGATTTGGAGATTATCGCAGTCCAATAGCGTGACACTTACATTGGCAATACCGCCCGATCCATCGTTTTGAATACCATCTCCATTGGTATCTTCCCAAACCCTGTTACCGAGCGCGCCACAACCAACAGGCGCCACAAACAAAGCATTTTTGACCAATTCGCATTCGGGCAAGTCTGCATAGTAGGCTTTTACATTTACCGGCTGCCCATCGGCGGGGAGGGTGATATTGACCGTCTGGATGATTTGATTGGCAATGACGGGGCGCACAAACAGTTGCCCTTTCGCTTCTATGATCAGGTCGCCGCTCAAGGGCGCACCGCCGTTGTTTTCGATTGCAATATTGATACTGTACTGGTTGTTGGTACTACAAACTGGCGCTCCGGCAGTGATATTGGTGATTTCACACCCCAATACCGATGTCGTGGTAGCATCAGCTGCAGTAGGTGTATCAGGATCATCTGAAAAAATAGTGCCTTGATCTTGATGTATTGCGTTTACCTGATCCGATACAGTGCGCGCTGTGCGGGGATCAAGTGGTTTTTTTATCACCACCTTGTAAGTGATAATCAATTGTTCGCCTTTAGGCAAATGACTGATACTCACCGGAAATGTCTGCGCCGCTGACCACAGTGGAAGCCATAAAAAAATGGAATAGCGAAGGCTTAAAAAAAATAAATATCGGATAAAGCTGAAGATGTGTTTTTGCAATGCCATTGCTGGCACGGCTACGCCTTTTTTGTAGCAATGTGTCATGGGATTCAATAAATTAATCGTTTTTGGAATATAGATACCTGCTGCTCCCCCACAAGGGAGCTCTATTCATCTTATGTTCAAAGCTTTTGCAAAAATACGCGTTTCTGTACGGTATTTCAATAGCTATGAGAAATATTGTGCACTCGGGCAGATGAGCAAAGGGTGGACAAAAATTTGAAAAACAGGTTTGATGTGTCAGATTTCTCATGGAGTTCAGAGCTACAAAGTTAAACGTATTTTGGATACTTCATCCAAATATCGCGCCAAAAAAATCACAAAAGATTTTTATATGACAATTCTTTATTTTAATCAGACGCAGCCACAGCGCAAAAGTCTCTTTTTCTTTGATGACAAACTGCCAAAAACCAATGAGCGCCAGTAGATTTTGAGTGATAAATGCAATGCAAAAACGACTTTTGCCATTTTTTCGGCGAAAGCTAAGCCTCTAATGCAATGGTTTCTCCCAGTTTTGGAATTTCTATTGCTTGAAATCCCTGTTGCAACAATAGCCCTCGAAAATGCTCCTGTGCCTTTAGTTCGCCGTGCACCAAGAAGATTTTCTTCGCGCGTTCTTTTTGATTTTCCAGAAAATGGACCATTTCCCAGCGATCTGCATGGGCAGAAAAAGAGTCCATAATGGTAACCTCTGCTTTTACGGGCTTCCATTGCCCAAATAGCTTGAGTTCTTTCACGCCATTGCGCAACATACCGCCGGGTGTATCAGGCGCGCAGTACCCCACGATCAGGATGGTATTTTGCTCGTTATCAATGCTATTAAACAAATGATGCCGGATGCGCCCCGCATTTGCCATGCCTGAGGCACTGATGATGATGCAGGGTTCTTGGTAAGTATTGAGTTTTTTAGATGCTTCCGTTTCGCGGATGTATTGTAAATTGTTAAACCCAAATGGATTGTCATCTTTTAATAGATATTCATGGAGCTGATTGTCAAAACATTCTGGATGCGAGCCGTAGATGGTAGTGGCATTTACCGCCAGGGGGCTATCCACAAAAACCGGCACCGGCGGGAGTTTGCCGGCACTCACCAACTGGTCCAGGATGTACACAATCTCTTGGGTACGCCCCACACTGAAAGCAGGGATGATGAGCTTCCCCTTTTTTTCGATACAGGTGTGTTGAATAATTTTTAAAAAATGACTGGTTTCTGCGGGCTTTTCCTCGTGGTCGCGGTCGCCGTAGGTAGATTCGCAAATCAAATAATCCACTGCCGGCATGGCTTGTGGATCGCGTAAGATCGGGCGGTTGGGCCTGCCGATATCACCCGTGAAGCCCAGCATGATCTCCTTGCCATTTTCTTTCACTTTCAGTGTTACGCTGGCACTACCCAGAATATGCCCAGTATCGGCAAATAAGACCTCGACATCGTTGTGTATTTTAAACCAGCGATCATAGCCATAGCTTATGAATTGCTTCATGCACGCATCCACATCCGCAGCCGTGTAGAGTGGCTCGCGGGCTTCCAGTTCTTCTTTGTTGATCGCGCGCTCGTGGCGTTCGTTATAATTATCTGCGTCTCCTTCCTGGATTTTGGCGGCATCCAGCAGCATGATCGTGCACAGGCTTCGGCTGGCGTGGGTACACCGAATTGGACCCTGAAAACCATCCTTCACTAATTTGGGCAAACGCCCGCAGTGGTCAATATGAGCGTGCGATAAGATCACACCATCCAACTCCGCCGGATCGAAGAGCCAGTTCTCATTGAAATCCTTCATACTTTCGGAGCGCCCCTGGTACATTCCACAGTCGAGCAGAATTTTTGTACCGTCCTGGAGGATAAGCAAATGTGCACTACCCGTGACCTCGCGCGCCGCGCCGCAGAATTTGATTTGCATGGAAGTGTTAGTTTAATTGGGTGTAAAATATCAACTTTGCGTAAAGTATGCAATGTATGGAGATAGAAGGTCAAATAACAAAAGTTGAGTATCAGATTTTATTGGCATATTTGTTTGAAGAATCTTGTGGGAATAAATTTGTTGCCAAAATTGCTGGAGTCAAATGATCAAAAGCCCTTTGCGGTATCCCGGTGGAAAGAGTCGCTCCGTTGGTTTAATTGGGAGTGTCATTCCGCCATTTTCAGAATTTAGAGAGCCTTTTGTGGGAGGTGGATCTGTATTCCTTCACATGAAACAAAAATTTCCAGGCAAACAATTTTGGATCAATGATCTCTACCCTGAACTTTATTTTTTTTGGAAATATTGTCAAAAAGATATAAATGCTTTGATTGAACAGGTCGGCAAGTGGCGATTTTTATTTACAAACGGTAAAGAATTGCATCAATTTTTAATTAATAATATTAAGTTATTTAGTGAGATAGAAAAAGCCGCTGCCTTTTTCATTTTTAATCGTATTACTTTTTCTGGCACAACGGAAGCGGGGGGGTATTCAGAGCAAGCTTTCAAAGAGCGATTTACTGATTCAAGCATCGAAAGGCTGAAACACTTTTCTAACCTTCTTCATGATACTAATATTACTAATCTTGATTACGAAGCTGTTGTCGGGGCACCCGGGGATAATGTCTTTTTATTTTTAGACCCTCCTTATTACGCTGCGACTAAGTCCGCTTTGTACGGTAAAAATGGTAAATTACACAAAGTATTTGATCATCAAAGACTTGCAAATATTTTGAGTAATTGCTCACATCAATGGCTATTGACCTATGATGATAGTACTTATATCAGAGAATTGTATGAATTTGCCAATGTTATCTCTTGGGATTTAACCTACGGAATGCGAAATGTAAATAAAAATGCTAACCAGGTAGGTAAAGAATTAATGATTGCGAACTATCCAATTCAATTGTCACAACCGGCACAACTAAAAATGTTTGAAGATCCAAACACCAAGTAGTCCAATCCAGACGGACTCTCTAAAAACAAAAGCATTGCCGAGTTTTGTTCCGACAATGCTTTTTTCTGCGCTTTTAGAAATACGCCGCAATGCTTACTGCTGTTTCACCACTTGCACGTTCAGGTGTAGGCGCACCTCATCGCTCACTACCACACTGCCTGCTTCCGTCACGGCACTCCATTTCAGGTTGAAATCTTTGCGATTGATAGTGCCATTGATTTCAAAACCGGCTTTGTGCTGTCCGTAAGGATCGGCGGCTTCGCCCAGAAAATCAACGTCCAATTCGACTTGCTTGGTCACATCGCGGATCGTGAGATCGCCAGTGGTCTTGTATTTTTTGTCCCCTACTTTTGTGAAGGAAGTAGAATGAAAAGTCAGTTCGGGATAAGCTTCTGCATTGAAAAAGTCATCGCTTTTCAAGTGGGCATCGCGCTGTGCCTGATTGGTATCAATGCTGGCGATCTTGGCTCTGAAATAGGCAGTTGCCCCTTCAAAACCTTCGTCGGTTTGCTCGATACCGCCCTCGAATTCGCGAAAATAACCAGTCACGGTGCTGATTACTAAGTGTTTAACTTTAAAACTTACTTCAGAATGTGTCGGGTCAATCGCCCATTTGGTTGCTACGGTAGTTGTAGTGGACATGATTTTTTGATTAGTTAACGAATTTATTTTTAGTGTTTAAACATTGATTTAGGTGCAATGTTTTACTTTATTCGTTAACTTTTTGTTAAAAAACAGCGCGGTTTATTCCACTTGAACCAATTGCATGGTACCTGCTCCTTCTAAAAACAGGGACTTCTTTTTGATCTGAAAAGTATTCATATTGGGAAGCATGGCTACGATCTGCATCGCCAATTCGCTATCGCAGCAGGCTTTGGTGCAAGCGAGTGGTTGGATGGCAATATTGCCTGGCGTTTTAATTTCGTATTTACTAAAACAATTATTGATATCCAATTTGATGCCAATAGATTGATCCGCTCTAAATTCAATGATATAATCTTTGGTAGGAAGTTGCACATTGGTTGCATCGGCTTGGCGAAGCTCCGTGACTTTCCAGCGGGTGTCGGCGAGGCTTTCGGTTTGCTCGTCGCACTTGGAAGCGCTCAACAAAACAAACAGGCAAAAAACGCAGGCAATTATTTTCATGCAATTTATTTTTGGTTTTGATACTCCAAAATAAGCTTTTGTTACATAATTTTTCAGAAAAAACTCCATTTATTTGCAAACAATTGCTATACTAATTAATTTTGTACCAACTAATATTCCAAGTGTGACAGAATTTCTCCTGCTCAAAAAAACAAAAGGCGCGGCTGACTTGCCGGGTTTTGTACTCGAACGCGCCTCCAAGCGCATGAAGCAATACTTTCAGGAACAACTGCAGCAGGCAGGTTGCGGCATTACAATTGACCAATGGGTGATTTTGCAAGAACTTGAAAAACAGGACGGCTTGAGTCAATTGGAAATCGCCAAAACGACGTTTAAAGACGCTCCGACCGTGACGCGAATCATAGACTTGCTGTGCGAAAAAGGACTGACCCGCCGCATCGTGAATGAAAAAGACCGCCGCCGATTTCAGATTGAACTCACCACTGCTGGTCGCGCCAAAATCGCGGAGGCATTGCCGATCATCGAGCAAGCCCGTGAAAAAACCTGGCAGGGATTCGACGAAGAGAAATTAGATGCCTTAATGCAAATGCTGAACGAGGTTTTTGAAAATTTGAAGTAGATGTGCTGGATGTGTGATGTGTTCATGTGCGCCCAGCCTGGCACGAACACATAAACACCTGAATATAATAGCGCAATTAAAACCAAAAAATATGCACTACCACAGCTTAGGAAATATCCCGCAAAAGCGCCACACCCAATTCCGCAAACCGGATGGCAGCCTGTACCACGAGGAACTCTTTTCTACCGAAGGGTTTAGCAATTTGTATTCGCTGCTGTACCACGCGCATCCACCCACGCAGATTGTGCAGGTAGGCGAGCCTTATTCGGTGGCGCCGAAAGTGGTGTACGATAAGCAACTCAAGCACCGCAGTCTGAAAGGTTTTAAAATTGAGCCAGAAGATGATTACCTCAAAAGCCGCAAACCGGTTTTGGTGAACAACGATTGCCAGATTTCCTTGGCTGCACCGACGCAGGGAACCAGTGGCTATTTTTTCAAAAACGCCGATGCCGATGAAGTGATCTTCGTGCATGAAGGCACTGGTACGTTGCGCACGATGTACGGTGCACTGGAATTTGAATACGGGGATTACCTTGTCATTCCGCGCGGCACGACCTACCAGATGGAATTTGACGATGACAATAATCGCTTGTTTATCGTTGAGTCCTATGGACCAATTACCACGCCTAAGCGCTATCGCAATGCCTTCGGGCAATTGGCTGAACACGCCCCTTTTTGCGAACGCGACATCCGCAAGCCTTCTGATTTACAAACCCACGACGAGCAGGGCGAATTCCTATTTTACATCAAAAAACAAAACCAGATTTATCCTTATTACTATCTCAACCATCCCTTTGATGTGGTGGGATGGGATGGTTATTGCTACCCTTATGCTTTCTCGATCCATAATTTCGAGCCAATTACTGGTCGTGTGCACCAGCCACCGCCTGTGCATCAGACTTTCGATGGGCATAATTTTGTAATATGCTCTTTTGTGCCGCGTTTGTTTGATTATCATCCCTTAGCCATTCCAGCGCCTTATAATCATAGCAATATAGATAGCGACGAAGTTTTATATTATGTAGATGGCGATTTTATGAGCCGCAAAAATGTGGAGCGCGGTCAGATTACCTTACATCCAGGAGGAATTCCACACGGACCTCACCTCGGCACGGTAGAGCGGAGCATCGGAGCAAAAGAAACCAAAGAATTAGCGGTGATGGTAGATACCTTCCGACCCTTGCAATTGACGGAATATGCCATGCAGATTGAAGATGCTGATTATTACCGAAGCTGGCTGCCTGAAATAATTATTAATGCTTAATTTTTTAATGTTGAATGGAGGACTCAAGTAAAAAAGTAAATGTAATTGAAGAAAAGAGCTTTCAATTTGCATTAGAAATTATAAAATTATATAAAATGCTGAAAACTAATCACGAGTATGCAATAGGTAGGCAGATACTTCGGTCTGGTACTAGTATAGGCGCGAATGTCGCGGAAGGTACGGCGGCGCAAACACGCAAGGATTTCATTACAAAAATGTCCATTGCTTCCAAAGAAGCCAGGGAAACCATGTATTGGCTCAGGTTGTTGAAAGCCAGCAAATTAGTAGCGTTTGATTTCAATCCGCTATGCAAAGATTGCGATGAACTTATACGAATTCTCACTGCCATTGTCAAAACCACACAACAAAAGTTATAAGTAGCATTCAACATTAAAAGCAAGCATTGAACACATTAAAAACTAAAAATTCAACATTAAAAATTCACTATCATGGAAACGCTAACCAAAAATAAAACTAATACCCACCAGGACACCTTCCCGATTCTGGGAACGGATCATATCGAATTCTATGTGGGCAACGCCAAGCAAGCAGCACATTATTACCAAACAGCTTTTGGTTTTCGACTCGTGGCGTATCGAGGACCCGAAACCGGCGTGCGCGACAAGGTTTCGTATGTGCTGGAACAAGGCAAAATCCGATTCGTACTCACGGCTGCGCTCTCACCAGAGCATGAGGTCAGCCAACACGTACACCAGCACGGCGATGGCGTGAAAGTGCTCGCGCTGTGGGTGGACGATGCCGAGCAATCTTACTACACTGCCTTAGCGCGCGGCGCGCAAAGCGCTTTTGCAACTCAAACACTGGAGGATGAATATGGTGTAGTAAAAATGGCGGCGATCCGTACCTACGGCGAGACGATTCATACTTTCGTGGAACGCAAGGATTATGATGGTGTTTTTATGCCTGGATTCGTTGCAAAAACCAGCGAATTGGAAGTGCAACCCATCGGCTTGAAATATGTGGATCACTGCGTAGGCAACGTGGAACTGGGTATGATGAACCATTGGGTCAACTTCTACCAGGATGTAATGGGCTTTAAATTATTAGTCACTTTTGACGACAAAGACATCTCGACCGAATACACCGCGCTGATGAGCAAAGTAGTGAGCAATGGCAATGGCTACATCAAATTTCCAATCAACGAACCAGCAGAAGGGCTCAAAAAATCGCAGATCGAAGAATATCTTGATTTTTACCGAGGTGCCGGTGTACAACACATCGCCGTAGCTACCGATGACATCATTCACACCGTAGATCAGCTTCGCAAACGGGGCGTGGACTTCCTCTATGTGCCTGAAACGTATTACGAAACCGTGATAGACCGCGTCGGCGAAATTAAAGAAGATATCAAAGAATTGCAACGCTTGAATATCCTGGTGGATCGCGACGAGGAGGGTTATTTATTACAAATTTTCACCAAGCCGGTGCAGGATCGCCCCACCGTTTTCTACGAAATTATTCAGCGCGAGGGCGCACGTTCTTTTGGCAAAGGCAATTTCAAAGCCCTGTTTGAAGCCATCGAGCGCGAGCAGGAATTGAGAGGTACCTTGTAGAAATTCGTCATTTCACCGCCTCAAACGACATATCCAAGCGGCTACTAATGGTGTAAGGTGTAGCATAAGCAAAGAAAAACAACACTTCCAGTTTGTAGCGCTGTTGCGTCAGGATGCGTTTGGCATTTCTCAGGGTAGGTAGCAAATCAATACGGCTACCTGCCCTACCCCTCAGGTTGTCAATATAAAATACCTCATCAGCAATCGTACATGCTGCCGAATTTTCGGGGCAAATGCGCACCGATACCTCCTCTACAAAGTTGTAATCCAGCCCATTATCCAAAGAAGTGATCCGAGCAAAAGTCGGGTTAATCCCCAAAATCATAGCCGTATCAAGCTGGTTATTGCTCAAATAAAAATTAATATTGGTAAGCTGCTCGTCGCGCTCGAACACCCGCGGAAAAGTAGCGCTCAAACCTGCCGGAATATCAAACGTGATATTGGAATAAGTCATCTCAAAAAGCCGCTCACGTTGCTCCTGATTGCAGGAAAAGGACAAAGCTATGGCCATTAATATTTTAAATAAAATTATTTTTTTCATGTTTTAGTTTTAAAGCAAAAAAGCAATGCAAAAGAGGTTATAAAATCCAAACGAGGTTGTATGGTTCAATTTTACTTGCAAAAGATTTTTCTGAAAATTACAGGCGATTTCAAATTTCTATTTAATTTTCGATGACAACATTCTTGAATAATCGGAAAAGTTCTGATTTTCGGAATATGATTTGCAACTATTTTGACCACAATAATCCAAAAAATAATATGGGTGAACAAAAAGTGACTTTGGCGAGCGCCGATACCTCGATGCAGCGCTTCATTCAAAACTTATTGCGCGACGTACAAGCCTTCGAGTATATGTTGGAAAACGACTGGTTTGAAAGTGATATTGTTCGGATTGGCGCTGAACAGGAAATGTGCATTGTGGATCGTTCCACCTTGAAGCCTGCCACCATCAATATGGAGGTACTCGAAACCATGAAGGATTATCCATGGGTAGTGACGGAACTCGCGCGGTTTAACCTGGAAACCAACCTCTCGCCCCATGAGTTTGTAGGCAATTGCCTTAGCAAAATGGAAAAAGAAAATAATGACTACCTCTCAAAAATCAAAAAAAAGGTCAAAAAATGGAACGCAGACATTATCCTGACGGGAATTTTGCCCACCCTGCGTAAAATTGACCTCGAAATGCACAACCTCACGCCCAAGCCGCGTTATTTTGCGCTGATGGAAGCCATCAATCGCCAATTGATCGGCAATGCTTATGAACTGAGGCTGATGGGCATTGATGAGCTATTGGTCAAGCATGATTCGCCCTTATTGGAGGCTTGCAATACCAGCTTTCAGGTGCACCTGCAAGTAGCGCCGGCAAATTTTGTTTGCATGTACAACATCGCTCAAACCCTGGCAGCACCGATCATGGCAATCGCTGCCAACTCACCCATTGTTTTTGGCAAACGCCTTTGGCACGAGAGTCGAATTGCCTTGTTTCAGCAAGCACTCGATATTCGTACAACCCACGACCACATGCGCGAGCGCAGCCCGCGCGTGAGCTTCGGCACAGGCTGGCTCGATGAGTCTATTTTAGAAATTTATAAAGAAGACATTGCTCGGTTTCGGGTTTTGCTGAGTGCCGATGTGGAAGAGGATTCGCTGGCATTGATACAGGAAGGCAAAGTACCAAAATTAAGAGCCTTACAAGTACATAACTCCACTGTATATCGCTGGAATCGCCCTTGCTACGGCATTAGCGAAAATGGCAAGCCGCACCTTCGGATTGAAAACAGGGTGCTACCGGCGGGGCCAACCAGTGTGGATGAAGTTGCCAACGCAGCATTTTGGCTGGGCGCTATGATCGGGATGGCAGGCGAATGCGATGACATCCGCAAAAACTTATCCTGGGAAGACGTGCGCGATAACTTTGCGAAAGCGGCACAATTTGGTATTGACTCCAAGTTCAACTGGTTTAAAGACAAAAAGGTATCCGTTCCTGACCTGGTGCTCCAGGAACTGCTCCCCATTGCTAGGAAAGGCTTGGAAATCAGGAAGGTAGATAGCACAGATATTGATAAATACCTCGGCATCATCGAAGAACGTGCTAAAAAACACATGAACGGCGCTCGTTGGCAATTGCGTGCTTACACCAAGCTACTCAAAGAATGTGGCAGAGACGAAGCGCTCACAGTGATGACCGCCAGCATGCTGAAAAATCAGGAGCAAGAGAAACCCGTTCATACCTGGGAGTTGCCGCAATTGGGCGATCTGGAGGACTATCGCCCGGCTAAACTTCGGGTGGAGGAATTTATGGAAACCGACCTCTTCACGGTGCAAAAAGATGACTTGATTGAATTGGTGGCAGAATTAATGGACTGGCGGCGCATTCGCTACATGCCGGTAGAGGACACCAAAGGGCGCCTGAGCGGCTTGATTACTTCGCGCCTTCTGTTACGCTATTTCACTCAAAAAAATCGGAGTAATGGTGAAGTATCTTCGGGAATGGTGAAGGATATTATGATAAAAGACCCCATTACCATTAGCCCTAAAGCAAATATCATTGAAGCTTTGCGCATTATGCGGGAAAGCAAAATTGGCTGCCTGCCGGTGGTGCAAAGCGATGAATTAGTGGGGATTATCACAGAGATGGACTTTCTGCGGATTTCTTCCAGACTCATAGAGCGATTGGAAAAATAATACCAACGAAAGACTTTTGGAGGCATCGAAACCTCAAAAAGCGTATCTTCGTTGTATGATTTCCTTGAATAAAATTTTTGGTAGATACGCTGGCTGGCTGCGTAGCCTGAAGGTCGTTTATGTGATTAACAATATTTTGAATGCCAACCACTTGAGGCATAACAAAAAGCTATATCCCCGATTTGGATTAAAAAAGAGTATCTACGCACCCATCGGTAGTCAGGATTTTAAGGCAGAAAGTGAAGACATCCCCTGGTTGGACAAGCCCAATGCCAGCGCTCGGCTGCTTGCCCACAAAAAATTTGGGGTATTGCCCCACGACCTTCGCGCCCAATTATTTCAATTTGTAGAGGAAGGCTACATGATCCTGAAAGGTTTTTTTGACGAAGCGGCAGTAGAAAAATTAAATGAGGAGATCAATCACTTTTTGCAATCCAAAAAAGTGGGCTTCAACTACACCCGCAGGAAAATCATGGAGTCTTATAAGGTTTCAACCACTGCAAATCAATTTTTTCGGGATGAACGCCTGCTGGAGTTACTCAACTTCACAATGGGCAAAAAAGTCATTCCTTTTCATACCATCAATTTTATAGAAGGAAGCGAGCAAGCTGCGCACTCTGATTTTATCCACATGACAACCGAACCGAAGGGGTACCTCATCGCTGCCTGGATTGCGCTCGAAAATTGTGATGCGGGCAATGGTCCGCTGTTTTTTTATCCGCGTAGCCATCGCTTGCCGTATGTACTTTCTGCGGATTACCCTTCCGGCAATACCCGATGGACAATCGGGGCGCATAGCAACCGCCGATATGAGGAAAAAATAGCCGAACTCGTTGAAGAAAAAGGCTTACAGAAGAAATATTTTATGGCCAAAAAAGGCGATGTACTCATCTGGCATGCGAACCTGATTCATGGCGGCGAGGCGATTCGAACCAAAGGCGCTACCCGCAAAAGTATGGTGGCGCATTACTTTTGCGAAGGGGTGATTTGTTACCATGAGATTTCTCAACGCCCAGCATTATTACAAACAGATGTTTAGAGCAAGCTTACGCAAAATTTTTTATAGCCTGCCGCCCAGCTTGCGTTTTATAGCCAGGCGATGGTACTACCTTCCGTTAGATGCTTGGGGGCTTCTCACCAGCAAACGCGACCCGCTTCAGCCTCCGCGGGGCTTGATTTATACGGGTTCGGGTGACTTTCAAGCACAGGCGGATAAAATGCTTCGCTTTTTTGTAACAAAAGCAGGTTTACAAACTGAACACACTATACTGGACATCGGAAGCGGTATTGGTAGAATGGCAATTCCCCTAACCCGATACCTCAACAAGCATGCTCGTTACGAAGGATTTGATGTCGTAAAACTGGGGGTGCATTGGTGCCAACAGCATATTTCCAAGCAATTTCCAAATTTTCGATTTCAATACATTCCACTCAAAAATGATTTGTATCGCTCTGATGGAGCAGATGCTGCACAATTTCGCTTTCCTTACGCAGATGCTGTTTTTGATTTTACGATAGTTATTTCGGTTTTTACACACATGTTGCCTGCGCAGGTAGAAAATTATCTGTACGAAATAGTTAGAACGCTCAAACCTGGCGGGGTTTGCGTTGCTACTTTTTTTATTTTGAATGAAGAATCGAAACAAAGGATGCCTTCCAATCCTGCTTTTGTATTTTCTTACGACCAGGGGCACTATCGGCTGATGGATCAGAAAGTGCAAGCTGCCAATGTCGCCTTTGAAGAAAGCTATTTGGAAGAACAGCTACACCGCGCCGGGCTATCGGTTCAACAATTTCATGCTGGCTACTGGTGTGGTAGAGCCAAAACCGAATGCGAAGATTTTCAGGACATCCTGGTGCTAAAAAAACAATCATCATCCTAAAGTTTCAACCTATTCTCCCAACAGGTGCAAGCGTCCTGCCGCCCAATCCACTTTGTTGCGATTTTTTTGAAAATCCGATTGCAATTTTACCAATTTGAGTTGCGCTTCGATCAGTTTTTGTTCTCGCGAGTTGATGAGGAAAATCGAGCTTTCGCCCAGGCTAAACTTGGTCATCTCTGCTTCGAGTAGCTGTTGGTAGTTATTGGTGATGCTGCGGTACAGGGCAATCTGCTGCTGGGAGTTTTGCCATTCGTTGTAGGCATCGCGTACCTTGTTGGTCAATTCGAGTTGCTTCTGCGTCAAGGTGTACTCTGTGTCCAGCAATTTGATTTTGGTCAAATCCAGCTTACCGCGCTCCTTTCTCAGGAAAAGCGGAAAACTAAAATTGATACCCCATTTATAATTTTGCAAAATAAGATTTTCGATACCGCCATTGTCATTGCCCCTGCTGGAAGAAAAGTTGAAGCCATCGGCCAGGATATTGTACTCCACATCGAGGCGGGGTTTGAGCATTTCGGCTGCCAGGCGTCGGTCAATTTCCAACTGACTGATTTTGAATTGGTAAGATCTCAGGAGTGGATGCGTAGCAGATAAACTTTGTAAAAAACTGCCTACCAGCGGTAGTGGCGAATCGGTGTCTAACTCATTCAAGAGCAGCGGCCGCAACTGATCCGTAATTTCAACCGGAATATCATCTTCTGTCCAAAGGTAGTTGGAAAGCATCAAGCTCGCGTTGCGGTATTGTAGGCGCGCTTGATTGCGTTCGTATTCCCAGTTTTGTACCTGGATGAAGGTTTCCAGGGTATCCACAGCAGCTTTATCACCTTGCTCAAAACTGGCTACGATGCCCTCCAGGCGCTGGCGGGAGACCCTCAGCGCTTGCTCGATGGCGCGCATCTCATTGTAGGCTTTTGTCCAATCCCAATAGGCAACCGCAGCATCAAGCAGGATATTGTTGATGGCATGGAGGCGTTCGGCATCATTTACGTTTTGGAGTATTTTAGCCTGCTGGAGCGCTGCGCGGCGTTCGTCAATGAATAGACCCTGCCCCAGCGAAGCCTTGATGCCCACTACGGCTTGCCCTGCAGGGGGTAGGTTATTTTCAGGATTTAGAAAAACGCCATTGGTTGTATTGAAATAACTCTTCACTTCCAAACCGTACCAGCTCGGAATTTTGAAGCCCCCTTCGCCAATCGTGAAATAAGTTTTGTTGTCAAAAGATTTTTGCTGCCAATCGGCATATAATTTTGGGTCGAAATTACCACGCGCCATGCGCAAAGCCGCTTTCGCTTCGGCGGAAAGCAGATTTGCCTGCCGGACGAGCGGGTGGTACGCCAAAATCCAGCGAAAGTACTCCGTTTGAGCAAAGACGCGGGCGCTATCTTGTTGGGCAAAAAGCGGAACAATAAAGCAAAGCAATACGATTGATACCATACACTGTTTCATCATGGAAGAGCTATTTGACAGAACGAATCGGCGCTTTCATCTTAGGATCCTCAGTTTGTTCATTGGCATAATAATCCGGTGGAAACCCGTTGAGTTGCCGCCAAATTTCGTACCAAAGCGGGACGTTGTTGAGTAAAATAATCCCCTGGGCACCCGATCCTACGCGCAGCTCTTGGGGCCACTCTTTGGTGCCTGGTTTGTAAGCTACCAAGATACGATATTTGCCATTTTCGCTGATTTCATTATCAATGGCTGCAATCTCGCCGGCGTAGGTGCCAAAAGATTGACCCGGCCAGCCTGAAAAAATAAAAGCGGGCCAACCATCAAAAATAAAACGTACCTCGGGTTTTATTTTTTTTCGTCCTGGCTCCAAGTGTGCGGTATCCATGTTGATCAAAGGGAAATTCATGGGGTCAATAAATACCTCTACCGCTAATTCATAATGAGCAGGCATGATGCTGACGATGCCTGTGCCTTCTTTAATCGTTTCGCCGATACCTGGTGTGATGACTTTGGTGACATAACAGTCTTGTGGCGCTGTGATATAATGAAAACTGGTGCGCCGAGCATAGTTGCTCGTTTGTATTTTTAATTTGTTGACATCAGCTGTGGCGTCGTACTGCTGGGATAAGGTGCTGGCAATATCGGAGCGGGCTTTGGCAATTTTTTCGCTGTACTCCGCTCGTATGGCACCCAATTCTACTTGAGTGATGCCGAGTTCCTGGCGGCTGGAGTTGAGTTTGTTATCTGCTGCAATGACTTTATTGCGGGTTTCCTGGAGTTTGGCTTGTTTATCTTCCATCTTCGATCGAGGGTCAATGCCTTGTTCAAACAGTTTTTTGGCGCGTTCGTACTGTACTTTTGCAATCGAATCCTGAATAATTGCCTGTGCCAGATCAGCACTATCAGCTATAATTTTGAACCTTACCTGCGCTATTTTTTGCTGCAATTGCTTTTGCTTGAGCGTAAGCTGTGCTTCCATATTTGTGATCTGATCTTCCAAAGCCGCTACTTTGTCCTGATAAGAAGTGATAGCCCCTTCCTTGGCCGTTACTTGCTGCTCGGTGCGGGGTACCAGCTGCGGGTCTAAGTAATCCGCTTTTATTTCTGAAATAAAGACGATGGTATCTCCTTTTTTTATCAAAGAACCTTCTCGGACGAACCACTGCTCGATTCGTCCATCAATGGGGGAGGGGATGATCTGAGGGCGCTGCTCCGGGCGAAGCGTCGTTACTTTACCTTTTGATTGAATATTTTGTGTCCAGGGCAACAGCATAAAAAGCGTCACTAAGCCGAGCACTACTAAAAGCCAGCGAGTGAACATCCGATGCGCGCTCGACAGAGCCGTTTGCTGAAAAGAAGAAAACTCTTTCGTAGCAACTCGATGGTTAATGGAATTGGGTGATATGTTTAGCATAAGAAAGTTGTCAAATTTTGTTTTTTAAAAATGAATCTGAGTGTGCGCATTCTTGTCACTTTGCCATAAATCGGCATAGGTGAATTTGAAGACATTTTTGAAATGAGGGCTTTCCCGCAGGCGCTCGTAAGAACCAGCCTCCACGATTTTACCTTCCTTCATAATCAATATCCGGTCGCACTTGGCAGCAATCATAGGGTCATCTGTCACCAATAGCAAGGTCCAGTTATTTTCTCTGGATGTAAAAAAGTTGATAATTGACTCCCGCTCGGCGGGCTCCAGGTTGCTTAAAAAAGCCTCCATCGCGTGCAGTTTGGGGCGTTTTGCCAGGCTCCGCGCCAGCATTATTTTGGTTCGGATATTTTGAGGCACGTTTTTGCCACCGGGCTGAAGAATGGTGTTGTAGCCATTAGGCAAACGCTGGATGTAATGGCTGAGCCCCACATTGGAAGTCGCCCAGATCACATCATCCAGCTTGATGCCGCTATTGCCCAGCGTGATATTTTCTAAAATACTGCCTTTGAAAATATCCTCCTGCGAGCAGTAATCACCAATGTGGCGGCGTAGGCTTTGCAATTGAAGATTGCGCATGGGGAAATTGTTGTAAGTCACACTTCCTTGAAAATCACTATACAAGCCTGCTATGATTTGTATCAGGGTGGATTTGCCAGAGCCGTTGTACCCAGCAATACAGACGCGCTCACCAGCTTCTACCTTCATGGACAGGTTGTCAATGGTGGGGCGTTCTGCATCTTCATATTTAAAGTAGAGATTTTCGATGGCTACGTTCAGCCCTTCGGAAGTATCAATTTCTTCAAACAAAAGTCCTTTGTCGTCCTCGATGGGCAAATCCGTCACATTCCCAAGTTTTTCGAGTGCCGTGAGGGTGTCATAGATGGTGTCCATTGAGAGGATCAATTTTTCTACGGAATTTAACACAAGGATCACAACAATTTCTGCTGCTACAAATTGACCAATGTTGATTTGGTTGTCAATCACCAAAAAACTTCCCAGAAAAAGGAGGCTGGCAGTGATAAGCGTTTTAAAACCAACGATACTGCCGTATTGGGTTAATAAAATGCGAAAGTGTTTCTTTCGATTGTCTAAATAGTTGCACACCAGATAATCAGTATTTCGCAGAGAGATGGGCGTATCGCCCCAGAGTTTGAAGGTATTCATGGTACGAGCCAACTCTTCCAGCCAATGGGCAACTTCGTATTTGTATTTTGATTCTTTGAGGCTGCTTTTCAGACCGATGGGGCCCGTTATTCTAAAAATTAAAACAAGAATAGCCACCAGTGCCAAACCAAAAAAAGCAAAAAATGGATGGTAAAAAGATATGAGAATCAATCCGAAGAGGATGTTCAAAAGGGAGGTAGAAAGGTCTGTCAGGATTTTAGGCAAGCCTTTCTGAAGGGTAAGGGTATCAAAAAAACGATTTACCAGCTCAGGCGGATAGTATTTATTCATGGTGTCGAGTTTGAGGCGCGGTATGCGAAAAGCAAACTCAAAAGCAGAACGCACGAAGATGCGGCGCTGAATCGTCTCTGTCACCGTCAATTGCATGACCACCAGCACGCCGGATAGCGCCGTTGCTACACTCACGATAAAAACCAAGATGATGAGAGAAGCCGACAGCGTGCCCCCCGCGATTAAGCCAATCACCGCTTGAATACCCAGTGGTAGCGACAGGTTGATTAAGCCTGCAAAAATAGCGTACAAATAGATGTAATAAATATCTTTTCGGTCGAGTTTCAACAGATTAAAAAAGCGCCGCAACGGTGTGAGCTGATTATGATTTTCCATTTTTTGAATAAAGCTAAGCAATTTTTTTTAGAAAAAAATGCTGGTTGCGACCCTGAGGGGGAAAGCAACCAGCCTCACTAACATATACCCTTCGCCTTAATTATTTTTTATACTGGTATTTTTGGGGATAGCACTGCCTTCTGTTTCGCCGGGTAGCGTGAGCATGGGCATGTCACCATCCGAGATGATAATTTTAGTATTGGGGGATTTCGCCAACTCCATAAATGCTTCGATGGATTTGAATTGCAAAATGCGTGCGTCCAATCCTTGTGCAATGATGGTTTGAGCATCTCTGATCCCTTCTGCCTGAATACGCTTACGGTCTGCTTCTTGTTTTTCCTGTTGGAGCACAAATTGCATACGCTGTGCCTGTTGTTCGGCTTCGAGCACTTCTTCGATGGCACGCGCCAGGTTACGTGGCAGCATAATGCTTTTGAGTAGCACCGCTTCAATCTCGATACCCCTGCCTTCGAGTAGTTTTGTCATTTGATTCTGAATGGCAGTTTCAATAGAACCGCGCTCGCCGGTGTGCATATCTTTGGCGTAGAAGCGGGCACTTACATCCGCCACTGCCGAGCGGAATACCGGCAAAATAATGTTGCGTTCATAGTCGAGTCCGATATTTCTCAAGACGTTGGGAGCTTCTTTGCCAACCACATTGTACAAAATGGATACTTCCGCCTGAATATTCAAGCCCTCTTTGGAAGGCAAATTGAGTTCCACTTCCATGTTGTTCGTTTGCGTTGGCACTTTCACGATAGTCGTA
This sequence comes from uncultured Saprospiraceae bacterium, assembly GCA_964526645.1. GTDB lineage: Bacteria > Bacteroidota > Bacteroidia > Chitinophagales > Saprospiraceae > JADJNW01. The sequence continues at coordinate 27,280 of CAZGJN010000010.1, forward strand.
GTAAAGGGATTAAAAATTTTCAGACCTTGCGTGTACGATTTGTTGTCGAATTTCCCAAATCGGCGTTTTACGCCTACTTCTCCCTCGCGGATTACTACACAAGAAGCCAAAAATGTAGTAGCTATCACCAGTAAAAATCCTTTAACAATTAGTCCTTTCATAGTAAAAATATTTTGATTTTAGAGATAAAATTCCTAAGCTCAGTCAATGCTGATAGAGCCATAAAATATAGTTTTGTACAAGCTTATCGCATGGGGTAATGATGGTTGAGTGTACCTATGTGTTGGTGGTTTTTTCCATTTCCATTATTTGCCTTTGAATCGGGCTCGGCTTTTAGCAATTTGAAAGCAAAATAAATCAGCAGTTGCTCTACTTGTTGTAAAATATCGCCTTCTTTTTTTACATCCGTCAAGCGGGGTAAGTGCTGCGCGAAATAGATATGGTTATTTGCCATCTCAAGCAGGGTACTGGCCAGGGTACGCGGGTAAGGAAAATCAGGATTGACTTCAAGGATCAGATCGGCAATTTTCTTACATAAGGATTTGTAAGAAAGGAAAAAGCCTTCTCGGTTTTGCTCGTCCACTTCTTTGGTATGGTATGCCTTAGTGCCTTCTGCCACCACGATGCGGTGCAGCACATCTTCATCCACATAATCTACCTTAATGTTGCGTTTGGCAGTATCCACAATGGAGCCGAGTGCAATTCGAAGGCGTTCGGTGGGCGAAGGGATGTTCATGGTTTTGAATTCAATTCTGAATTTCATCCATTCCCAATACCAATTGACCAGATATACCAGCAGCAAGTGCTTGCTCTCAAAATAGCGATAGACAGAGGCTTCTGTAGACTCGATTAACTCTGCCAGCTTTTTGAAAGTAAAGCGGTCGAATCCGATTTCATCTATCAGTAAAATACTGTTTTTCAATATTTTACGCCCCAAGTCTGTTCGCTGCGGATTACGCAAATAGAGTTTGGGGTTGATATCCAGCTCTATAGCAAACAGTTCCATATTTTTATCATTTAAAAATTAATAGCTTTACTATCAAGTCAACAACTATTTCTATTCTTTGTTCAATCCAGAATGTCCTCTATTTTGGCAGTATGATACATTTCTTTGAGCGCCTCTTGTAATTTTTTGCGTGCAAAAAAGATGCGGCTTTTCACTGTGCCTACCGGAATTTGGAGGGATTCTGCTATTTCATCGTATTTGTACCCTTGCAAAAACATCAGGAAAGGTATTTTTAACCAATCCTCTAAGTTGTTGATAACCACCTGAATTTCTTCTGTTGTAATATCGGATTCTCCCTCGTTGCGTACCGTTTGTGCACCAGAATCAATCAAAAAATCGCTGCCCGTAAAATCACTCAGGGTTTGCCGGCGCTTCCGCTGGCGGTAGTTATTGATAAAAGTGTTGCGCATGATGGTCATCAGCCAGGCGCGCAGATTAGTGCGCGGTTGGTACATGTCCTTGTATTTAAAGGCTTTATAAGCGGTCTCTTGCACAAGGTCTTGGGCATCGTCCTCGTCTTTCGTCAATCGGAAAGCAAATGCGTACAGGAGCGTCTGAAACTGATGAAAGTGCTGCGTGAATTCTATGTGTGACATATCGTTTAGTTTTACAATTTAAAGATAGAGTATTTATTTTTATTTTGATAGTTTTACTATCTTTTTATAGTATAACACTTTTAAGTTCTTTCTGTTTAAAAAAAAGTAGAAATATTTTTGCAGTTTTAAGTTTTTCTGGTGGGCGGCTAGCGATTTACCCTTTTTCTGAAAATAAAAGACGGACTGATTCAAGAAGCCAGTTTTCATGGCTATGGCTGCGCAATTTCCAAAGCGTCCACTTCTGTTCTGATAAAAAAAATACAAGGTTTGTCTTGGGAGTTTATCCGCGAGCAATGCTGGGTGTTTTACACTTTCGTATTGCCCGATCCGTTGCCCAGTGTGTTGGATGCTGATTTTGAAGCATTTGCCGCAGCAAAACAATTTCCAGAGCGATACTACTGCGCTACCCTGAGCTAGGATACCCTTTTTGAGCACAGCACCTGAAGCACTTAAAAAATCTGATAAAAGTCAAATCCACTGATGATGAATGTCATTTGAATCCACTCATCTGATGACTACATTTGGTAAAAGGAAATTTATTGTTAAACTTTAAACCAAACTGTCATGTCACTCATCAATTGGAAAAAAGGCGAAATGTTCCCCTCCTTTAATGCGATGGTGGAAAATTTCTTCGGTGATTCCGATGACTTTTTCCCGAAATGGTGGAAAAACGGCAAGACAATTCCCGCTGTGAATGTCTCGGAAACCGATACGGATTACAAAATGGAAGTTGCAGTACCCGGTATGAAAAAAGAGGATTTTGTGGTGGAAGTACACGAAGGGCTGATGACAATTCGCGCAGAAGCCAAGCAGGAAAAAGAGGAGAAAAAGGAACATTACACCCGGAGAGAATTTAGCTACAGCGCTTTTGATCGTTCCTTCTTACTACCTGAAGATGTAAACACAGACAATATTGCTGCTACTTATGAGGATGGCATTTTGCATATCACCCTCAACAAAAAAGCAGTAAGCAAGCCTGAAGAAAAAGTGAGAAAGATTGCGATAGGGTAATTATGGACTGGAGAACCGGCTATGGATGAAAATGCCAAACGCCGGTTCTTCAATTAAAATCACCAAATTTTGCTACCATGAAAATAATACTCACCTTTAGTTTTATCGCCCTATTTGGGTGTAGCAATTCGAGTTCCCAGCAAATAGAGTTGCAAAAAAGCATGGCTCAGTTTGATCAGGCTTTTCTTCCCATGCTGTTGTACACCTACGAAGGCAATACCGTGCAGGCTAAAAAAATGGTTTTTTATGTAGAATTTCAATGGCAAAGACTCAAAAATCAGTATCAAAATCAAATAAAGGAACCCGATTGGCAAGAAACTTTTCGGAGTGTGAGCGATTGGTTGAGCGATGCTTATTACGCTATTGATGCCGATTGCCCGGAGGTAGCGCTTTCTCATCTGGAGCATGCTAAGTACGAACTCATTGCCCTGCGCGAGTACTACGATATTGATTATTACCTCGACGATTTGTATGATTTTCAAACAACGATAGATGTGGTGTACGAAACAGCTAATGACGAAATGCTCTGCTTACTGCAATGGGAGGATTTAGAACAGCAAGTAACTGATGCCAACTTCGCCTGGCAGGCAGTTTTAGCGCAACCTTTTGATGAACAATTGTTTGAATTTGATGAAAATAAAGAAATACAAAGACGAATCGCGATGCAAGCAGTATCGGATGCCATGGAACATCTGAACGAAATGCTGGAATGTGCCGACCGAGAGCAAGTAGCGCTCGCCTGTAAAAAATTAGTGCCGGTTTTTATGCAAGTATTGCAGCTTTTTGGCAACTTTGAGGAATCAGCGACTTATTTTGCACAGCAGTAAGCCTACTATTATTGCACCAAAACAATCGAAGACTATGAACCCAGAAAGAGCGATCCGGGAAATTATGACGGCAAGGTTGATTACGGTTTTCCCCGAAACCAACGCCAAGGATGTGTATGCTATTTTTAAGCAAAATGACTTCCACCACCTGCCTGTGATTGAGCATGGCGGAGCATTGGCGGGCATTATCAGTAAGGAAGATTTTTTTAAGGTTTCTTACATCCTTTCCTTGCAAACAACGGGCAAAACTTGGTCGGAAAAAAACTATGAGTCGCTGAAAGCACGAGATTTTATGACTATTTTCCCCATGACACTTGACCCAGAGGACACTATCGGGCTGGCTGCTGATATTTTTCTGGCAAACAAGTTCCATGCGCTTCCTGTTGTAGAAGATGAAAAGCTGATAGGCTTGGTCACTACCCATGATTTATTGCAATACAGTTTCAATTCACCTTATGTGGAAGCAGAAGAAGATGATGATGATGCCGAGTACCCGGAGCATAGCACCTGGGATGATGATAGCGAGATTTTTTAGCCAAAATACATAATACTACGATGGACAAAAGTACGCCTGTCAGCGAAATCATGACGGTACACGTTCTTACAGTGAGCCCCAATGACTCCATGGAGAAGGTGCAGGATATTTTTGAGCAACATGCCATTCACCATATTCCGGTGGTGGAGCAAAAAAAAATAGCAGGCATCATCAGTCAGGGGGATTACCTGAAAATACAGCACAGTTTTACGATTTTTAATACACAGGATAGCGAAGCGTACAATGAAATTGTAATGCGATCTCTGTTGGTAAAAGATGTCATGACTAAGCAAGTGGCCACCCTATTCCCGGATGATACAGTGGAGATAGCTGCCGGTTATTTTCGGGAAAACCTCTTTCATGCCTTGCCGGTAGTAGATCGGGATAGCAATCTATTGGGTATTTTGACTACTTATGACTTGCTCAATTTTGCCTTCAAATAAGCTAGCCCCTCAACTGTAGCGGTATCGTAGCATCTTTTTGTACACGCCTGCCATTTTTTCTTGCGAAAAACCCAATAAAAACATATTAAAAACAACCAAATTGGCGAGCTGTACCCGGAAGTAGCCGTTCTCGTCATATTTTCTTGCTGATACCAGTACATCCCGAGGAATGATTTTGAAAGGGTATTTTTTCCGGGCACGGATGATAAAATCGTACTCCTCCATGATGATAAATTCATTACGATACCCTTGCAATTCATCAAAAACCTCTCGCTTCACGAAAAGTGTCTGATCGCCGCCACGACACCACAGGCGGTCAAATCGAGTCATGTACGAATTGACTTTGAGCAAGGGATGGTCTGATTCAAACCGAAAGCGAAAACAACCGATAGGATAGCCCGCCTGCACCGCACAAAGCACATCGGTCATGTAAGAAAGCGGCGGCAAAGTATCGCCATGCACGAAGTACAAAAGCTCGCCCTGCGCAAACTTAACAGCGTAGTTCATTTGCGCAGCTCTGCCACAAACAGGCGATTTGAGTACCGTCGCGCCTGCTTCCTGCGCCAACGCAAGGGTATTATCCGTGCTACCGCCATCCACTACCAGTAAATCCACCAGATTTTCCCTGCATCCTTCTTTCAGGCGATTAATAAGCCTTTTGATATTGGCAGCTTCATTCAATACAGGTATAATAATACTGACCTTCATATAGTCACTACTTTTCCGAAAAATACGAATGATTGAACGTATCCGGTTTTAGGCTTCAGGGCACTAAAATCAAAGTGTTGAATCAAATAGACAAATACAATTTCAAAATTTTTAGTGATTGGGGGATCGCCAAAAGCATAATACACGATCTAACCACCAAAATTAACCTTGCTATCCAAAAAAAAATAAGAATGCATACATCTTTTTTGAAAGCGAGTGCATCTTTTAGTAACATGATGGTTTGTTAAGGTTTGAAAAAATAGACCTGAAAAATGTAACGAAAACGATTTTGAACGTTATTCATCTGTTGTATTGCAATCATTCAACACCTTTTAAAACCCAGCTTTATGAACCTCAGAACACTGTTGATCGCTATTGGCGCTATCGTTATGATTGGCGGGGGTTGGTTTGTGTTGCGCAAGCGTCCCATTGTCCAAAAAGAAAGCACGGCACTGACTGCGATCGTCAAAAAAGGCGAGTTTAAAGTTAAAGTAACTGCTACGGGTGAGTTGCAAGCCAAACGCTCCGAAAAAATCCGAGGACCACAGGGCATGCGCACCGCCGGCATCTGGCAAACCAATATCCAGGATATGGTGGCGGAAGGCACGGTTGTGAAACAAGGAGAATACGTGGCTTCCCTTGACAAAACTGAACTCGGCAACAAAATGCGCGACGCACAAACCGAAATTGACAAAATCCTCACCCAACTCGAACAAGCTAAAATTGATACAGCCATCGAAATGCGGGGGCTGCGCGATCAGTTGATCAACTTGCAATTTCAAAAAAAGGAGAAAGACCTTCAGTTAGAACAAAGTAAATACGAGCCGCAGAGCGTCATCCAGCAAGCAAAACTCGACCTGGAGCGCACCGAGCGCGATTACAAACAACTCCAGCAAAAACTACTGCTCACAAAAGAAAAATCAGACGCCAAAATCTCTGAAATCACTACTTCCCTCCGGCAACTCCAGGATCGGATGGCTCAGCTCACTGAATTATCCATGCAGTTTACGGTGATGGCCCCCAAAGCCGGAATGGTGATCTATGCCCGCAGTTGGAATGGCAAGGTTGGCCCGGGTTCGCAGGTGCACGCCTGGGATCCTATCGTAGCAGAATTGCCCGATCTGACCGATATGATTTCTAAAACTTACGTCAATGAGGTGGATATCAGCAAGGTGAAAAAGGGGCAGGAAGTAACCATCAAAATTGATGCTTTCCCGGATAAATCCTACACCGGCAAAGTTATTCAAGTCGCTAACATCGGAGAACAACTGAAGGACTACGATGCTAAAGTATTTGAGGTACTTATCCAAGTAAACGAGGCAGATTCTATCATGCGCCCTGCTATGACCACTAGCAATGAAATCACGGTTTACACTTTCCATGATGTAGTCTATATTCCGCTGGAAGCACTCCAAAGCGACAGCCTTTCCTACGTTTTCAAAAAAGAAGATAGCGGTATCATCAAGCAAGAGGTGATCACCGGCGAAAGCAATGAGGATGAAATCATCGTAGAATATGGCTTGGAGCAGGGCGAAGAAATTTTCCTCACTGAGCCAAAAGATGCGGAAAAGCTTCCTTTTGTTGCTATTCCAGAAAAGAAAAAAAAGGAAGTGCTTAAAAAATTGGAAACCGAACGCAAAAAACGCCTCGAAGAAGCCATCGCTCGAAGCAAACAAGTGAAAGACGAAAATATCCAGTCGGAAAATGGTAGTGATGGTGGTTTCATCATTATCAATTAAGTCGCTTCACTTCAACTTATCAATTCATGCAACGAATCTTTTTCAACTTCCTCTTGGCAATGGAGGCTGTCCTGGCAAATCGCCTGCGCGCTTTTCTCACTGCCCTGGGCATTCTTTTCGGTGTAGGGGCGGTTATTGCGATGCTTGCCATCGGCACAGGTGCCAAGCAGTCTATTTTGGAACGAATGAAACTCATCGGCACGAATAACATTGTTATTAAAACCATTATTCCAAGCGATTCGGAGGAAGAAGCGCAGGCAAAAAGCACTGCCAATAGCGGTAGTAGCAATACGGGTGAAAAAAGCAAACGACCTTGGTCGCCAGGGTTGACACTCAAAGACATAGAAGCGATCAAAAAAGTATTGCCAGCGGTGGAGCGCATTAGCCCGGAGATCGTATTACCAATGGCAGTCATCCAAGCCGGAAAGCTGGAAAAAGGGCGCTGTATCGGTGTAACCAATGCTTTTTTTGAACTTAACTCGTTACCGCTTGGGCAGGGGCAGTTTTTTCACCCCAATCACTTGGAAGGCGGCAAACCGGTGTGCGTCATTGGCAAAAACATCCAAAATCGCTTCTTCCCTAATGATACCCCGATTGGAAAACAAATCAAATTGGGTAATACCTGGCTGAAAATCATCGGGGTGCTGGAAAAGCGCTCTGCCAGCAAAGAAAGCCTCGCCAACCTGGGGATTCGGGATTACAATGACGATGTGTACGTGCCTGTCACTACGGCCTTGTTGCGATTTAAAAACAGGGCAACGGTTTCCAAAGCAGACCTCCGCCAGGATTTTGACTTCGGAGAAGGAGGCGCAAATGAAGACCAGAATTACCATCAATTGGATCGCGTGGTCGTTCAAGTGGCGGACTCTCGCTACCTGCGCGCTTCTGCCGATGTGATTGCACGCATCCTTAAGCGCCGCCACCAGGAGATGCTTGATTTTGAGATCGAAGTACCAGAACTGCTGCTCGAAGAACAACAAAAAACCCAAGAAACTTTCAACTTCGTGTTGGCGGCTATTGCCGGCATTTCGCTCCTCGTGGGGGGGATCGGCATTATGAATATCATGTTGGCATCTGTGTTGGAGCGGATCAAGGAAATCGGTGTGCGGCGCTCGCTGGGTGCTACCCAAAAAGATATTGTCCAGCAGTTCCTCTTCGAGGCAGTTTTTATCAGTCTATTGGGTGGTTTGCTGGGGGTGATACTGGGCGTGGTAGCTGCCAATCTAATCGCTACTTCTGCTAAAATCCCAACGATTGTATCGGCGTGGTCGGTATTACTTTCCTTTGGCGTAGCGGCATCTGTGGGCTTGGTTTTTGGAATTTTCCCGGCGCGCCGCGCTTCCAAACAAGATCCCATCAAAGCGCTTCGGGTAGAATGAGGCTCAAGGGTACATTAAAAAATTTGAATGACAAGACTTGAAACAATTAATGCTTTAAATCAGCTCGCATGAAATATACCTGGCTCTTTTTTCTGATTGGTATCCGCCTTGTAAGTATTGCCCAAACGCCTGAAAATTACCGGCTGACCCTGGCTGAGGTGGTACAAATTGCGCAAAGCGATGCCCCCGATGTACAACTCGCCAAAACGCGCCTAAGTAATCGCTTTTGGCAATTTCAATCCTTTAAAGCGGACTACAAACCCGTGATAGGTTTTAATGCGACCCTGCCTTTTCTAAATCGCTCTATCCAGTCTATTACACAGCCCGACGGCTCAGTACTTTTCCGCCAGCAGTCTTTTATGAACAACGCAGTGGGCTTGTCGCTTCAGCAAGATATTGGCTTGACCGGCGGCACCATTATTTTTAACTCCGACCTCAACCGCCTGGATATTTTTGGTGCCAATGGCAATCCTGGTACGATTTCTTATCTGTCCAGCCCGCTTTCTTTGTCTTTTATACAGCCTATCCTCGGTTTTAATCCTTTGAAATGGAATAAAAAAATAGAACCGCTGCGTTATCAGGAAGCCAAGCGCGGTTTTTCGGAAGATATGGAAGCAACTGCTTTTACGGCAGTGCGATTATTTTTCGACATCCTCATCGCGCAGCTCAACGTCGAAGCGGCTCAGCAGGAAAAATCGAACGCGGATACGCTGTACGGCATTTCTAAAGGGCGCTTTGAGGTGGGTAAAATTGCGGAAACCGAACTCCTTCAAATCGAACTCAGCGTAGCCAATGCGGAGAATGCTATTGCTCAATCTACGCTGAACTTGCAGTCCAGCATTGAGCAATTGCGCAACTTCCTTGGCATCCAGCGTGCGGTTACTTTTGAAATGGTGCCGCCTACGGTGCTGCCCGCTTTTGTTATTGATGCGGACAAAGCCCTGCAAATTGCTTTACAAAATCGAAGTGAACTAATTGCCTTTGAGCGCCGCCTGCGCGAAGCCGAACGAAATGTTGCCTTAGCAAAAGGGCAAACAGGGCCTCAAATTAGTCTTAACGCGGCTTTTGGTTTACAACAAACCGCCAATACGTTTTCGGATGCCTATGGCAATCTGCTGGATCGCGAGCAACTCACGCTGGGGCTGCAAGTGCCTATTGCCGACTGGGGCAAAGCCAAAGCTCAACGCGAAATCGCTAAATCTAATCTGGAACTGGAACGCCTCAACCTCTCCCAGGAACGGGTGAACTTTGAGCAGAATATTCTACTGAAAGTCAAACAGTTTGACCTGGTACGCAATCAGGTGGATCGCGCGCTGCGCGCCTACGAGGTATCCAAAAAACGCCAGGAGATGACCCGAAACCGCTATTACATTGGGAAAATTGGAATCACCGATCTCAATATCGCGGTACAGGAGCAGGAAGCTGCCCGCCGCAACTACATCAGCACACTGCGTACCTTCTGGGAAACTTACTACGATTTGCGCCTCGCTACACTATACGACTTCGCCACGGACCGCAGCCTGGTGCAACTTCCCGATGGTTATTAAATGGGTTCAAAAATTTTCAGAATACAAAAGACAAATAAGCAGGAGGTATTGCCTTAGTCCAACCCTGGGTGAAGTAAATCAAGGAGCCGAGGGCTACAGTTTTATCCAGAAAATCGTTTCTGCTTTTGCTTTTCACAGCTTTAAATTTTTTTCAATAAAAGATTAGAGTCGTTTTCGATTGCTTTTATGGCATCGAAAGGCAAATCATTCTTTCAAAAGTACTACCTCTATGGATGTTTTCTGCATGCAGTTATGTTAAAGAAAATTTAAACCAATGGATTCAATGTGCATTGTCAATTGAAGATTGAGGTAGGCTGCACGTTGATTTGGCGAGCAAGTTCAAGCGGTAGGCCTATTTTTTTGTCGTTTATTTGAATTTCTATTTGGTGAGCGTCCTTGCGATGGATTGTAAAATTTGAATCAGGCGCAAGCCCCATCTGCCAAAGCTGTGCTTCTACATGTTCGTTGAGCTGTTGCGCTGCGATTTTAGCTTGCTGCGATACATCCAAGCGACTCAGAGGGAATGCCGGCAAACCACTTTTGGCGGGGATCGGTTCGCCATGAGGATCAAAAGTGGGATAGCCCAGGGACTCATCTACCTCATCCAGGAGGTGCTCTGGCAGCAAATGTTCGTATCGTTCGGCTTCATCGTGTACTTTTTCCGCATCCAAGCCCATTTTGTCAGCGAGGTAAGTCTCCCACAAGCGATGCGCACGCACGAGCCGCCGAGCTTCTATTTCCCCTTTATCGGTGAGCGCCAGGCGGTCATTTTCTATCCAGCCTTGCTGGCGCAAGTTTTTTAATCCTTTTTGTAAAAAATAATTTTTGAAGCCCAAGTGCTCCAGAAGCCTTGCTTCAGAGAGTTGATTTTCTTCTTGCAAGCGAAAGCTTTGTTTGAGGATATCTTCTTGCTGAATGCGATAGCGGAGTTTGCGATTGCGCAGCCATTTTAGAAAAAGCCCTTTGTCGGGAGCAAAAAAAACAGCCAGCAGGTATAACATGGTTGCTACTACTGCCATAGCGGGGCCAGGCGTGGTATCCAATGCTACGGCGAGTAACAAACCCAGAAAAGACGCAAGCAAGCCAATACCGCCGGATAGCACCAGCACCCACTTTAGTTGGTTGGAGAATAATAGCGCCGTCGAAGCAGGGGTGATCAACATGGCTACCACCAGAATTACACCGACCGTCTGTAAAGAAGCAACGACTGCAAAAGAAAGCAACAACATCAGGAAATAATGCACCATCTTGACCGAAATACCCATCGTTTCTGCTACAATCGGCTGGAAAGTCGTGATGAGTAAATAGCGATAAAAAACGATGACACTCAAAAGCACATACACCGTCACCCCGGCAGTGAGGTACAAATCTTGATTGGCTACACCCAAGACATTGCCAAACAAAAAATCCTTCAAATCCAAGTGTACACCTTCGGTTTTGCTAATCCAAGAAATTCCCATAATGCCCAAGGAAAACATGGCTGTGAAAACAATTCCGATGGCAGCATCATTTTTTGTTTTTACATTTTGCTGAATCCAGGTAATTCCCAGCGCTGCCAGTAGCCCCGCCAAAACTGAACCCGTGAAAAAACCCAGGGCGCTATACCCAATCAATACGAAAGCCAGCACTACACCCGGCAAAATGGCATGTGCCAGTGCATCACCGATGAGGGACATGTTGCGCAGTACGATAAAACACCCCAATACGCCACACATCAACCCGACCAGCATGGAGGCGATCAGGGCACGCGGTGCAGCAGCATATTGAAAAAATTCGAGTATATCATTCATTTTCTGGACGGCTGTTTTTTAAATTCAAAATTAAGTAATTTTTTAAATAAATAAAAATATTTTTTAGTCTAATCTAAAAAAGATAATGAATTAAACCAATGGATGCGATTTCTTAAATGCCAACAGGACAAGCGCCTTAATGAACCATCATTTCATACAACATCCCTTCTTTCATTGCAAAAGAGGAGATGATAATTTGTTCGATAGGCGTAGGGGATAGCTTGAGCACGAAATCAATCAGGATGAGGGCTACGACGATCATATCGGCTCGAATGGCGGGCATCCCCTGCATGTTCAGGCGCTCTTGCAAGGTGGAATGGCGTATCGTTTGGTAGAAATCCGGAAATTTTGCAACATCGAGAATGGCGTGGTGCGGATGAGTTTTATGGTCCACCAAAATATTTTCCAGCACATCAAAAGTACCCGAAGCACCTACGAGGTGCCGCACCGGAAGTTGTAGCAAGGCCTGCCGCAGCGGGGCTAAGTGTTGATTCAAAAAAGTTTGCACAGCAGCTATTTCATCTGGGGCAATGGGATCACTTTGATGAAACCGCTTGAACAAAATAGCTACGCCGATTGGAAAACTATGCGACCAATAAACCTGCCGCTGATCGGCGATAATAAACTCCACGCTCCCACCACCAATATCCATGATAAGCATAGGATCATCGCCAAATGGCACCGCCAGCATCACACCCTTGTGGATCAATGCCGCCTCCCGTTCGCCGCTGATGAGCTGCACTTCGATACCCGTCAACGCTTGCACTTGTTGAATAAACGCCCTTCCATTGCTGGCTGTGCGCAGGGCTGCAGTGCCAAAAGCCCAAACGCGGCTCACTTGCTGTGCCGCCAGTGTTTCTTTGAATATTTGCATAACCTCCAGCCCTCTGGCAAAAGGCGTGGGGCCGATCTTTTCGATACCTTCTGCTGCTAATTTTACAAAATACTGTTTTCGGTACAATTCTGTGAAAGTACCATCTGGCTTAGGTTCTACCAACAGTAGGTGAAAAGTATTTGTACCAAGGTCAATAACACCTAATTTATCCATCTGATCATGTGTGCTTACTTTCGATATTGCCTCGTCAGGTTATCGTACAATTTGATACCATCGGGTAATAAAAGATTAGCGTAGGTAGGTTGGTTATCTTTGTAAAAAAGGTAATAATTGCAGTTTTCCCCCAAAAACAAATCCGCTTCTATGAGCGTTTCGCCTTTTCCCTGAAAGAATATTCTACCAATAGCCTGACAGGGTGCTACGGACACGGGCGCCTGGTTGCTGATTTGCGAAAGCATTACTTGCACATCCGCATTGCCATCCCTGCTCATACTGATTGGCATATTATAAAACAAAACGTCTATATGATCGCCTTGTGTACCGATCAGATTCACGATGTCCATTGGCAAGGAAGGATAGTTCATAGCGACCAACTGTGTGGGTGGTGGCGGTGGCGCTGCAGGGGGCGTAGCCGTTTGAGGTTGTTTTTTATTTTCTGTGCATCCATTGAATAACAAAATGGCGCAAACAAGTACGAATAGCCGATCCATGTTCATTGTATTTATCAAAAGAGGTAAACAAATCTACAACTAAGCGTGCGCCCTGTGAGTTGGCTGCCGCCATCTATCCCTTGCAAATCGCTCAAAGCTCTTTGCCAGCGGAAATCCACGCCTGCATTGTCTCGAAAATAATAGGTTACACCTAAAATTAGCGACAACAAATCGGCATTGTATTGTTCGATCTCACTGATGTCTTCCCCTGTAAAATCAGTTACCGTATAATTAATCAACCTGCCATAGGACAGTCCGGCGCTCACATGAAATTTCCACTCTTTGAAGTTGATCATCACAGGTACTTCCACAAAGTTCAACTTGATTTTTTCATAGATCGAACTCGGGTCGTCCACGCGCGTGCGGCTCGCACCCTGTTGGGAAAACAACAATTCCAGGCTCAGCAGCCAGCGCTTACTCAGTACAGCGGCTACCTTGCCGCCCGCATTGATGCCCAGTTTGTTGAACCCCGCCAGCTTATCGCCATCTATTTGTGAAAGATTGACACCTGCCACCAACCCAGCCTCAAAGCGCCGCTCCTGCGCCCGACCGAGGCAAGCCAGCATCAGCATCGCCAATGTTAAGATTCTACACATAGCACTTGTTTTCATGGTGATCCATCTTTGCAAAAATAGAAACGATTGCGGTATAATTTGATTTTTCCAACGATTAGGAGAAAATTTAGCGCAATTTTGCTCAAAACTGTCGAAAGTCTTTATTTTGCTTTATCAATACAAGTAAGATGGAACTAAAATACACCCCGCACACCCTCAAAAAACTCGAAACACTGCTGGAAGAACTGGCTTACGAAGTACGATATGAAAAAGGCAACTTTCAGTCGGGCTATTGCATTTTGGAAAATAAAAAAGTGGCGGTCATCAATAAATTCTATGAAACCGAAGGACGTATCAACTGTTTATTGGAGATATTGGGTAGCATTGAGGTGAATCCTGCTGAGTTGGAAGAAAAATCTGCCAGGTTTTACAAAGAAATCCAATCGGCGTGGCATCAAAAGTAGCAGTTTTTTCCGCTTGTATTTTCATGCTTTTTAAATTTCAAACATTATCGAAATCAAAATTACATTCCTCGGCACGGGTACTTCACAGGGTGTGCCGGTGATTGGCTGCGGCTGCAAGGTCTGTACCTCTGATGATCCGCGCGACCAGCGCCTGCGCACGGCGGCTTTGTTGCGCATCGGCGATACCAATATTGGGATAGATTGCGGTCCTGATTTTCGGCAACAGATGCTGCGGGCAAGGGCATCCCATTTGGATGCTATTTTGCTTACGCACCAACACAATGACCATGTTGTTGGTCTGGATGATGTGCGTCCTTTCAACTTTCGCTCCGGGCAAAGTATGCCGATCTACGCCACCGTTTCGGTACAGGAGGAATTAAAACGCCGCTTTGCCTATGCTTTTGATGCAAATCCCTATCCGGGCGCGCCGCGATTTGATTTATATACAATTGATAAAGATACGCCTTTTCAGGTGGATGGTATTCAGGTTACACCCGTCGAAGTGATGCACGGGCGCATGCCGGTGTTGGGTTTTCGGATTGGCCACTTTACTTATTTGACGGATGTCAAAACGATCAGCCAACGGGAATTGCAAAAAATAAAGGGCTCTAAAGTACTGGTAACAAGCGCTTTACATCATACACTCCATTATTCTCATGCCAATTTGGAAGAAGCCATCGAGCTTGCTCAGTTGATTGGGGCGGAGCGCACCTATTTCACTCACATGAGCCATAGCATGGGCTTGTACGAAGAAATAAACCCAACACTACCGCAGGGGATGGCATTAGCTTATGATGGCTTGGAAATCGAATTGTCTTAAGTGATCGAGCAGTTTTATAGCCAGCAGTTGGAAGTCAATAAAAATTGATAATCAATACCTTATGATAACAATTGTGTAATTTGAATATGCGCTCTCACTTAATTTTTTCTAAACTTGCAGTTCAAGATTGCTTATTGTGAAAACAACATTCAAAATTCCACTTTTGCTAAGCTTGCTGGCGCTCATCGGCTGGACAAGCGTTGATTTGTACCTCCGCAGCCGAACGGAATTGCTATGGGGCTTTCGACCGCTCTTGCTATTTGCAGCGCTATGGGCTGCCTGGGTGCTGCTGCGGCGCAAAAGCCTCTGGGGCACGTCTTTTCAGCGGAAGAACTTGGGCTTGGCTACGCTCGGCGGCGTATTGCTCGGTTTGGGCTTTCCGGGCTGGGTGCCGCTACCTTTTTTGATGCTGATTGCCTTTGTGCCGCTGTTACACCTTGAAAAAAGGATTGTACAACAGGCTGAAAAACCTGCCGTGGGTGCTGTTTTCAAATACACTTTTCACGCTTTTGTCATTTGGAATATCCTGAGCACCTTCTGGATTGCCAATAGTGCACTGGTGGCGGGCGTTTTTGCGATCTGGGTGAATAGCGCGCTGATGACCCTGCCCTTCCTGCTGTACCACCAAACGCATCGCTTCATGCCTCGTTTGGGCTTCACCCCACTAATTGCCTATTGGCTGACTTTTGAATACCTGCATTACCATTGGGCGCTCAATTATCCCTGGCTTACACTGGGCAATGCATTTGCTCAGTTTCCTGCCTGGGTGCAATGGTACGAGTGGACAGGTGTTTTTGGCGGATCTTTGTGGATTCTGCTCGTTAATATATTAATCTTTAAGGTCATAGAAAAAAATAACCAGAAGCAGTTGATTCAATTGAGTGTTTTGATCCTCCTTCCAGTCGCGGTTTCGCTCACGCGCTATTTCACTTTTTCAGAAAAAGGCGATGCGATAGAAGTTGTCGTAGTACAACCGAATTATGAGCCACATTATGAGGAGCCGCTGATCTCAGAAGCAGCGAAATTGCAGCATTGCATAGACCTTGCTTCTACAAAAATTTCTCAGCATACAGCTTATTTGGTTTTCCCCGAAACGGTTTTTGGATTTGCAGAAACGCATCAACTATCGCAATACGAGTCGTTCCTGCGCCTGCGCGAATGGATACAACAATACCCAAAGCTGAAGATCGTCACAGGACTGAGTGCCTACCGTATTTTTGAACCAAACGAGCCACTGACGCCTGCCACCCGAACCGACACAAGCCGAACCGGAGAAGTGATTCATTATGAAATGTTTAATGCGGCGGTGCAATTGGATGGTAAAAGTGATGAAGTGCCGTTGCACAAAAAATCAAAATTGGTACCCGGCCCCGAAAGCTTTCCTTTCCAACGTATTTTATTTTTTTTAAAGCCTGTTGTAGCCTATTTTGGCGGGACGACCGCAGGATTGGGCAAAGAGCAACAACCCGCTGTGTTCAAAAGCGAAACAGGGCAAGTCGCTCCACTTATCTGCTATGAGTCGGTGTTTGGAGAATACCTCACTTTTTTTGTTCGCAAGGGGGCGCAAGCTTTTTTTATTATGACCAACGACGGTTGGTGGGATCGCACACCGGGGCATCGCCAGCATTTGTATTTTGCTTCGCTGCGTGCCATCGAGACGCGCCGGAGCATCGCAAGGGCTGCCAATACGGGTATTTCTGCCTTTATCAACCAAAGAGGTGATATTTTGCAAAGCTCGAAGTATGAGGAGGCGATTGCTCTACAATCAAGGATTTATCTGAATACGGCTGCTACTTTTTATACCCGCTGGGGGGATCTATTGGCGCGTTTGTCGCTTTTTGCAAGCATTATTTTTGCACTGAATACCTTTGTGCGAAGCATCGTGAAAAAAAAATAATGATGCCTAAGTTTATTCGAAATAAGAGGAAATAGAATCAAATTAATTTGATTTTTTGGTATAACTACCTTGATTATGTTTAGCTAAGTGAAGGGATTTAAATTTTTAAATAAATAAAAATTAGTTTTAATATTTTTTAAAACCATAAACAAAATGAAAAAAATAAACATTTAAATTTATCATTATTTTTAGCTGCTTTATTTATTATTGTTTCTTGTTCTGAACTTCGATATGATGCCTCAGAAGAGGCAAATAATATAGAAGCTCGCCAAAATTTAATTTGCTTTTGATTAAAAATGTATCAGAAAGCATTTATTTTAGAAATATTGCAAGTAATAGTAAAAACTTTTTAGACACAATTGCTATTGGTCTGAATTCAATTAATCGAGATTCACTAAATGCTGAGAATAGTATCGAATTGCTTAATATTAACGAACAGCAAATCCAGCTCCGTAATGATTTTATAACAATACAAATGGAAAATCTTTTATTGGCTTTTCCTGAGATATTGAGTATTCCACAAGAAGATCTTTCTGGTTTTTTTGAGGAAGTCTCGAATTATCGAGCGGGTGATTTATTCCTAATTCCAAGTTGTCAAAGTGATTTCAATAAAGATATTAAGAGAATTCATAAAAATTATGATAGGGCGATTGCAACTTGTGTCGCAATTTCTATTATTGGAGGGGGTGTGGCTACGCCTTGTTTTGTCGCTGCCGTTACATATGCGATAGTTGATACTGCTAATGCAATTGATTCATATAGCCTTTGTTGCAGTACTCCTGGTAGTGGCTGCTAATAAAATCCTGTCACATGGAAGCTCAATTTGATGTATTTCTTTTATTTTTATGTTTACTGTTTTTTATTTTTCTATTTCAGCTATTTACTGACCTAAAGAAAAATGAAGACAAGGAATATAGAATTCGTACCATTATCTTCTATGCGATATTACTTGGCTTTATAGTATTGGTTTATTTTATAAAAGACACGACCACGATTCTATTACTTGGGCTTGTATCAGCCATAATATCTTTTTTTGTACGCCGCAAGTATATTCTCGAAACGATCAGTCAAATCAAGAAAGATAAACCAAGATTATTGCAAGTTGTAATAAACTTTATTCTTATACTGCTTGTACTGCTTTATTGTTTAAAAATACTTTAGCATCGAAGATCGTATTGCAAACTGAGTCTAATTTTTTATTGCCAAGTTTTTAGTGTGGCTTGCTTGATTTTGCACGTTTGCGGCTATTTTTGATTCGAAAGACCTATTAAAAAAGCAACTTTGGACTGTACGGAGCCTAAATCGGTCTATTTTAAGACAATTTGCGTCCTTTCGCTGCATTTTTGATAAAAAGCACCTACATTTGTGGTAAAATTGAAGGAAAAAGATGCACCAGGAGTATCATTTTATGGCGGATTGCACGCTCCCCAACGAACTGACAGCGGAATTTTTTGAATTGCTACCTTACCAAGATAACGTGGTAAATAAATACCTGGCGAAAGGTAAACTGATCAATTATGCTTTTTCTGTGGATAGCGGCAAACTCTGGGCGGTGTTCAGCGCCAGTTCTGCTATGGAGGTTTTCGAGCTGCTTCGGGAGTTCCCCCTCACACAGTTTATGGAAGTAGAGGTGAATTTGCTCTCCTCCTATAGCACGCTCAGTGTGGGTGCGCCGCATTTTTCGCTGAACTAATAACCCAGCGCACAAACAGGTTGATTTCCACTTTGCGATTTCAGCTCAAACTTGATCTTTAATTGACCTTGCTTTTCTTTGCTTCGGTTTTGCTTCGGGTTTTCATGGCTTTGTCACCTGCTTTCACTGCTCGGTCTTCGGCTCTTTTAGCGCGTTTTTCTGCTTTGATGGCTTCCGCTCTGGCGCGAGCTGCGCGTTCCTTGGCTTCGGCGGCTTTGCGTTCTTTTTTGGAGGCTTTCACTTCTGATTTAGCATCTTTGTGCGCTACCTTCAGGGCTTTTTTCTCTTGCGCTGCTTCCGTTTGGGCATCCGCCTCTTTCTTTTTGAATAGCGAGAAGGGCTTTTTCTCCGCAGTTGACTCTTTGGCGGCTTGAGCTTTCGAAGTGTTTGAAAATGAAGAAATTACAAATAAAAAAACAAATGCAGCAAAAATTTGATAGTAGCTACGCATAGTTGTTTCGGATTTAAAAAATTTCACTCTAAAACGGTGCTACCGCCATTTTTAATATGTGGATAGGAACAGAAATTCGGATAAGCGGGACTTTTTTGATCGCGCAATAACGACGGTTTACTCCAAAAAATAACCTAAGGCAAAGGCTACCATTTAGGTCATTCGCGTAGCTCGGTTTTCTGCTGCCATTCCTCGATGGGGTAAAATTTCATAGAAATAGAGTTGACACAGTGGCGGGTATTTTTAGCTGTAAACCTTTCACCGACAAACACATGCCCCAAATGCCCGCCGCAGGTGGCACATAAAATCTCTGTGCGCCTGCCATCGGCATCGCGCTCACGCCTGACCGCGCCAGGGATCTCATCATCAAAACTGGGCCAGCCGCAGAAGGATTCAAATTTATCCTCTGAGCGATACAAAGGAGTTTCGCATTGGCGGCATACATAAATCCCTTGGGCTTTATTGTCTGTGTATTCACCGGTGAACGGTCGTTCAGTGCCTTTGTGCAATATGACGCGCGCCTCTTCGGGCGTAAGTGGATTCATTTTCATGCTTTTTATTTATATGATATTCAATACCATAACACTTCAAGCATGTTGAGGTTGAATAGAAATGCTTTGTGCGCTGTAGAAATTTGCAAAGTGTCGTCCTTACATCAGATCAACGATAATGTCATTTTCCCTGAGAATTTCCAATGCTTTTTCCACATTTTCGGCAGGTGTGTATAGTTCTGCTTCTCCGATGCTCGGAAACACGGAGTCTCCCTTATTAACAATCAAACTTTCGATGCCGTGTTGTTTCAAAATATCATCAGCGATTCTTGCCTGGTATTCTTCCATCGCCGTAAAAATTAATGCCCAGCCTTCTTTCATAAGTCTAATTTTATTGTTCTAAAATAGAATGTTGAAGATCAGCTTGCAATTTAAAAAATCATTGCACATATTGCTATTTATCATTGGCTATTAAGCAGTCGAACGGTTTAGTAGTCAATAGTCGAAAGTTTTATTATTATGAAAGTCAGTGATTTATAGCAAGTAAGAGCTGCATTTGTTTTGTAAAAATGGCTTAAAAAAAGAAGCCGCCGCCAAAGGTAAAACGAGTTTGCTGATCATCGCTGCGAAAAACGCCCGCCTGGATGGTTGCAATTTCAAAAGGCATAAAAAACAAGCCGCCGCCATAAGCATAGTGCCAGGTATCGGAGTCTTCATTTTTTAGCCACACGCGCCCGTGGTCAAACCCGCCGAAAATGCCCATAGCAAAGGGCAAAGTACGATTTTCAGAACTAAACAGGCGCAAGCGTAGGTCAATGTTGTTGTAAAAAGACGTTTGCCCGGTGAACCGCTCGCGCCGCACGCCCCGGAAGTTGGCATTTTCTGTCAAGCCCCCGCCGAGCGTAGCACCCTGATAAAATTCAAATTTGGTATTAAAGTTATGCCAAATGCCCGCTCTGGTAGCCAACACGAGATTGCCGCTTGGTTCCAACTGTTGGTACAAAGTAAGCGCTGCCTGCAAATAAGGAAAATGTTTATCTGTGTTGTCCAATTGCAATTTCCAGCCTGCATCCAGTCGCCAACCAATCCCACTGGAAGGGAAAGCCTGGTTATTCACATTTTTTAAATTCATCTGGAAGCGCAGACCGACAAACTCCAAGCCATCGAATAATTCAGGATCAAAATCATCGCCGATGGCATCAATGAGACGACCCGGCGTGCGATCAATGCGAATGGATTCAAAAGTAGGTCCCACTGACCATGAAAAAGCACTGTTGACGCGCCGTAGCAAGGACGGTTCGAGCCGCACCAAGCGCTGCCGCACGCGGTTGTAGTTTTCCTCTAATTCTTCCTCTTGATCGGGCGTATCGTTGCCAAAGCCATAAAAGTTGATCGCATAAAGCGGTGTATTCACTTCGGTGTTCAACTGGAAATCCCATTTGCCCAGAACATTGATAAACTCCCCCGTATAGTTGAATCCTATGCCAGATGTAGCCAAGGCATATCTTGCCGAAAAGGTGTGCCGAGCGGCGTAAGGGGCTTTCTTAAAACCATAAGCAGTGTGTTGCAACAAACCGCCGAGGAGCAGCCCGTCATCAGGATTACCAGCCACAAAAGGCAGTTTGTAGCCGTAATCAAATTCATAATCGTATCCTCTTCGATTATAGGTATTCAAATTGGGATCATCCGAGATGCGATTGCGGGTTTCTGCACCGATATTCAGGATCGTTTTTTCGTCCTTTGCGTCGTAAAGGATCGTTTTTTTGCCTTGCGCATACAACGCCGAGCGATCCGTAAAACTGTCTTCGCCCAAGCCGCCAATTGCCCGAATGAGGATGCCTCTATCGGCAGTACCACTGATTTCGAAAAAATCATCACCATCCAAGCCATACAAGCGAACTTCGCGGGTATCTTGGGTCAAAAAAGTGCGTTCATATAGTTTTTGCTGCCGCGCTTTGTCTTTGTTGGTATCAAAAACGGATACACGAGTGCTATCTTCATTCAAGCGTTCTACCACAAAAAGTTCACGCTTGTTCGTTCCTACCACATCCACTGCCTTTGCAAGCAATTCGTAATGGTTTTGAGCAATTTGAGTCAGATGGTCTCGCCGGAATTTCAACACCTGCATCATCTTTGGCGCATCGCGCTGGTAGATTTCAGGTGGAAAACTTTCGCGAAAAGCTTTTTCAATCAGCTCATCCGTGAGTTGTTGTTGCAAAAACAGCACTTCTCGCTGCCAATCTTCCCAATTCAATTCATTCAAAAAAGAATGGTCGAAATATCGGGCGCTCCAGTTTGCCCATTTGATGGTGCGAATATTGCTATTGTACGGTCTTAAAGCGCGGATGGAAGGGGAAAATTGGCGAATTAGCCCCAGGATTAGCCCATCGTACTTGCTGAAAGCCTGATCGCGGTCGCGTGGCACGGGTCGGTATAGCTTTTGGTCACCTTGTGGGAATTCTGCCCAGCGCCATTGATCATCGTGGCGATCCCAATCACCGATGAGCATATCGAGCAGGCGTGTCCGAACGGTCCATTGCTGATCCACCTGGGCATTATTATCCACTGTAATCGCTTCTGCCAGTTCAAGTGTTCCGATAAAATCAGGTGCATTCCCCAAGCTGGGTTCATGGCTCCAGTCTCCTGAAGGGCGCTCTTCCAAAAGATAAAGTGCGCCGCCGAAGAAGTCGTTATACCTGTCCAGCAAAGGTTGTCGGGGCAGATAAAAAATACCAGGATTTGTATGATAGATGTGGAGCGATTTGGCAAGCGCCGTCACGGGCAAAGCCGATAAAGGATGCGAAGAACTGAAGTTGTCTTTGACGATGGTGAGGGCGAAGCTTTCATTGAAGGGGTAAGGTACCACACGGGTGGCATCTTTGTCCAGAGAGCGAATGGCGTATTGGCGCTTCTGTTTGTCTTGCAAGCGCAGGGAACTGGTTTGATTGCCGCCACCAAGTTTGATAGGAACCACGCCACCTTTGAATGCTGAAAGTTTTAATACAGGAACCTTAACTGGAGTAGCATAGGTCGTACGAAAATGATCTCCCCAGAGAAAACGCCAGAGTGCGCCGCGCTGAAAATCATAAGTGCTTAGAGGCAGTGTAATTTCGCTTTGGAGTGTATCCAATTCAGGAAAATCAGTAGGAACGGCACTAGTAGCCAAAGGCAGCGCGCCCTTTATTTTTTTCTGGAAAATAAGCGCCCCATCAGGTTGGTCAACAGCATAAAATCTCAGCCAAGCGGTACCATCTTCATAAAAATCCAGTTGTGCAAAACCCTGTTGTCCATAGCTGAGCCTACCGTCAGTTTTGAGTCGGGTAGGGTTGCGTTTGGAGCCTGCACCACTTACTATGAAAGATTGATTGTCTTTTTCGAGGTATTGAAGGCTGTGATCATGCCCGGAAGCGAAGATAAAACTGCCGTTTTTTCGGGCAGAATTGGTCAGAATATCCATCAATTTTTGGTAATCGGGGTGTGCCATATCCTGGTTGGAGCCGATGGTGGAGCGCAGCAAAGGATACAAAGAACCCACGATAGGCATAGGAATCCAGAGGTTTTTGCTCACAGCCGTGAGTGGGAAAATATGGTCGCGCAGGGTGTACTGCCCGCCGTGGGGCCCCTGGGTGTAAGGCGGATGATGCAGCGCAATCACGATATTTTTATTTCGATTACCTTTGATCACCTCTTCAAAAAACTGCTGGAACACCTTTCGGCTCTTGATATCGCAGCCATCGTTGATTGCTGTTTCGCCTTCCCAGTTTTCGAGCCACCACTGCGAATCAAGCAAGACTAAAACGAGGTTTTCATTTAATTTTATCTCTACGGGATCACCGCAACCAGGTTTGGGTAGAAAAACATCTTTTCGATCTAAGTATTCTTCTATGAACTTCCTTTGGCGCTTCAGCCCTTCCAAGCCATAGCCATACCAATCGTGGTTGCCTGCGATAAAAAATACCTTACCAGGAAAATCCTTTACTACATCCAATTGCGCCCTCAATCGGTATTCATCCTGCCTTCTCTCCTCAGGCGCGCTTTTGGGAGCCATGCCATTGGGGTAGATATTGTCGCCCAGGAAAATAACGGAGCTGTTTTTAGCGGCATTTTTTAATTGCTTGCTCAACAACGCCAGTGCCTTTGGTATGCTATCAGGTGCTGCTGCATTGCCGGCATCGCCAATGAGGTACATGGTGTGGGCAATTTTTTGTGTATCCAGATTTTCCTGAACTTGTATGGGTTGGCTGCCTTTCGGGTATTGCAATTTATAGTTAGCGCAAGCGGAAAGCAGCATCGTTCCTACGATGGTACCCATAATGCCTTGATAGTGAATAACTCGCATGGATGTTCTTTGTACTAAAATTAGAAAACATCCGACAATAACAATGTGTTTTGCGGGAAAATGACTTTTCGGTTTAACAAACTTTGTGAAGGATGCTTTCTAAAAGCCTGAATTTAAGCGTTTCAACCCAAATTTTTCAGCAAAAGTAGCCTCCCCGTTGTCATCCTCATCCGTTATACAGGGGATTTCCCTGGGATTAATTCCGATGTGCAAGATGCGGCTGCCAGTCTGATTGATAGGGTTGATACTTTTGCCTATCACGATGCCATCCTCTGGTGCACGATATTGTTTGATG
The DNA here is from genome assembly GCA_964526645.1 of uncultured Saprospiraceae bacterium. Taxonomy (GTDB): domain Bacteria; phylum Bacteroidota; class Bacteroidia; order Chitinophagales; family Saprospiraceae; genus JADJNW01. Next base: position 51,410 of record CAZGJN010000010.1, read on the forward strand.
AGTTTTCCAAAGATATTGCGCACTTCTGCGATGAGTTCACCTTTTTTGATCATTGCTTTTACCGATGGGAACACTTCCAGAATCCCTCCTTCATCTGTATAAATCCAGTACGACCGGTCGCAGAGGATTGTATTCTTTACAGGGCATACAATCGAGCCTTCCAGCATATTAAAATCATACAACACATTTCGGATCCCAACCAGCGCATCCTCAATAATGTCAAATTGGAAAACATGCGGATCGCGCAACTCCAGTGTGATAGACCGAATTTCGAGGCTGCTGGCAGTGCCGCGGAAAGTGCCATCGTTGGCTGGATTATGCAGGATAATTTCAGGATTTTGCAGGCGCGCCATGCGAGCAGTGATTTCTTTGGTCATATTTGCCCGAATATACCAGGAATTGATCCGCCCGAAGCTGGCAGTATGTAAATCAATGAGATAAGTAAATTTTTTCAGAATCCGCTCCACGACTCTGTTGATATACACCTCGCTTACATCGCCGTTTGATTTACCCGGAGAAATTCGATTCAGATCGGTACCATCGTTAAACTGGCGTTGCTGGAGCAGCAAGCCGGGTACATTGGTTACCAAAACCCCTACTACTGTGCCATGCAGTTGGGAGACATCTATTTCATTAAATAATTTTTGAATAATTGGAATGCCGTTCAGCTCATTGCCATGAATAGCAGCCGTAAGCCCCAGCACTGGTCCTTCATACGCGCCGCGAGCTATCAGAATCGGAATTCTGATGGGTTCACCGATGCCATTGTTGATAATGTGCAACCACTGTTCTCTGATGCTTTCTCGGGGAATTTTTTCAATGTCCAAATCGTAAATGACCGCTTGCTGCGTTTCTTGCAAAATGTCCATAAGGTGTATTTTTGAGAGCAATTTAAAAATAAAATAGCTAAAAAAAGACAGCCCTCTCATTTTTGAGAAGGCTGTTACTTTACACTCACTAGTTTATGAAACTTAAGCCGACGTTCTTTAAGAAAGAATATCTATATTTTTTAACACCGCAGGGCTGAAGTTTATTGCAAATCCTACGGGTACTTTTTGTTAATTATTTGCTAAAGCCAACATTATCCACATTTTTCTCAAGCCCCTTATTTACATATACGCAGATCATTCTAAAAGTTACACTTATTAGACTAAAAAAAATCGCAAAAAGTTTGTCGCTGCGAAAAATAAATTTTAAAACGTCAGTTGGAAAACAAATTTAGGAAGAATAAGCGTACTCGGCGGATTAAGCAAACTCCCATTCCTGACTGGTGCGGTACACCGTACCTTTGAAAATGGCGATGACTTTTTCGCTTTCATTTTTTACCACTACTCGGTACACCGCTATTTTGTTGCCCAGGCTTTCTTCCTCCGCAAAAGCGGTGATGGTGCCCCCTTCGCAGATGGATTCGATATGAGAGATAGAAGTTTCGATGGATACTGCCTTGCGCCCATGCGAATTGGAAGCAAAAGCCAGCGCGCTATCCGCCAACGAAAAAATAACGCCTCCGTGCACGATGCCAAAACCATTAAGCATTTCTTTTTTGATCCGCATACGCAGCACACAACGCCCCGCGCCTTCTTCTATTCGCTCGATGCCCAACCATTGGCTGAAAAAATCGTTTTCATACATAGCGTTTATGATCTGAGTAACGCGGCTTTGAATATCCATTATGGGTCTAATTTTAATAAGCAAGATTAAAATAAAAATTGTAAATTGTGAAAATTATCGGCTATTTCGGGCAATTCCTGAACCGAACATTGAGTTTAATTAGGAAAACAAACACGCTGTGACAGAGCAAGACCTGATAAAAGGATGTTTGCGCGATGATTCGCAGTGCCAGGAGGAGGTTTTTCGGCAGTACGCCGGAAAGATGTTCGCCGTGTGTTTGCGCTATGCCCGCCACCGAATGGAAGCCGAGGATATTTTGCAGGATGCCTTTATTAGAATTTTTGACAGCATCACCCAGTTCCAGTTTAAAGGCTCTTTTGAAGGCTGGATTCGCCGGATTGTAGTGAATACTGCTTTAAAAAAATATCAGAAAAAAAGTTTCAAAGAGGAGTGTATCGGGATAGATGAAGATTTTAATCTTTCTCTGGAACCTTCGGTTTATGCCGATTTGCACGAAGAGGAACTCCTCAATCTCATCGCTGCTTTGCCGGAGGGCTATCGCTTAGTGTTCAATTTGTACGCCATAGAGGGCTATAGCCATGCCGAAATCGCCGCGATGCTGGGCATTGATGAGAGCACTTCGCGTACGCAATTGCTCAAAGCCAGAAGAACATTACAGGAAAAAATTGTAGAATTGCAAAAAATTGCCGTATGAGCCGTCGCCATCCTATAGACAAGGCTTTTCAGCAAAAACTGGAAAATTATGCCTCCGAGGCACCACCTGATCTGTGGCAGCAGATACAGCAACAACGCCATAGACAACAACGCCTGCGCAGCCTGGCATTTTACAATCGCTTGCAAACGGCTGCTATTCTTCTTTTGCTCTTCGTGCTGGGCGCTGTGATGTGGCAGGATCGCCCTGCTAATGGGGCGCTTCAGCATATTGCTACCGCTGCACAATCCAATTCTTCTCCTTCAAAAAAATCAACGCCTATTGTTTCTACTCATACACCAACACCAATCAACCCCGAAATTTTACCGGAGCAAAGTGCCCTACCTACTGTTCCGCAGACAGTGGCGGACTTGCAACAACTATCCAAACCAATCCCAAGCCCAATCATCGAAAATACAAGTGCCCCTGCGGTAGAAGCCTATTATTCGGAGCAATTGCAAGAGGCGCTGACGAATACCATGCTGCAGCCAGATGCTGCTCAAGCTTCTTCTTTTCAGGTGGTAGCGCTACCCATGGTATTGAGGCAAGTGGCTTCTACCAATCGGATCAATTCTTGGCAAAATGGCAAATGCGCGGCTTTTGGTGGTAAAAATGACTGGCGGTACTATTTCGACGTAATGGCTGCGCCGTCCTTCGCTTTTCGTCAGTTGGAGCCTAAAGGTGCCGAATTTCAGGATTATGCCAAAGAGCGGAATGATACAGAAGAACCCCTTTACGGGATCAGTGCTGCCTTGCGCTTCTCGGCTGTGTCGGACTGGGGTTTGGTAGCCAGCACCGGCATCAACTATTCTCAAATCAATGAGCGTTTCCGGTTTTTGAGTGAAAATGAAGAACGGATTACGATTACAAATATTTATGGTACCAATGGTGAGATTGTGGGTACTGATACCCTGCGAGAGGTGATCAACCGCGAAATCGTGAGCAATAACCGCTATCGCACACTCGACATTCCGCTGCTATTAGGTTATGAAATCCAGGGTAAAAAAATGAATGTCGCTATTAATGGCGGCGCTTTTGTAAACTTGCTTTTTGAACCAACAGGTGCTTTTGTCTCTCCCGACAATAACCGCCCCGTCAGTTTTTCTTCTGATAGCCCGGAGGGGTATCCTGCATTCAGGAATCGCTTGAGTGCCACCCTGTACGGTAGTGTTGGTTTGGCTTACAAGGTCAGCCCACGCCTGCAATTACTGGTAGAACCACACATCAAAGTCTATTCGCGCTCGCTCACTCGCGATGAGTACATGCTCGACCAAAAGTATGTCAGCACTGGACTTTTTGTAGGGTTGCGGCACCAGTTTCAGCTTTAAAAAATAATCAAAACTACTTTTGCGCAAAGCTTTGGCAAACTCCAAGTTTTGCCGAGGCTGCTCTATTCTTGCAAAAGCTTTTTCTATTTTTTTCAAAAAAATAAAAATTCCAGGCAACGTTTTTGCCCTTTAGGGTATCTACCCTTTATAAGTTTGAAAAACACCATGTTTTCCTTCATATAAGAAAGTCGCTGGCTTCCGGAGTTAGCGACTTATTTTTTTGGTAAGATGTGTGTTTCACACATTCGTTCTTTTTTGCTCCCATTGCCAAGCGCTTTTCATAATATCTTCAATGCTGTAGCGAGGTTGCCAGCCGAGTTGGTCTGCCGCTTTTTGAAAATTGGCATAAATAGCGACCACATCGCCGTCTCGGCGAAGACCGATTTGATAGTTCAACTTTTCCCCTGTTGCTTTTTCAAAAGCATGGATAGCCTCCATCACAGTGACGCCTTCTCCTACCCCGAGGTTAAATATTTCCACTTGGCTTTCATTTTTTGCGGCAAGCAGGTATTGCATAGCCAGTGTATGCGCATGCGCGAGGTCCATGATGTGAATAAAATCGCGGATACAAGAGCCATCACGCGTGGGGTAGTCATTACCAAAAACGACCACCTTCGCCCGTTTGCCAATGGCCGCTTCGGTGATGACAGGCACCAGGTTGCTGGCAGGGTTGCGCGGTGATTCGCCGATGAGCGCGCTGGGATGAGCGCCAGCAGGGTTGAAATAGCGCAGCAACACGCTCTGTAGATTGGAATTGCCTCGCAGTACATCCCGGATGATTTGCTCTCCGATTTGTTTGGTGCGAGCATAGGGCGACTCCGCCTCTTGCAAGGGCGTATCTTCCGTGACGGGTAGCGCAGCGGCGTTGCCATATACCGAGCAGGAGGAAGAAAATATCAAATGCGGCACATCAAATGCTACCATGCATGTCAGGATCGTCAGTAGGCTGTTAAGGTTGTTATGAAAATATAAGAGCGGTTTTTCGACCGATTCGCCTACGGACTTTAAAGCCGCAAAATGGATAACTCCCACCAACTCAGGATTTTCCAAAAATAGCTGCCGGGTCGCTGCCAAATCGCAAAGATCAATTGTATAATTTTTGATGCGTTTGCCGGTTATGGCTTCTACGCCCTCTAGCACGGCTTCACTCGAATTCACCAGGTTATCTGCCGAAATGACATCAAAACCATGATCCAATAAATCAACAATGGTGTGGCTTCCAATGTAGCCACAGCCGCCCGTCACAAGGATTTTATTCATCAATTTGTTGGATTTTTTCTAACCACCAGCAAGGTAGATGATTTGATCAATATAAAAAAGGCAAATATGGCACTAAAATGATGCTGCTTATCCATTTTTGCAAGGTGCGGAACAAAAAGCGAATGCGCCTTCGGTGTTTGAACCTTAGTGCTTATTTTTGAATGATAATTTTGAAAAGTAGGGGAGAATAGCAAGCCGTGGATGCAACAAAAATTGGCGGCACTTCGTACTAAGGAATAGTTTTTTAAAAAAATTAAATTCTATACACAATGCAACGAAAATTGATCATAGTTGGCAGCCTGCTCGTAGCTGTGATAGCAGGGCTTTCAGCATGTTATTACGACAGCGAGGAGGATTTATACGGGACTGATCCCGTTGAATGCTCTACCGAGGAAGTAAAATACAGTGTACAAGTGCTGAGCATTTTGCAAAAAAACTGCTACGCTTGCCATAGCAATGGCAGCAACATTGGCAATTTATTGCTCGATAACTACACCGGCGTGCGGAATGCAGCGATCAATGGCACTTTACTGGGATCAGTCAATCACGCTCCAGGTTTTTCAGCTATGCCACAGAACGCTCCAAAATTAGCTACCTGCGACATCCAGGCGTTGCAATCCTGGCTGGACAGCGGTACGCCGAATAACTAACTGCTCTATTTTTTTAATGCCTCATAAGTAATTTACCATGCGCAAAATAATTTTTACGATCATTGGCATCATCTCGATTGGTGCTTTGGCAACAGGGATTTATTTATGGAATAAGCCCCACAAAAATATGCAGCGCGCTGCTGCTGACCTTACCATTGCTGCTGCTGATCTTATGGCTGCTTTTAAAAACGACGAAAATGCTGCAAATGCAAGGTACCTCGATAAAGTGGTAGCCGTGAGCGGCAAAGTAAGCGAAACAACGACTGACGGCAGCGTCACTGTGGTAAGCCTGGATGCAGCCGATGATTTTGGCTCAATTACCTGTGAACTGGACCAACTGAGCCAACAAAACCGAACCGATTTTTCGCCCGGGGAATCCATCACACTGAAAGGCGTATGTGCCGGCAACAATGGGATTGACGTTGTGTTGGTGCGCTGTGTATTGGTAGAATAGCCAGGAAAGCAACATTGTATCATTCAATCCAATAAACAAACATTTTATGAAAAGAACAGGATTAATTATTGCCGCATTGTGCACGATGATCATAGCCGTCAGTGCGCAGGGTAAATTTTTTTCCAAAACGGCGGTCGTAAATTTTAATGCCGGTACTCCATTAGAAGACATTGATGCACAGACCAACACGGGCACTATCGTACTGGATGCACCAACCGGAAAGCTGGAAAGCAGCGTATTGGTCAAAGCATTCCAATTCAAGCGGGCGCTGATGCAGGAGCATTTTAATGAAAACTACATGGAGTCCTCCAAATTTCCAAAGGCGGTTTTCAAAGGAGAAATTTCCAATTTATCGGATGTGAATTTTAAAAAAGAGGGCGCTTATAAAGTGAAAGTGAAAGGGACCATGGAAATACATGGTGTCAAAAAAGAAATCACTACAGAGGGTACTTTGACGGTGGTGGGCAAAAACCTGAAGGTAAAATCGGAATTTATTGTCGCTTGTGCCGATTATGATATCAAAATTCCTTCCGTAGTAGCGGATAAAATTGCCAAAGAAGTAAAAGTAAGTTTTAACGCAGAATTACAGCCACTCGTTGGTAAATAAAAGAAACGAGGCTATCCGAGGGAATTGGGTAGCCTTTCCTCATTTTATAAAATTGATACCTTATGAAAAAACAACTCTTTACCCTGATAATGATTAGCTTGAGCTATTTTGCCTTGCAGGCTCAAGACGACGACCTGCTGTCGCTGCTCGATGAAGAGGAAACAACCGATTTTGCGATTGCCGCTTTTAAAACCAATCGCGTGATCAATGGGCATTCCATTGAAAATACAGCAGCGGGTGTACTGGATGTGAAAATTTCGCATCGCTTCTCCCCAATTTCAGAGGGGTTTTACGATATATTTGGACTGGACGGCGCTACCATCCGCATCGGAGCGGATTATGGCATTACCGACCGACTGATGGTGGGGATCGGGCGCAATAGTTATGAAAAAATTTATGATGGCTTTGTGAAATACAAAATCCTGCGCCAGAGCACCGGCAAGGTAAAAATGCCCATCACGCTGGTGTACCTGGCGGATGTACAGATCACTACCCTTCGATTTCAAGACCCAGAGCGAGAAAATTTCTTTTCTTCTCGTTTGTTTTACACCCATCAATTGCTGATCGGGCGCAAATTCGGCGAAGGATTCTCGGCGCAGCTCATGCCGACCCTGGTGCACCGCAACCTTGTGCCAACAGAAGCAGACAAAAACGATGTGCTCGCCTTGGGGATAGCAGCGCGACAAAAAATCAGCAATCGGGTAGCTATCACTGCCGAGTATTACTATGTGCTGCCCAATCAATTGGGCGACGCTTTCACCAATAGCTTGTCGGTCGGATTTGATATTGAAACGGGCGGGCACGTTTTCCAGTTTCATTTTTCCAATTCACGTTATATGACCTACAAGGGTTTTATTACGGAAACGACCGAAAAGTGGTTCTACGAAAATGACAGCAAAAACCTTTTGAGCGGTATCCGTTTTGGTTTTAATATCTCAAGGGTATTCACTATTGTAAAACCTAAGCCTATTCAATAGCAAAATAAAGGTTAATGTGCCTAATAAAAAAAACCGAGTACTGGAATCCCAATACTCGGTTTTTTCTGCTTGTAAGAGTTTATCAATTGCAACCCAAATCTTGCTTGGATTTTGGATCGTTATTGGGCATGCAATTGCCGGATAATACTTCTGCCGGTTTGTATCGAGTCATATCGGGGTCGTACAAGCCGTGTTTGAGGAATTCAACCAGATCATCTATTTCTTTTTCCGTCAAATTTAAAGGATAAAGCAAGGGTGTGATCTGGCTGGCAGGCACATTGGGGTTTTCGGGCACAGCAGCATTGAAATACTCCACCACCTCGCGCAGCGAGCGCTTGCTGGCGCCATGGAAGTAAAAACCAATGTCTTTCATATTGTAAAGCTGTGGCACTTTATATTTGTGCATATCTTCCGGTCTTTTGGTGAAACCACCACGACCAAAATTTCGGGCATCCTCCGGGCTTGTGCGAAATACTTCGTAGTTACTTTGATATAGATTATTGACACCCAGCGCATAAAAGCGATGCGGAAAAGCATTTAAAGACGGGCTATTGTGGCAATTAACACATCCCGCTTTGCCAAAGAAAAGCAAGGCACCTTCTTTTTGCTGGTCCGTCATAGCATTCTTGTCCCCTTTCAACCAAAGCTGAAAAGGTGCGCGGTTGGTCAGAATCGTACGGAAATAAGCCGCGATAGCAAAACCGGCGGTCTGGCGGCTATAGCGATCTTTTTCAGGAATATCAGGAAAAGCTTCATCAAACATTTTTGTATAGCCTAATGAGTCAGTTACGGCTTTGTTCACAACCTGGCGGTGCACCACCAGCGCGCGCTCATTGTTTGCTTCCAGCCCCTGTAAGCCTTTGAAGTTGATTTGTACCAGCGTATCCTGATTCCAGGCGGATTCTGTCCCTTCGTTCACACTAAAGGAACCAAAATTGCCAGCCCACAAGGCATTAGTCACATAGGTTGTATTGATTACTGGCAGCGGTCTTGCGCCCTGCGCATCTACCTCGTCTCCAGAGTATTCCGAATTTTTAAAACGCCCTTCACCACTATTGCCAAAACCCACTGCACCATCGGCAATACCCTGGAAGCGCCCTGCAGTGAAAGACCGTTCGGGAACGTGGCAGCTCGCGCAAGAGTATGCTCCTTTGGAGGAGGCGCGTTTGTTCTCTAAAGCGAGGCCAGTTTCAAAAAAAAGCATTTTGCCCAAAGCTACCTTCGCTGCAGTAACAGGGTTTTTGGGGTCCTGATTCGGTAGCGACGCGTAGTCGTCACTCTCTGGCAATATGTATCCTTGATAAGAACCCGTGCTCGATGTGAGGTTTAGCGCATTTTCCAATGCTCCATCTAAGTTAACCCCGGATAACGCGTCGTGCTGGCAGGAAAGGATATACCCAACACCTATCAGTGCAAAAAAAATCGTAAAAGCTCTCTTCATAAAAAATGTTTTTTGTCATGAGATAATTTATAGATATAGATTGTTCTATGGTAAAAAATTGATTTTCAATGATTTATTTTATTGTGCAAATCAAATAAGCAGCTATTCCAGGTGGAACAAACGCGAACAAATTTTAATAAGGGGAATAAAATTGGTATGAAAAGTAGCTCTTTGTAAAGCTCAGTATTGTCAAGCAAAATGTGTGAAATACGCAGGGGGAGCAAGACACGCGCAAAAGTAGTTTTTTCTGAGATAAAATGCAAGGAGAAATGTTTTTGTATTGGCTGTTATTCGCGTAAGTGGTTTTTAATCAATAATTTGCGTCAAGGAATTTTTTTAAATTTTTAGCAAAACCGTACCTTGCAAACAAAAAAGCTTCGGGAACCTCACAGATTCCCGAAGCCTGAAGCCATTCTTTTTTATAGCAAATTCTTTTATACGCTGATGATCCCGCCCGCCATATTGTAGAGCTTTGTGAACCCTTGTTTCGCCATGATGTTGCAGGCTTGCCCGCTGCGGTTTCCACTACGGCAATAAACAAAGTACGATTTGTCCTTATCCAGCTTTGCGATAGCGGATGTAAAACCAGGATTAAAAATATTGATATTCAATGCTCCATTTATTTTTTCAGCAGCAAATTCCGCTGGAGTGCGCACATCGAGTAGCACAGCATCTGGTGTCTCTTTGAATAGTTTTAGAAAAGCTGCTGCATCTAAGTCTTGGTAATTTTTTTCAGCAGTACCAAACAATGCTTTAAATACATTCATCATAGTTTATCATTTATAATTTTTATGACCAATTGCAAAGTTGCGAAAAAAGGATACATTCCATCTGTGATCTATATTACAAAGTGATTAATGTGGCAGCTTTTCTCTGAAAAATCCATAGACCCAAGTGCCCGCTATGGCGCTCAAAAGGGTAATGATAATGACGAGCGCTCCTGTGCCGATTTGCGCAAACAAAGGACCTGGACAAGCGCCTGTAATTGCCCATCCCAAGCCAAAAATCAAACCACCTATGATCTGCCCTTTGTTGAATTCTTTTTTGCTAAAAACAACGGGCTCTCCTGTTATTGTCTTGATTTTGAATACTTTGATTAGCCACACAGAAATTGCTCCTACGGCTACGGCTGTACCAATCACACCATACATGTGGAAGGATTGTAAGCGGAACATTTCTTGGATGCGAAACCAGGATATGATTTCTGCTTTTACCATTACAATCCCAAAAACAATGCCTACTGCTGCATATTTTAAATAAGCGAACCAACTTTCCTGTTGTTCGCTGTCGTTGACGCAGATACTATCCAAGCTCCGATTATCATATTCTGATTGTCCAACGGCAGGAGTATCTCGCTGTATATTTACATTTTCTATCATTGTAATGTTTTTTTTTAAAGATTTAGTAAAAACGGTACAATTAAGTTGGCAGAAATAAAGCCCCCAATCATAAAAAAGATAGTCGCAATAAGAGAAGGAAGCTGTAAATTGCTCAACCCATTGATAGCGTGCCCACTGGTGCAGCCGCCTGCATAGCGCGTACCAAATCCTATTAGGAAACCACCCACGACAAAGAAAAATAAACCTTTGATAGTAAGTAGATTGTCAAAATTGAATAGCTGGCTTGGCAGTAAAGTTGAATAATCTGTGATGCCTGCCTTTGACAAATCCGCTGCCAGCGCTGGGTGAATCGCCATATCTGAAGGGGATTTCAGAAAATAAGTGGCTAAAAAAGCGCCAATAACAATCCCACCTGCAAAAAACCAATTCCAGATTTCTTTCTTCCAATTGTATTGAAAAAAAGGAATTTTACCAGGAAAACACGCAGCGCAAATATGCCGCAGATTGGATGAAATGCCAAAGTGTTTATTCCCTAAAAGCAGCAAAGCAGGTACCGTCAACCCAATCAAAACACCCGCCACCGCCCAGTGCCAGGGCTGGCTTATAAAATTTATTACATCATTCATGTTACATCATTTTGTGCTAATAAAAATAGTTCGTTGTATTAAATTTTTAAATCAAAAATAGCTCAATGCTCAGAAATATGGCGGGTACAAAGAGCTTAGATTCCCTTATTTTGCTAAAGCATGTTGCTTGCGAATAGTACTCTGGCAGACATAGTCGGTCAGTTCATACAAACCACTTTCCTGTATCGCTTTGAATCCGCCAGCTACATTTACCACTTTTTCAAATCCGCGTGCTTTGAGAATAGATGCCATAATCATGGAGCGATACCCGCCCGCGCAGTGAATGAAATAAGTCGCTTCTTTATCCATTTCATTCACAAAATCATTGATATAATCCAAGGGGTAATTTCCTACATCTTTGATATGTTCGGCGGCATATTCGCTATGGCGGCGTACATCCCATACTGATTGGGGTCCAAATTGCTTCATTTTTTGGGCCAATTCGGCTGCCGAAATAGATAAGATGCCATCCGTTTCTTTATTAGCTTGTAACCAGTGCTCGAATCCACCTTCCAAATAGCCCACCACCTGATCAAATCCAACCCGCGATAAGCGAGTGATGGCTTCTTCTTCTTGACAGATGGGTGTGACCAATGCAATCGGTTGATTCACATCCATGATCAATGCTCCTACCCAGGGCGCAAATTGCCCATCCAAACCGATATTAATGGAATTAGGAATAAACCCCCTTGCGAATTCCTCCGCCTTGCGCACATCCAGCACCAGCGCACCCGTAGCGTTTACTGCTTCTTCAAATGCAGCAGGGGAGAGGGCTTGCGCTGCCCGCTTGATAACAGTTTCCAAGCTCTCATAGCCTTGTTTGTTCAGTTTTACGTTCAGTGGAAAATATTGTGGCGGTGCCAGCAACCCATCCGTTACCTCTTTGATAAATTCTGCTTTGGTCATATCCGCCCGCAAGGCGTAATTTAGTTGCTTTTGGATACCAATGGTGGAAGTTGTCTCCTTCGACATGTTTTTGCCACAAGCGGAACCCGCGCCATGCGCCGGATAAACGATCACTTCGTCGGGGAGCGTCATAATTTTACTACGCAAACTATCGTATAAGAAACCTGCCAGGTCATCCATTGTCAAATCTGACTTTTGAGCTAAGTCTGGGCGACCCACATCGCCTATGAATAAGGTATCTCCAGTGAAAATAGAGTGCGCCTTGCCCGATTCATCTTTTAGCAGGTAGCAGGTACTTTCCATCGTGTGCCCTGGCGTATGCAATACCTGTATGGTCAGCTTCCCAACTTTAAATACTTCGCCATCTTTTGCGATATAAGCTTTAAAACCCGTTTGGGCATTTGGTCCGTACACGATTGGCGCACCTGTTTTTTTCGACAAATCCAGGTGCCCTGATACAAAATCTGCATGGAAGTGGGTTTCAAAAACATACTTGATTTGAGCTTGGCTTTTGGCAGCCCGGTCTAAGTAAGGTTGTACTTCGCGCAATGGATCAATAACAACGGCTTCGCCCTCGCTTTCAATGTAGTAAGCACCCTGCGCAAGGCAGCCGGTATAGATTTGTTCTATGTGCATGATTTTCTCAGATTTTTAAAAAATTACTCAATTGGATATTCGATCCACAAAATTCAGGGATATCACCTTCTGCATTTGTAATACTAATCACTTTAAGTTATTTTTTTGGGATTGTTTTTTGTAAAAAATTGAAAACCAAAAATTTGCTGACAAAAATATTTTTACAAAAACGGGCTTCACTCCTCTTGAATCGAAATGTTCAACTGCTGGGTGCACATTGGTAATTCAAGTTACAAATTTGGTATTATACAACAGAAATAGCCCTTTGGTTTGGTTATAGTATTTTTTCCAGATCAACGTAATCCTTGATCATCTGGATAGCGCGTTCGGCTTTCCAGAGGGTACGCAGATGGATTTTTACTTCTATCCTGCTGATTTTCAGGGCAGTACCATAAGTATCGAGGGTGGTGGACACCACTGGGATATGATGCTTTTCGATATAGTCTTTTCGGGTGAAATTTTCTAAAAATTCAGGCAGGAAATTTCCTTCGCCATTCACGATGATACCTGCCAACGGCGAGCCTTGCAGGTGCTGTTCGTTCGTCATAGACTCTATTGCTTCGATGGCATAATCAATTCTTTTGTTGTGCACGATAAGCAGCAGGCGATTGAAATCCTCTATCTCTCGGCGCTCCGCTAATGCCCCCGAAACGATATTTTCTACCCAATTATCCAAATGCTCTTCGTTGAACACCGTTCTGCCATTGATAGCTTGCCGGATAGTATCCATGATCGGAAAGGTGAGGTTTTTGTCGAACGGAAGGATGCCCAACAGAGGAACGCCCATTTCCTGTAATTTGATTCCCACATAATGCCGCACCTTATCCATTTTATCAGGGAGCACTTTGTTAAGAATAACACCCGCAATCGGTACTTCGCGTTCGCGGAACAGCGCCAGTTTTACGTTCAGATCATCAATCGTACTGCCAATACCGCCCTCCACTACCATGAGGGCACGCGCCCCCAGTAGTTTTGCGACATCGGCGTTGGATAAATCCACCACGCTACCCACACCGGGATGCCCCGTACCTTCATACACCACAATTTCGTTTTCACTTTGCAAAATATGAGAAGCATTCAAAACCTGATCCCGAAAATGGAATCCGGCGGGGTTGTCCAAATAGGCAGTAGTAGCACCGCTACCGAGTATCACGGGGCTATGTTTTTCGGCAGAAAGCTCGAAGTTCATCATCCTGGCAAAAAGCAGGGCATCTTTATCTACTTTCAGGTCGCCTAAATCTACAAATTCCTGTCCGATGGGTTTGCAATATCCCACTTTGTACCCTTTTTTGCGCAAAGCGGCATAAATGCCCAGGGTACAGGTCGTTTTGCCCACATGCTGGCTCGTAGCTGCTATATAGATTTTATCGGTCATATATTTATCAATGGATCATTTATGGCTGATTTTATACACCTGATTTCACTTTTCAAAAAAAGCTTATAACAACTCAATCGGTGACCACCGTTTGGGTTTCCAATTTGGTATCGCTATGGCTGAAACGCAACTGTTGGCGATAAGGAAATACATCTACAATTTCGCCGCGGCGGAGCTTGGCTTGGGTATTTTGCCAAAACTCGACATTGTACAAATCACCGTGCAACCTGAAAAAAATCTCTTTGATATCCCGCCTTCCAATAAGGAATTTGGGAAATTCTTCAGGGAAAATGTCATTAGAACCAACTGAGAACCAGGGCTCAGCTGACATTTCATCCTCATAGTCTGGCGCAGGTGGAATTTTCCGAAAATTACAGTCCGTTAAAAAAACGATCTCGTCATAGTCATAAAAAACGACGGTTTTGAGGCGTGTCACCCCGAAGTTTTTCAGCAGCATATCTCCTGGAAAGATATTGACCGCCGCCAATTGCTTGATCGCTTTGCCATAATCGTCAATGACCTCTTCAGCTTCTTCCGCAGTGGCAGTTTCCAGGTATAAATTGAGCGGAATCATGCGTTTTTCGATGTACAAATGCTTGATTTCAATCGTATGCTTGTTGAGTTTAACCTTAGAAGGCGCCTCTTTTAGCAGTTCCTCAATCAGGCTGGGGGCAAATCGCGTTGCTTCAATGACAAAATTTTCAAACATGTGGCTGTCTGCCATCCGCCCTACGCGGTCGTGCAAGGATACCAACTCATATTTTTCCTTCACTTCCTGTTCGGTGACATTTTTTGGCGGCTGAAATTCATCTTTGATTACTTTAAAAACCATGTTGTAGGATGGCAAGGTGAAAACGCTCATCACCATCCCTTTTATGCCCGGCGCGATGATAAACTGATCGTCGGATTTGGCTAAGTGGCGCAGAAAATCTCGGTAAAGTACTGTTTTTCCGTGTTTTACAAAACCGATAGAATTGTACAATTCGCTCATGCTTTTGGCAGGGAGAATTGTCTGAAGAAAATCTACCATCTCGCTGGCAATATCCGTATCTACCATAAAATAGGAGCGATTGTAACTAAAAATGGAGCTTACGTCATTGAATTCACATAGCAAAGCATCCACATAAATGCCTTTTTCTTCGTGCAAAAGCGGCACAACAAAAGGCTGGATTTTTTCATCCAAGCAAAGCCTGCCCACCAAGTAAGCGCCTTTATTTCTGAAAAAAATAGACTTGAGCATCTCGATACGGGCACTTCGCATAGTTTTTTGCTCCAGATCGAGCTTTCGATTGAGTGCTGCGGCTAAGTGGGCAATGTCGCGCTCCATATTTTCAAAAGGCGCATCGAAGGTATAACAGCTAAAAATTTGCCGGATGGTTGTTTCTATTGGTGTAGCAACAAAAAAATTGTAAAAAATAGGCACCGTTGATTTGAATTCGCGATAAGTGCCAGTGGCGTGTACAAACATCAATTCCTCATCGGCGCTGAGCCCCTTGTGCGAGTGCCGGAAAACCGAATTATAGAATGTTTCGGCAATGTTGCGGGTATTAAAGTTGAGAATTTCATCCAGATACATCTGCTTGATACCACGCCAGAGCTCTCTGTCAGCAGCACGATCGCCCAGGAATGCCACTAATTTCTCCGTGGCAATGCCTACGGTGTCGCGGTAGAGGTTGAGCCGTTCTCTGGAGTCTGCCTGAATGCCGTGCCAGTCGCGGTTTTCAAAGCGAATGAGGGCTCTTTTTGTGATTCTTTTGAACTGATGATGGTATTGGATATACTCCCCCAGTATCAGATAAGCGGCATCATAGGGCATCAGTTTTTCAAACATAGTGCGTGCTTTTGCAGTAAAATGAGGTAAAATCAACGGCTTTATGAATTGCTAAAGATATACAAATGATGAGCGATTTGAAAATTTTCTGTAGGGGAATAATCAGCCGCTGATCTAAGCCTTTGGAAGGATGTGCCCTTTATTTCATCGAATCAGGGGGAGATACAAAAATGCCCAGCCTGAAGAATAAGCCACTGGCAGGCGAAATTTGAAAAGTAGAGGCATCAGGCGAAGCAGCGCGAAACTGTGTGTCCAAATTGTGCTGGTAGCCGCCCTTGATATTCAACCAAACCCAGGGCACTAACTGCCGCTCCAGGCTCACTACGCCCATAATTTCAGAATGCGTGACGTAATAGGGGGAAGCCATGCCTGTTGTTCTGTTCGGAATATCAATGGCATAGTGCTGGTTATTAAATTCCGTACCGAACAGCAAAATATTTTTAGCGTTGATATTGTATCTGCCAAACATATACACCGGGGGCACCGCTTCGATTCCCCATTTTTCATTAAAGTTTTTATTGATCATCACAAAAGGCAGCAGTAATTGCCGATGGAAATTGCGTGTGTACACCAATCCTACACCCCACTCAAAATCCTCATTTTCTTTGATACCCAGCATGGCTGCTGCATTGTACAAAGCATAGCGCTGGTCGAAATTAATCCATTGCCTGTAATCCCCATTGTACAATAAGCGAAATCGAGCGATGGTGTACATCTTCTCTGTAAGAGAACCCGTGAGATACAAACTAAAAGCGTTGCTTTTGAGGCGTTGGTTATCCAGGCTGTTGAATGCTTCCTGAAAAGTGAAAAATGGCGCTATTTCCCCAAAGCGGTAGGTTTCTGGTGTGTAATAATAGCCCAGGAGCACTTTTAGATTGGGGCGTAAAATCACTGGAACGCGTACTTTCAAAATAAAAGATTCAATAGAATTGACTTGGCTAACCGGCAGCCTGAATTGATCGCCTGGCTGGTGTAGGTTGCCGCCACTGTTGTAATTATAAGCAATGTCAATACCTCTAGATCGGGATTTGTTAAGGATGCCGGGCTGGCACAAATGCTTAGGTGCATCCGCTTCCTGAATGGGACTTATGCCAGCGTCTTGCCCCAAAAGGGGCAACACGATACACATCCCAATAAATGCCAAAAAAATTCTCATACTATCCGATTATGGCAAAAAAACTGAAAGGAGGCTCAAATTATTGTGATACCAAAAAACTAATACGTTTGAAAATGGATTAAGTTTCAAAGCTCAAAGCATTGCCCTCTTTCTGCGATGCGAAAACCCGCTTTTTTCAAGGCACGCCTGGCTGGATTATTTTTTTGTAAAAGCGGATTGGTATGATTAAGGTGTATAAAATGGACTTTGGCTTTTTCCGAAACAGGCAGTTTTTGGAATAAGCGCATCGTTTCTTCCACAAAAGGGTGTGAGATCTCGCTCATGTTGCGCCCGGGTATTTCTCCATTTTTGTAAAAACTACCATCAAGCAGTGCTATATCTACTTTTTGTACTTCCGCTACGATGGCTCGATTCCAGCTATCCCACTTGTTGATATCAGGGATAAAAAGAGCTTTGCGCTTGGAAGTTTCAATTTGAAAACCAACGGTTTCTGAAAATTCGTCCCGATGAGGCACTAAAAAAGGCGTGATGCTCAATTCGTTGGTCAAAGCAACCGGCGTTTCATCGGCAAGTGGCTGGATAGCAATATTTTGTAGGGTTATCAGTTGGCTCCAGGGGCCATTTTGCTCTAAAAAAAGCTGCATCCGCGGCATGGCATACACCGGCACTTGCTTTGCACCCATCACCTCGCGTCCTAGATGCATCAAGCCCGTGTAGTGCCCAACGTGAGCATGTGTGAGAAAAATGCCAGCCAACGTCGTCTGGGTTGTTTTTTCCAGTACTTCCAGCTGCTCCGCGAAGTCGGGCGTAGCGTCTATCATCCAACTTTTTTTGGAAGTGGGATCAACAACAGCAATGCAAGAGACCCAATCGCCTTTTTGCTTTTTTTTGAAAAGCCGCTGACAATCCGTTCGCTGGCAGCCGGCGTGCGGATACCCTCCATCCTGTGTAATGCCCAGCACCAGCAGGTATGGCACACTGTCGGTGGCAGCTTGCCGACTCGAAAAAATTGCCAATAAGGAGGATAGAAAAATACCGATCATCATGGTGTCAACACATTTTTGAAATAATTACTTTTCAGCTTTCGCAAATCTTTCAGCTTTATCAATGCTCATCCGCTGTTTTGAATGTCCTTCCAGGTTTGGTATAGCACCTCTTGCTGAGGGCGATCCGCCGGAACGTCCCGCAAGGGATCACAAGGGCGAAGGCTATCGTAGCATTCTTGGGGAAGCAGCTGGTATAGTTTGGTGCCTTCCGTTTTCCAGGCGATCATTTCTTCCGTTACTGCTTTGATAATTTTGCCAGGATTGCCTACTACCAGGCTACGCGGCGGGATTTTTTCTCCTGCCTTGATAAAACACAGGGCACCGATGATGCTCTCTTCACCGATTTCAACCTGATCCATGATCACCGAATTCATGCCTACCAACACATTTCGACCGATAGTGGCACCATGAATGATAGCACCATGCCCGATGTGTGCAGCTTCCGAGAGCCGAACGGTCACACCCGGAAACATATGGATCGTACAATTTTCTTGCACATTACAACCATCTTCGATGATGATGCCGCCCCAATCCCCGCGAATGGCTGCTCCTGGCCCGATGTACACTCGCTGCCCGATGATCACATTGCCCGTGACTACCGCCTGCGGATGGACAAAGGCCGATGGATGCACGATGGGCTTGAAACCCTTGAATTCATAAAACATAAAGCTTTCCAATTTTGAAGCCTTAAAAATACCTGCCAACTCTAATCCTCAAACTTCCAAACTTATTTTGTTAAAGTGAAAATCTTTTGGATACAAATGTTGTTTTTGGCGTATCTTTTAATGAAAAATCTGGTTATTATTCAGAAATCATTCCTCGTTCCTAAGCTTTATACTTTTGGCGCAGCACAATTGGGCATACACAAGCAGCACAGGCAGACAATACGTTGTCGGATTGTATCATGGTAAAGAATCGGGACACCTGATGGCTTACTGCAATTTGCGCATCATGCTCATCGAATTTAGCATCCTCCAGGACTATTCTTATTCTTTTTTTATCGAAGATGATTTGCTCGAAATTAAAATCGAACGCAAGGGGGAGGATTTTTGCTACTTTTTTGAAGTGAATAAAGACGTGGATACGCCTAAAAACCGAGCACGGAAAATTCAAAAAAAGAGAGAGCGTAAGCAAATGATCCTGTCTTTGAGCATCGTGGGCGTGCTGATGCTCTTTTTTTTTGGAGCCTGGTGGTACAACGAAAGCAGGATCAGCCAAAAGGATCGAGACGCATTGCAAACCAACGCCTGGCAAGCACCCGCTAAAGTTTTTTTCCAACCCGGCGATGCAGAACTGACCTATGCTTTTGTGGCGGATGGCAAAAGCTGGCAGGGCAAAACGAAATTGCCGGATGATGTGCTCTTCCTGCTGGAATCAGGCGACGAATTTATGGTTCGATATTTGTACCAAAAGCCCTGGATCCACGAAATAAATTTCTCCGAACCATCGCCCAAACAATTGAAGCACTACCGACAAAGAGCCTTCGAGCAGCACCTGCAGTTGCACCCGGAATTGCCTGCAACGTATGTAGAATGCTTGCTAAACATCGCCTTCGAGCAGAAGGGCGCGGCTGCTTATGCCGATTTTTTCTTTCAAAATGCCACACCGGAAAATAATCCAAATCACAATCGCAATACCTATGGGCGGCTCGTTCGGGATATTCCTTTTCAAAACAAAGTAGATGCGCAGTGCGATAAAACCAGTGGTCGTTAAAAAATTTCAAAAAAACACCTTTTGGCAAAGCAATTCTCCGCCACAGTTGTTATTTGACTGAAAAAAAAGATAAAATTCTGTATACTTTTGTGACGCAAAAAGTAGTCGCTTCAAGGTGCTACTGTTTTTCACAAGATTGTCAGTTTTGCAGGTTGATGAAGAACCATCAATCCAATTAAAAACCCTAACCATGCTTCGAACTGAATCTACCATAGAGAAGGCTGTCTTTCTCCGTGCTTTTCGTTTGATGGCTACAGCCAAGGCGATGACGGAGGTGTACGAAGAAAACTTCAAATTTGTATCCAAATACGTACACGCTACTTCCCGCGGGCACGAAGCTGTTCAACTGGCGGTAGCCCTACAATTGTTGCCACAAGACTGGGTCTCACCTTATTACCGAGATGATGCGATGCTCTTGGGCATTGGCATGCGCCCTTTTGATTTGATGTTGCAGCTGATGGCTAAACGCGAGGATCCTTTCTCCGGCGGGCGAACTTATTATGCCCACCCAAGCTTGAAAGATGCGGATAAACCCAAGATCATTCACCAATCTTCTGCTACGGGCATGCAAGCGATCCCAACAACAGGAATTGCAATGGGAATTCAATACAAGGAAATGGATGCTGCGTGGGAAGACTTCGCAACGACAGACAAGCCCCTGGTGGTTTGCTCCTTGGGGGATGCCGCAGTAACGGAAGGAGAAATTGCAGAAGCCTTCCAAATGGCTGCCTTGAAGCAATTGCCAATTTTGTATCTGGTGCAAGACAATGGCTGGGATATTTCGGCAAATGCTGTGGAAACCAGGGCGCAAAACGCAGCGGAATACGCGCAGGGCTTCAAGGGGATTGAATCGAGAAGTATTGACGGTAGTGATTTTTTAGAATCTTACCTGACTATCAAAGCCGTCCTCCAGACGATCCGCAGGGAACGCCGCCCGTTTTTGGTACATGCCAAAGTGCCTTTGCTCAATCACCACACCTCCGGGGTGCGCAAGGAATGGTATCGCGATGATTTAGAACAACACCAGCAGCTCGATCCTTATCCGATCCTGCGCCATCAACTCCTCGAAGAGGGCATTACTGAAACGGAATTGCGACAGCTTGAAAAAGAGGCGCTTGAAACGGTTTTAGTAGATTTTGAGAAGGCAAAGCAAGCAGCAGATCCTCGCCCTGAAGACCTTTTTACACACGACTTTGCCCCAACGCCTGTCACGGAGGAACGCGGCGAACGCGCCCCCCACCATAAGCAGCCCACGGTAATGGTGGATTGCGCGCTTTTTGCTATAGAAGAAATCATGCGTCAACATCCTGAATGCCTGCTTTACGGGCAAGATGTGGGTGGGCGGCTCGGCGGTGTATTCCGCGAAGCGGCTACGCTGGCACAAAAATTTGGTGACCATAGGGTTTTTAATACACCCATCCAGGAAGCTTTTATCATAGGTAGCACCGTGGGGATGTCCGCAGTGGGACTAAAGCCCATCGTAGAAGTGCAATTTGCCGATTACATTTGGCCCGGTTTGAACCAATTATTTACGGAAGTCAGTCGTTCTTGTTATTTAAGCAATGGCAAATATCCTGTCAGCATGATCCTGCGCGTACCCATTGGCGCGTATGGCAGCGGCGGGCCTTACCACTCCTCCAGCGTAGAATCTGTTGTGACCAATATTCGCGGCATTAAAATTGCCTACCCCAGCAATGGCGCAGATTTGAAAGGTTTGCTCAAATCTGCATATTACGATCCGAATCCAGTTGTTGTTTTTGAGCATAAAGGCTTGTACTGGAGCAAGGTGCCCGGCACGGAAGCTGCTAAAACGATTGAACCGGATGAAGATTATATCATTCCTTTTGGCAAAGGCCGCATTGCGCTTGCTGCGAATAAAGAAAAAGTGGAGAAAGGCGAATCTTTATTGGTGGTCACGTACGGCATGGGCGTGCATTGGGCTTTAAATGCTGCAAAGCAATTTGATGGCAGGGTTGAAATTCTTGATTTACGCACATTATATCCACTGGATGAGGCACTTATATATGATTTATCTAAGAAACATGGTAAAATTTTAATCATAACAGAAGAGCCCGTAAATAATACTTTTGCGCAAAGCATAGCAGCACGCATTCAGGAAAATTGTTTTGAATACTTGGACGCACCTGTGCGCACAATTGGCTCCCAAAATATGCCCGCTATTCCGCTGAACGAAACCTTAGAAAAAACAATGATTCCAAGCATTGAGAAGGTGGGAAAGGCGATGGAAAGACTGTTAAATTATTGAGATCACAGCCTAATAGCATTTTGCCGGACTAAAATTTTTCAGGCTTCTTCTTTTTGATTACATTTGGAAGACGCTTGAAAAGTCAATTCTATTTTTAAGTCTGGCATCATGAAAAGTCTGTTATTTGTATTTTATTTACTCATTTTTAATATACTGCTGTCTATTGCACAACCGCTGCGACTCCTGCCGCAAAACCCGCATTATTTTGAATGTCAAGGAAAACCCATCATTATTGTAGGATCGAGCGAGCATTATGGCGCATTAATGAACCTAGATTTTGATTATACCAAATATTTACAAAGTATTAAACAAGACGGATTAAATACAACACGCCTATTCATGGGCGCTTATTATGAAAAGCCTGGCGCATTTGGTATCGAAAAAAATACTTTGGCTCCTAAAGACGAAAAATTATTATTACCCTGGCAAAAAATAAGTCATAAATATGATTTGACTAAATGGAATGAGGATTATTTTACGCGCCTCCATGATTTTATGAAAAAAGCCGATGAAAATGGCATCATTATTGAAATTACGCTTTTTTCATCTTATTATGGGGCGGGCTGGGCGTATCATCCTTTTAATGGCAATAATAACATAAATGGAACGCCTGCGGATTTGAATGTGAATTTAGTAAATACATTGGAAAACGCTTCTATTCTTGGCTTTCAGGAAGCTTATGTAAGAAAGTTGGTAAAAGAATTAAATACTTATGATCATTTTTATTTTGAAATTCAGAATGAACCCTGGGCGGATAGTAAAGATGCCATATTAATTTGGAATGATTTTATTGCGAAAGAAGACCTCCAACAAGCCGGAAATCACTGGAAAAACACATTGGAAGTGCCGTCGAAAAAGTCGAGAGATTGGCATCAAGCAGTGTCTAATTGGATAGTAAAGGAAGAGCAATCCTTGCCCAAAAAACATTTAATATCGCATAATATTGCAAATTTTAAGCAACCGATTTATGCGAGCGACCCGAACATTTCTATTTACACATTTCATTATGCGCATCCTGAAGTAGTTTCTTTAAATTATAAGCTTAATAAAGTTATTGGCTTCAATGAAACAGGCTTTGCTGGTAAAGAAGATGAGACTTATATTCGTCAAGCCTGGCGTTTTATGATGAGCGGCGGCGGATTATTTAATCATTTGGATTATTCATTTAGTGTTGGTTATGAGGACGGTACAGATGCAAGCTATAATGCGCCCGGTGGTGGCAGCCCGACATTTAGAGCCTATTTAAAATTTTTAAAAAATTCATTGGAAAGCTTGGATTTGGCTACTTTGAAGCCCGATCATTCTTTTCTTGGTCACGTAGAAGGTGCATTTGCTTACGCCATGAAAGATAAAAAATATTATATTGTTTATTTAGAGCCGCTCACTTCGGATGTAATAAAATTAAATCTGGAGTTAAAAAAAGGAAATTATATATTTGAATGGTGGGATATTTATAAAAAAGAAAAAATAAAAACAGAAAATATTAAAATACCTTCAAAAGGTTCTTCTATATTGGCTCCTGCTGGTATGAAAGGTGTTTTTTTGAAAATAAAATTATTATAAAATTACATTTACAATGAAAACATCATGCATCGAATTATTTATTTTAATCTATATCAGGAGTTACACACTAAATAAAACGAGAAAAGATTAATAAGTTTGCAGTATGGAAGTGTTGAAAAAAAATCAACAGCGAAATGCGATGTGGAAGCGGACATGATGTACGAACTGTGCGCGATATGGGTTGGAATGGCATCAAAAATGGCTGTTTCCTTACGATGTGGCGTCCAACCGCCCACTATCGCTAAACAAGGTAGTTTCGCCGAAAAGATTGCCCCGTTTGAATTCACCTCGTTTTACATTGCGAAGCCTCAGCAATAGTCACCCCAACACTACAATAAAAATATAGCGCTCCTGATGTTCTATGGAAAATACATCCCGCCCGGCTTCATATTCCCTAACTTCACAGATAGATGCAATCGACTGCTTTTTAGCCGCGGTAAATGCTTCAAAATCCTTGCAAAGAGTAAGCGCTTGTTCGATGATAATGCTGGGCATGGCGGGATTTTATTCAATAATAATCCATGACACATAATTGCTTCTATTACCTTTATTATCCGTCACATATCCGCTTAGCTCATAAGATTCCCTGTCTTCCCAAGACACGCAAACTCCATAAGTGAATGATTTAGAACTTATACTTTGGTAAGGATCTGTATTTGTTAAAGCGAAATTGAGCTCTCCATTTAAATTTCGATTATCTCTCCAAAACAACCTCATTTGAGATGGATCAGATAAAATGTTATTATCTTCATATTGATATGGGTGTGTGAAATAATAAAGTACGTCATAATTATAGCCACTAAAAAAACAAGGGGATGGTTCAGAACTAACGTAAGTAGGTTCTTTTATTTTGAGGATTTGTAATTTACAATTTTGCTCACTTTTCCACAAATTTTGCCGTGTACCTTCAAAACTTTTGGATTCATTTATAATGTTAAAACCTAATATAGAGGCCCCAAAACTTGCCGTAAAATCTATTCCAGCATTTATTTCTGCGCATATTCTTTGCTCATTTTGATTGGCATTTGCTTTAGAAAATAATTCGATATAAGGTTCTGCTTTCAAAATAGTAGATAGAGATTTATAAAATTCAACATATATTTGCGGAATAACATATAATGTAATTTGCCCTTCGGATTGAAGATCAATAGAAGAATTTAGCGAACTATTATTTTGGAAATTGCCAATATAATTATTGCTTCCATTAATGCGCTCTACTCCCAAGTTTGCTATTGATTTATTCACATAAGAAAGCGTGGTTTGAGTGTTGCCATCAAATTGCGCTCTCACAGAACCGATTAGCGACACACTAAGGTCCATTACAACAGGTATACCGCCTGCAATAAACTTAAATCTTTTATCAATATTACCTAATGTTCTTTCCAATGCCATATTTATACTCCCCTGACTATTAATTAATAATATTGGATTAATTGTAAGGTTCGTGTTTTCAATAGCAATTTTTAAATACTCAAGCTCGTGGTTATTGAAGCGCATTTGAAATTTAAAATGAGGATTAAATGAAATTCCGCCCCGTAGCTTTAAATTGGAATTGAAATCAGTATCAAATTTATATTCAATATTATCTTTGGTTGTCACTCCATTGGATAAATCTTCATTGATCATTTCCTCACTTGAAAAATTTTTCTTTTCTCTTCTTAAATCAATGTAATCAAAATCTAAAGTTATATCCCCATTTTTAAATATGTCAGTTAAACTTGCTTCTGATGTATAAAGAGTGATAGACGATGAGGTTTTAATTATTTGATTTACCCGTCTAGCGTATCCCTCCTCTTTTCCACTCACGATGATTGAATTTGTTTTAAGATCAGGAATATTTGACCCATTCATCTGGTATTTATAAATACCTGACTTTAAATCGGCATCATTACTAATAAGTGATAAAGTCTCAAACTTATCAATGTCAATTACATTTTCTGAAACTTCAATATTATTCTCTGTTACCGGCAAATCATCGGGTTTGACTTCGTCCTTTTGACAACTTATAATTATAATTCCAATCAGGCTAATTAATATGGAGATTTTAATATTTTCCATAATGATGTATGCATTACTTTACAATAAGGGTGTAATAAATATTATCCGGCTGGCGTGAGGCGTAAGCGCTGGCGATTTTTGCAATCGTATTCATTCTGTATTTCTCCAGTTCTACACTGTCTTTATAGACAGTCATCAAAAAGTTCCAGTTGCGTAAGGTTTCTTTATCTACTTTGTCTTCTACCTTCTTGACCAATTGTCCTGCTTCTGTAAAGCAAGGAGAAGCGGGGTCAATCGTGGTCAAATATTCCAGCGCCAATCCCCAATTTTGAGCAGCAATGGCAGCTTTTGCATTTTGAATGCCGCGCTGGCAGTTGTTTTTTTGCCATTCCAAATAGACAGCTTGTAATTCTTGTTGGGCTTTAGCATAGCAATCCTCTGCTTGCACCGGTATCTGGAAGAGTTGTGTCAAAGCCCCTCCATAATCACTGAGTTGGCGAAAGGTTTTAGCTTTAGCTAAGTACTGACTGCAATTCTTCGCATAATGCTCCAGGATGCGCTTTTTTCCTTCTTGCACAAAATCCTGAAAATTTTTTCCATCTGTTCGGATGCTGCCAATTGCCTGGCTCAGCGCGGCTTCTTTGTTATTACCACTACCGGTAATGTTTTGTGATACAGTGGCAAAGAGTAGATCATTATTGGTTTGCTTTAGATATAGACTTAATTCTGCTTTGACAAAAAGCTTATTTTGGATGCCGCCCATTGTCTGTTCATCATATACATTTATTTTTGGATAGACTACAAAGTCCTGCGCCCATCCTTCGGCAGCCACGCCCCCACGCGATAGGATTTGCGCCACCTTATTCCTCAATTTTTCTTGCAGCGAAATACTCAATTTTTCAGCTTGATCTGTAAACGCAACAGATACGGCAATGCTTGAAGTAACTTCTTCATTTTGTGCAAACAGCGTGCAAGCAGCCAGCAAAAGAAAAATAAAAATTATATTTTTCATATTTTTTTTAATTATTTGAAATTGTTATAGTTGCAGTATTTCCACGCACTTCTCTGGTCACACGCAGTCGGCTTCCAGAGGAGGTTTTTGTGCCTAACCCAGCGATGTAGGCGCGCAGTTTTCCTGCAAAGGCGCTAATGTCAAAATTTTGCCCTTTTTCATCGCGGAGTGGAATTTTCACTGCATCAAAATGTAATAAGGCTGAACCAGTTGATTTTACATGAGCGTAGTTTTGGTAAGCATTTTTTTCCAACCATTCTTTAATCAAATCAGACAATAGATCATAATTTGCCCCTATTTCTTCATCCAATGTAATATCACTGTTTTCATCCACCAAAATTCGGATTTCAATTGTTCGTCCTTTTGATCGGATATCTGCAAATTTTTCATTGAGCAAGTCTAAAAAAGATTTAGTGGAACTGGCAGCTGTGCCGCTTTTGAAAGCATCGCTCATGTCTAATGCTTGCTGTGCCAACATCACATAATCGTCTGTACGTATTTGACGAGAAGCAAGGCTGGTATTAGCAAGAGATTGATCGGTATAATTATCCACGGCTTCCAGTAATATATCTACCCGATTGCCGGCAGCACCACCTTGATACAAATTTACATCGGCTTTAATATAAATATCACAAGGAGAATTATGTGCAATATCTTTAAACAGCGTCTGCAATTTTCCCCAATCTTGTATTTGTTCAATTTGTGCATTATTATATGCGGTGATAAAATCATACGTTGTAAATCCACGATAATCAAAAGCTTCCTTTATTTTACTCAAAATAGCACGATATATAAAGTTGTTATCAATTTTGTCTCGAATATCTTCACCCTTTGCAGTCCAAGGGATGACCATAATAGTTGGTTGTACTTGTTGCACTTCTGTTTGTTGAGCAAATAGCATAGAAGTGGAAAGCAAGATGCCTATAGTAAATATTAAGTAATATTTCATATTATAAGCCAAATTTTTTAATGATGCCAATATTTTCTAAGTGCCGACGTAATGCAAATGAATTAATGCTTATTTCTATATCTAGTTCGTTCGTTTTCTTTACTTTATTCTTTGATAGCGGAGTGATTACTGTAGAGCCGGTTATAAAATTTCGATACGTTGCGCTATTAAAAAAATTGGATATAGCAGAGGCATTGCGGTCACTATCAGATATCATAGGTAGTTTGTAAGAAGAATTAGGCAAACCTCTGTAGAACAAAGTTTCAAAGGCCCTTTTTTCAGCATCTAAAATGGCTTCTCCTTCTTTATTACCATAACCCCTAGCTCCCAGTACAAGAATATCATTCTCCTGCCGAACCGTCCAAACTTCAGAGGAAGTACGAAATTTATTCGTTTTACAAGCGGTTAAAAATATCCCTGCAAGAAGCATAATAAAAAAATAATGAGTATTGATTTTCATTTTGTTTGATTTTCAAAACATTAATCAATCAATTTTTTTGTATGATGTCTCCAAAATCAATTATTGGCCTGTGGTCACTGGAACGTAACACTATTCGCTTCTGCCCATTAAATGCGCCTAAAATATCTTTTGCCCCTTTTGTAGGCTTTGCGGTGGACATTTTATTCCCATTCACTTCTTTTACCTGAATTCTTCCTACATTCTTTTCAAAAGCTTCTCCATCAATATCATCCATTATAATAACATCAAAAAAATCTCCCTTCACGACACCCATCTCACTTCCTGCCGAAATGACCATCTCTTCAGCTTTGTCTTTATTCGTTTCTGTCATTTTTACAATTTTAACCTCAAAGGGGAAGGCATTTTTAAGCAGGTTTTGTATTTCTTTTTTTACAGAATTAGTTCTCGTCGCGTCCGCCTGAGAAGAGGTTCTATCAGCAGAGGTGCTACCGTTGGCTTTGAATTGGGTCGAAAATTTACTGGTCGTAGTGGCTAAATCTACTACAGAAGCCGAAACTTGTACCCAACCGCTATAGCCTAAGAATTTTCCATCTTTATCTCTAGATTCTTCGGCACCGCAGCCTACAATATTGGTGTAAAGAATGAATTGAGCGCCAATTGCTTTGAATTGTTGTGCAAAAGTGGTGGAATACACATAATTCGGATCTTTTTGCTGGTCTAACTGATCAAGGATGTGCTTGTAAACTTCTGGCTTAATCGCATAGAAGCGTTGATTCTGAGACACAACCGTTTCTGAAGTAGCGGCAATAGAATTGGCAAAATCTTTACTACAACTAACGGCTTCTCCAATAATCGCTATACTGATTTTATCTTGCGCAATCAGTTGGATAGTGTAAAGTAAAAATATGCCTAAAGTAATAAATAATCGTCTCATTTTACAACTTATTTTGTTAATTAAAATGTTTGATGTTTTAATAGATTTTAGTTTTATGTTATCTTTAAAATTTCATAGCTGTATGTGTTTACAGTATAACAATGTGTACATTTTGATAAAATTCTGATATATTAAAACATTAACCCCCCAACAACTTACTCTTTTGATTACTAAACTCTTCTTCGGAGATAATTCCTTTGTCTTTCAATTGTGCTAATTTTTCAACCCGAGAAATAATTGCTTCACCCGGTAATTCCCGTACCGATGATTCTGATATGTCAATTCTGTAGTTATTTCTTACAAATCTATCAAAGTCGCTTGTGGAGCGTAGATAAGCCAAATGATCATTTTGTTTAATTTGATCGAAATCCACGAAGCCCTGCTCTACTGCTTTATTTAGATGAAACAGGGAGTTATTTACTTGCTCAAGAATTGAGTAAAGGCATGACAGTCTAAAATGGACTTCAGGGTCTATTGGCTTTACACTTAAAGATTTTTTATAATCAAGAATAGCCCCGTCGAAATCATAATCTGCATATTTTTTGTCGCCACTAATTTTAAACGGAGTTTCTTTTGATGAAGAAGTCGCTGTTGATGTGCTTGAGTTATTTGCAGTTGAAGGGGGTGGTTGATTATTAATGTCCCCTTGTACATTCTGAATGACAATAGTAGGCTGTACCGCGGACATAGACATAAAAGCCTTGTTATATTTGAGATTAAAACTCTCTTCTCCCATGAATAAAAACACTATGCCATCAATAAAGCCGATGATGCCAGAAATGAATGTCCAGCAAAAAATTAAATGTAAAATACCAAGCCCTGCTTGTCCTAAGTAAAATCGGTGTACGCCGAAGCTGCCTAAAAATATAGCCAAAATTGCTGCTGTTATTTTGTTCTTCATTGTGAGTTTTTATTTAAATATGAATAATTAAGTTCTTTTCAAAAGCCCCGGAAGCCTGCCGTGGCCGCTTCCGGGAAGCTATTTTTAAATGAAGTTAGATTCACTTAGCTTTTATCATTTATGTAACATTTAGCTGCTATCTTATTTTGCTAACGTTTATTAGTCTGAATGAGTCCATACAAATTGCCTCCAAGCTATTCCGATTTTATATTATAAAAAATACCAATTTTTATGCAGTTGCCTCACAACCACCCTTTTTCCTTGGCATACAGCACCACATCGAGTGTACGCCGCACGCCGAGTTTTTTGCGGGCATTCTTGAGGTGCGTCTCCACTGTACGGGCAGTGATGTTGAGCCGCTCCGCTGCCAGTTTGGCGGAATCCGTTTCACTCCAGACACGAATGACATCCAATTCGCGCCCAGTAAATTGAACGGGCTCCCCCGAAAACAAATCGGCGAAATAATGCAGTGCCTCCTCTTTTGTGATTCCAATACCGGGAGGCAAGGCTACATCAAAGGTGATTTTATCAATTGCATGATGCGCTGTAATGTCCGTACACAGGCATACGTATATGCGTATGTGCCTCTGATCATCCACAAGCCATGGCTGTATGCGTCGCAATATTTTGATGTAATTGCCATCTGTATTTTGGATACGATGCCCTAGCGAAAAAACCGGTGTGGCTTCTGTGTCGTACCCGTATGTATGCACGAAATCCTGCATGCGACGGGTAAACTTCACCAAAGTTTGCCGCTCATCGGGATGCAAAATATCCACCAGCCATCCGAGATTGATTGCACTTGCTTTATACCCAAGACTCGCTTCGATACCCTGTTGGTAGCATAGCTGCTGTTGTACAACGTTCACAGCATATACAAAATCAAGATGTGCAATGCCATTGAGCGAGGGCATTTGCTGAAAATAATCTGATAGCATTTCCTGTAACTTTTTTGCAGCGATGTTATCATTATTGGAATCTTCCGCATATTTTAGTAGGTGCGAACGTAATTCTGAATGTGCGGTGCTATTCCATTCTTTCATTGCCGGAAATTATAGGGCTACAGGATGCATTCGTTATTTTTGGTATTACAATCCTCTTCACTTCATTTTCTTTATATCCCAAAAATATAGCAGACGGAAATTTGCCGCACGGAAACGTGTGCATTGTTATAAGATTTTATTTTTCAATTTTATTCGATTCGCACAGAAAAAATACTGCGTAAAAAATTGTAAATCAATTATTTAAAAATAAGACATGGCTTTAGCGAAAGAAGAAAAAATTCGGCTGGAAATTTTTGATTGGTTGGCACTTTTTTCTAAAAGTGAACTGACGCAGCTACGTAAATTCCTGGATTCACCGTTTTTTAACAATACGCTGGAAATTGTAAAAATATACGAACGCCTGAGCGAGGAGTTTAAAAAAGGAAAAGATGATGCCTGGAATGCACAAAAACTGGCGGATCATCTTTATACCAAAAAACCTCAGCCGGGTGCCCGCCTACACCAGCTTTATGAGCATTTACTAAAGTTGAAAGATCTGATGGTGCAATTTGTGGCACATCTGGAACTGAAAGACAATGCTGCAACCCGACTACAGGTCATAGTAACTGCCTTGAGCCACTATCCGAACAACGAACTTTTTGATGCAGCCTGCGATAGATATGAATTTTTACTAAATGCGGACATTTCGGATGCTGATACGTACGGGCAATTCGCCTGGCTGCACCGCGAACGCCACTCCTTTCAAACTGCCGAACGATTCGTACCCAACGCAACGCATTTGCTCGCAGCCAATGCTTACTTAGATCGCCATTACCTTGCCCTGAAGTTGCGTCACATCGCTGATTCTTTGATCGCCAGCCGGATTTTTCAAGATGGAAGCAAAGTGAGTACGCTTGCTCCAGCGGTAAAACAAATAGCGATGACGTATTATGATACAGATCCACTAATTCATATCTATGTAGATGCGATTGCTTTCTTGGAAAAAGAAGAAGTTTTGCAAGTGGAAATTATACAATTTGAGAATTTTTACTTTACCAATCTGAAGTATCTGAGTGAAAAAGAAAACCAGGGTATCATTAAAATGGTGATTCACTTATATTTTCATTCTATGCTTCACAATCGGCATCCACTACCAATTCGCATTGTCGAATGGTTTCGAGTAGCCCTGGGTGAGCATGAGCAATCATCCAGAAACTTTTTCCTGCTTAATGGTGTGCTGCCTGATGAAGCTTTTCTGAACATTGCCAGTTTTTCAGCCACGAACCATGCTTTCGATTTTGCACACGATTTCATTGACCGATATACACCTTTACTTCAGAAAGACAGGCAGGAAAACGCTGCTTGTCTTGCCCGCTGTTATGTTTGGCTACACGAAGAAAAATACCTTGAGGTACATCAATTGCTGAAGCCAGAGGAAGTCACTAACCCCGATGATTACTATCCGCTTAACGGCAAAATAATCAATAAATATGAAGCATTAATTCGATCAGAATTTCGATATGCCATCCGATCCAGAACAGTGCTGATTCGAGTATATCTGATGAGATACTTGCATGAATGGAGCTACGGCGAACACTTCTTATATGCCAAAGATGCTTTTCGCAAATACTTGGATTATGATGCACTCAAGCTTGACGAGCATCGAAAAAATAGCTATCATAATTTCCTTGCAATACTTGGCGAAGTGTATCATCATTTGCAACAGCATAAATTGTCGGACGGAGATCGAGCTAAACTACTTGCTAAGGCTGAAACTACTCAGCCGATGGTATGCCAACAGTGGCTACTGGATGTAATAGAAAATAAAATGCCCTGGCAAAAGGTAAAATAGAGCGCGCACACCACCGAAGCAGTGATACGCGCTCCCGGAAATATTATTTACCCTTCTCCTACATCATCTATAATAATGCAAGGGCAATCCTCGATATTTTCTACCGGCACGCAGCAGCTTGGCTCTGTTGCATTGGAGGTGCTAGGATAATTGCACTGGCTTAATGTGGCAATTGCCAGCAACGAACCTACTCGTAATCCTTGATTCAATCGGCGCAGCAATACGTCAAGCTGCATCGAACCGCTTTCAAAAAACTTTGTTGTCATCATTTGAAGTGAGTTTTAAAAGATGATTCTTACTCACTTTTGCTCCGAGGCGCCAGGGGGCGGGGCTTTTCAGAATGCCTCCCCCGATTTGGGCAGGGCATAAAAGTATCAGGCACACCAGGTAGGTGTACATCAGTTATCTTTCATGCTGCAGTTCCCTGCTTAAAATCTGATGGGTAGTAATAAAAGGGGGCAAAATCTTAACTGCGAAATGCTCCTTTTTCCAAAAAAATGTTGTTTTTTGCAAAACTGGTAAATTGATTGATTCTTATGCTTTTTAAATTTGGAGGATTCAGCGAGAAGCGTTTGGTGGAAGCCATTCAGAAAGGGCCTCCTGGCGAAGCTTATGAGGAGGCATTGATTCAGTTATATGACCAATTTGAATCCAAAGCGATCAAATACCTGTTAAAAAATCATCAAGTAAATCGAGAAGAAGCGCAGGAAATTATAAGAGAATCACTGGTGGATTTAATCGAGAATATTCACTTGCGTAAGTACGAAGGGCGGGGTTCATTATATGGTTATTTTATGGGGATTTTAAAAAATCAGGTGAAAATCTGGATTAACAAACGCCCCAATTCAGAGCCCTCCGACGGTGCAGACGACGAAAGTCAATCTCCTGAAAACCAATTCCTTGCAAAGGAGAGCTGGCAAACAGTAGAACGCATACTGGCACAATTAAAGAACCCTAAATGCAGGGAAATTTTACTATGGGGTAAAGAAGATAGCAGTGATGCGCTCGCAAAAAGGCTCGGCTATGCTGATGCCGATGTATTGTACGTCATGAGGAATCGCTGTATGGAAGCATTGAAAGCAATCTTAAAAAAAGAAGAAATGATCCAGTGGATAAAAGCGTAGAACATATCATTGGAGAATACGTCAGAGGGAAAATCTCAGCGGAAAACCGTACATGGCTGGAGCAGGCGATGCAGGCAAATGCGCAATTGGCAGCCCAGGTACAAGCGCTGCAAACCAATTATGCTATTGAGCGCTACCTAAGCGGACAAATGGAAGAATCTGAACGAACAACTTTCGAAGAGCAATTGTCAAATGACACCGATTTGCAAGAAAAAGTAAAAGCAGAGAAAGCCGCCCAACAGTTTTTGCAGACCGCCCGGCGGATGGAATTGCACAAGGCGCTGGAAAAAGCTGCGCAAAAAAGCCAGGAAAGAAAAGTGCGACGACAACGACTCCGCAGAAGATTTTTATTTACAATCTTATTCATAGCTGTTGCTCTTGTTGTATGGCAAATCATTCCTTTCACAAGAAATGAGCATGAACCCCATCAGCAGGATCAATCAAGTATAAGTGACACCGCCAGCCTCAAGCAGATCGCACAAGACACTCTTGTTCGGGATACTATGCAACCAACAAAACAGACAAATCCAAAGCGAAAGACGGCAGTCTCTAAGAAAAACGCTCTTATAATTGCTATGCTCGACGATTATGATCAGGAAAAGCTCGATCTGCCGGCAATCAGAGGGGATGCTACTGTTAGCGATTGGCAAATTGATTACCAAAACGGCAATTATGAACTGGTGATCACTACACTCAATCCGATGATAGACAATGAGTTACCCAAAAACGATACAGCGCGCCTGGCATTGGGCTTGGCGTATTACTATCATACAGCGCCCGATTACAATAAAGCTATCGCACAATTTGATATTCTGATTAAGAAAAATTCAATCTTTATAGAAGAAGCCCGCTGGTTCAAAGCAGTGGCGCTGCTCCGGCAAGGTAGAACGCAAGAAGCAGTATCTATTCTCCGCGCTATCACTCAGGAAGAAGACGTCGCCTTTAACCAACGTAAAGCCAACGAGCTGCTCGCGCAATTACTGCGCAATTGACTGCATATACCCCCAAGCCTGGTAGGGTGCCCAAACATTGGGAGGTAACTCCCGGCGGCTATGATCAGGATTATCCAGATAATCGAGTTTAGCTTGGCGCAATGCAGCATCAACCAAATATCCTTTATTCAAATAGTAAAAAAAATAATCCATAATTTCTTTACTGGCAGTATTTTCCACTTCCCATTGCCCTACAATCATGCCAGGACAGCCAGCGTAGGCAAAGCCTCTGGACAAACTCAGTAATCCCTCGCCCGGCTGTACAAAGCGGCTGTTGCCGGAATCACAACTACCCAAAATCACCAGTTTGGCACGGATGCGCATGGTATAAAGCTCTGATAGAGTCAACGTATCCAGGTAGGAGGGTTCGTCTCGCACAAACAACATTCGGTTATCCAATGGTCGCAAGGCATCCAATTGGGAATGCCCCGAAAAATGGAGAATATCAAATGAATATTTTTTTACCAGTTCTTTGAATATAGTCTTTGTTATTTGCTGCCCACGCCAGGTTTCTGCATCTTGCGGAAAATATTTTACTTTGATCTCTTTCGCTTCATTAAAAGACGGAAATTTACTTTTGCTATAATCCGGCTCAAATCCCCCATATCGCAGATGCTGTACATCATTATTCCCTCCGGAATGATTTACTTCCACTAAAAAACTAAGAGAAGGAGCATAACTAATAGCATACTTTTTGAGTAGGTAGGGAAATTCCCGACTCTGTTCAAAACCTTTTCCCTTAGGCAAAACGTATTGCTGCGTAAGCAATAACTCAAAATTAAGGCGCTGTATAGGTCCCTCTGCTATAATTATCAATCTCTTTATTTTTTCTAATCCCGATGCTACAGGGGCTATTAAATTTGAATATAATGTTGCTGCATGATCCAGATATGTTTGTGTAGCATTGTTATTATTGCTTAAATTTACATCGGTAATTATTTGCATCATATCATTTACCTTCTGAGCTATAGATTCTGATGTTTTGATAGGTAATATAAGCGGGTCATATTTTGATCGGAATAATGTAACAAAAGTGATTGTATCATTGTAATAAATATAAGAAAGTACTGCAGTAGTATCATCAGTAAGTGTTTCGTGTACCTTTGCCAATCGTGGAATCTCGTCGGCATAAGCCAATCCATAGAAAGTTGGATAATCTCGGCGTATTTGCCCAAAATGCTGTTCGATACTTTTCTTTGTATTAATTATTTGATCATTATACTGAGATACTTTTTCTATTTGTCCACTATTTACTGCCAGGGCAATTTGCTTCTGCCAATACATGACCGAGTCACGCAAAGTCGTCTCTCTCAATAATAGCTCATCTGGAATGCCATTGACTTGTCGAAGGTCTCGCAGATTTTTTCGCAAAATATAAGATTTGTTCTTTTCAGAGATGATATAAGCTTTTTCTAAATAAATAGGATCTTTGGTGGTATCATACAATAAATATGCTGCCATGAAAGCATCGGCATACAATGAAGTATATTGGGCATTAAGGCTGGCAATATTCATTTCCTCTATCAGAGGGCTAATGCCTAATAAAGTGAATGAATTTCGCTTATCGTTATGTAAATCAATGGATGCTTCATAATAAGACAGTGCCTCTGCCAATAGGAAAGGATTTTTTCTGTTATCCAATAAATAATCCTGTTCAGCAATTTTACCGCGGGCATATAGCAGCAGTCGGGTTTTAATCCCATCATAAGCAATTTGTTCATTGTTTTTTATGTGTTCAGGCATAGATTCAACAGGAATATCAGGATGGGTGATTGACCAAGCTTTATTGAAGTATTCCTTCGCTTTTAATGAATTATTATTTCTGACACAGGTAATACTCAAAATATGATAAATGCTGGTTGGTAGTAGTGTAAAGGTAAGATTGGGTGTTTGCTTCAATGCTTGTTCGATATTTAATCCTGCAGTTTCCACTATTTGATCGCTCTCTTTCAGATTTCCCATTTTAGACAATAAAGCCGCCTTTTCTGCATAGAAAAGGGTACTTAACTGTGATTTAGTCAGGCGCGTCATCTGAAAACATTGTACACTATCGGCTTTTGCTATATATAATAATGCAGAGTCGAGGTGACTTATAGCAGTTGGCAATGGCATTTGTCCATATTCATACATGGCACCGAGAAAATGATGTATCATACCCTGTTGTAAGGCAACTCCCTGAGCTTTTCGTAATAATTCCAACGCTTTTTGATAATATCGCTTGCTTTGTAAGGTATCTATCCCTGAGCGAAAAAATGCAGCTTGCGCTGCACTACCTGCGTTGATATAAGCATTCGCCTGATCAGCGGTACTGCCAGCTCGCTTATAATACTCCGCCGCAGCCAAATGGTATGCTACAGCCTGCTCCGTATTTTGCAAATTACCATACGCCTCTGCTATAAAAGTATAAGTATGCCCCAGAGCCAATGGTTTCTGCGTTGGCGCAAATTGCTGCATCATGCGGATCATAGACTGCATACAAGGCTGATCCCAGTAATCCATTTTTAATAGTACTGGAGTATTTAATATATTTGGGATGCTTTGTAATACTTTCAAGCCTTCCCGATAGCATCCTGTTTCCACCATTGTCACCCCATACACAAATTGAGCCGCCATCTTTATCATTGGGCTGAGCTTATCCTGATATTCTTCAATGAAGTCCAAGCCCCACTGCGCATAATGTCTGGCAGAGTCGTATTCTAAAAGCTGGATAAAACCGCGTACTATTAAGTTATTACCTCTCAGTATGCCATCTGGATACCTATATTCTTCCGAAAGCGCTTTACTTTTACGAGAGGCTTCTATTCCTTCCTTGTACTTTCCTCCATCAATTTTCAATTGTGCATCTCCTTCGGCAAGGGTAAGTTTAGTAAATTTTTGCACCAACTCCTGGCAATCCTGGGCGA
The DNA here is from genome assembly GCA_964526645.1 of uncultured Saprospiraceae bacterium. Lineage (GTDB taxonomy): Bacteria > Bacteroidota > Bacteroidia > Chitinophagales > Saprospiraceae > JADJNW01. Next base: position 88,938 of record CAZGJN010000010.1, read on the forward strand.
AGGTATTAATTATAAAAAAACTGGAAAACAGGATGAAAAAATACAAGCGAGGTATCATATTTCTTTAGCGTTTTGGTGTTTAAGCTATAAACGAAGAAGAACACGAATATTATTATTTATTGAATATTTTTTTAGATCGGACAAAAAGATGTATGACGATTGCGAAAAAAGACAACGAGGACTAACTTTGAAGGATGTGTCAAATAAAAATCAAAGTTCAGTGTCCTCACCGGCAACAGTCCCAATATTGCAAAAAACGGCATAAAAAGTACCGGAAAACAGAACTTTTGTGAAAGGACTGTGGCAAACAGTTTCAACATACTTGTCAAAATCGAGAATCTGATCCCCGATTGAAAAAGCAAATCATAAGGCCCTTGATACATAGTAATGGCATTCGAGACTGCGCCGCGGTGTTTCAAGTCAGGTAAGTGGTGTAATTCATCTGATTATTCAATATGCAAAGCATTGCTCGATCCTGCCTCTTAGGAAGCATTATCAGCCAATTTTAATTGATGAATTCTATTCTTTTGTTCAAAACAAGGGCAAGAAAGTTTGGATTTTCTATGCTGATGAAGGGCGAAACAATTGTATTTGCGCTAGATTAGCTCGATTTCAAAGGTGATTTACCAAGTTTTCAAAGAAACTGATTTACCAATTATATTTATTTCTAATTTTTGTCCATTGGCTTAATACACTGTAACAAAAGTTTTATTTTACTGTAGCTTGACCGCAAAATTAAAGGCTGTTAAAGCTTTTATATATTAGATTTGATATTTTGCGGTTTTGTGGTTGAATGCTTCAATAAATTATTTTTGTAATCGCACTAAATTCTCAAGTATCATATATTTTATAACACAACCGGAAGTACTACTTATACCGATATGCAGTTAACACTAAGCAGCTATCAGTGTCTAATTACTTGAAAAATAAGCCTTTGAAGTATTAAAATACGCAATTTCAATTTATTTTGGTATAAGATAAGAATAGTATTCATCAAGGTGTGAGGATGTACTTATTAAAACAAACAATACTTTATGAAAAATGGAATCCTATTTTGAGATTTATTGATACAAATGAACATGCTTTTCGCTTGAAAATTATTTTAAAATAAAAAAGCGCCCCGAAAACTCCATTTCGTAACGCTTTGATTCTTAATGTGTACCGGAAGCGGGACTCGAACCCGCACAGGTTGCCCCGCACGCCCCTGAAACGTGTGCGTCTACCAATTCCGCCATTCCGGTAATTTGTAGTTTTGTCGCTTTTGTGCTTGTACCGAAGGTGGGACTCGAACCCACACGTTGTTGCCAACACTGGATTTTGAGTCCAGCGCGTCTACCATTCCGCCACTTCGGCATCGAAATTAGTTCCTTTTGCTTAAAGCGAGGCGAATTTAGATAAATTCTCCCGAATGCGCAAGAGGTATCTTTTTTTTAAATAAAAATCTTTTATGGCGAAAAGTTCCTCAGGGGTCGTTTTTGCATCCGTGTAATTTTCAAAAAGAGGCGCAACTTCCCTAAAAATGCTGTTTTCGACTTGCTCTATTTTTTGCAAAATAGCTTGGTGGAGGCTTGCGTCAAAGCTGAATTCCAACTCCATGAGGGATTCGTTAAGCGCCATCATCTCCATCAAAAAATCCTGCGGAATCTCATTTTTGCCTTCTTCTGCCAATACTCCTTTCAGTTTCAGAATATATTGCATCCGCTTGTCAAAATCTGACAATGTGCGGTAGGCTTCATTATTGAAAGTCGAAAGCTCCAAGATTTCGGCTTGCTTTTCATCTGATTCCAGCGTATAAAAATCAGGATGATACTTTTTGCTATTTTCGTAGAATCGCTGCCGAAGCAAGGCTTCATCTATGATAAAAGTAATGGGCAGATCGAAAAAAGTGAAGTAGTTCATAGCTAAGGGGGAATGTGCTGATTTGCCAATAGGCTAATAAGGTTATAAAAAGCAGCAAATCAGCATCTTATAAAGATAATGAAACCTTGTTTAAATTAGAGTAAGCAAGTAAAAAAACAGTTTTAAGTTTAAATAAAATATTTTATAAGAAGTTGATTGTCAGATTAATTATACTTTCAACAGGCGACTGTAAAACTGCCCTACTACTTACTCATTTAAAAATCCACCTGAAAAAGTCCAGCCCATTGGCATACAAAATCAAAGCCAGCACCAGAATAAAGCCAATCGTCGTTGCCCATTCCATAAACTTATCGCTTGGTTTTCTGCCGCTTATCATTTCGTACAACAAAAACACCACATGCCCTCCATCTAAAGCCGGAATTGGTAATAAATTCATAAAAGCCAAGACCAGAGAAAGCACTGCTGTCATCGTCCAGAAGCGTTCCCAAATCCATTCTGCACCAAACATACCGCCGATAGAACCCAAGCCGCCCAGGCTTTCGGATACTTTGATCCTGCCTTTAAACATTTGCCCGAAAGCTTTCCATTGTGCTACGAGAAAAGTCCAGCCTTTAGTGACACCGGCTGGCATGGCTTGCAAAAAAGTGTAATCCTGCCTTTGGTACTCAAAAAAGTGCCTCAAGCCTTTCGGATAAATACCAATTGTGCCGTTTTCAGTGCTCACCATGCTAAATGAGAGGGTGTCCTTCTGGTCGCGCAGCACGGTTACTTTGATTTTTTTATTTTTGAATTCTCTTGCAAGGCGTTGAAAATCATTAAAATAAGGTGTTGCTACATCATTCAGGGCGATAATTTGATCATTTACTTTAATTCCGGAACCTTCCGCAGGAGCCTTTTTGACAAACCGATCCACTACAAAAGGCGCACGCGCATCAAACAAAATTTTGTCCTTATTTTCATGGCGAGACAGGATATCCACAAACTTTGCATCCACCGGTAGGTCGCGGCGTTGTCCATCTCGTTCTACGGTGATTTTAGAAGCATTGTTGATGATAATCTCTTGCACTACCAAGCGATCATTCATTTTGTCAAAAGGCTTATCGCCAACGGCAATGAGGTGGTCGCCGTCGCGCAGACCAAGCTCCATGCCCAAAGAATCAACATAAATACCGTACTTGACATTTTTGTTGGGCAGGTACTCTTCTCCCCAAATCCAGAGCACCATACCATAGAGGAAAAATCCCAGTATAAAGTTGACCGTTACGCCACCTAGCATGATAATGAGGCGTTGCCAGGCAGTTTTGGAGCGAAATTCCCAGGGTTGGGGTTCTCCCTTCATCTGTTCGGTATCCATACTCTCGTCAATCATCCCCGAAATTTTGACGTATCCGCCCAGTGGCAGCCAGCCCAAGCCATATTCCGTGATGTCCTTGCGCTCCGCAGGATAGCCCTCATTTTTATTCATAAAACTGGAAAAATGCCAGCGTCCATCTACTTTTCTGATCTTGAAAAGGGCAAACCAGGGGTCAAAAAACAAATAGAATTTTTCTACTCTCGTGCCAAATAGCCTTGCAGGCAAGAAATGCCCCAATTCATGCAATGTAACGAGAATGACCAGGCTCAACATCAATTGACCTGCCATCACCAGATATTCCATGCTTATTTATTCTGTTTATAAAAGTGAATCGAGTACAACAACATTCTTTGATCGCTTTCTGTTGAAAAACGAAACTCCAAAGGTAAAGTATTTTTAAAAACTGCTCTATTTTTTTCGGACAGACGTAGCGATTCCTTGTATAAATCTAAGTAAACCCACGTGAATTGATAGATTTCATTAGCCGATATCCGCCCTTCGATTCCACAGGAATTGCCCAAAATATACAACAAAACACTATATTTGGGCAAAATCTACCAGGTATGCAAAAAATCAGTGCCGACTTCGTCTTTCCGGTTGCCTCTGAGCCTATCCCCAAAGGGCTGATCATCGTTGATGACAAAGGAAAAATATTACAAATAGATGCTCGTCACAACCACGATCCTGCAAGCTTTACTGTTCACAAAGGGGTAATTGTGCCGGGCTTTATAAATACGCACTGCCACTTAGAGCTATCGCACATGAAAGGCAAGGCGGATACGGGCACGGGCTTGCTACCTTTCCTGAAAACGGTGGTCAATTTTCGCAATATCCCTATGGAAGAAATACTGGCGGCTATTTCAAAAGCAGACCAGGAAATGTATGAAAATGGAATTGTAGCAGTGGGGGATATTTCCAACAAACTGGATACAGCCCCACAAAAAGATAAAAGCAAAATCCGCTATTATACTTTCGTGGAGATGTTTGATTTTTTTCAAGATAGCTGGACCGACAAGGCTTTTGAGGATTATAAAATGGTGTATGATGGGCAAAGCACCGCGCACGGCAATCGCAAAAGCTGCGTGCCCCACTCACCTTACACGGTGACGCAAGGTTTATTTCAAAAAATTAATGCCGTGAATGAGGAGGATGCCACTGTGAGTATTCACAACCAGGAAACAGTGCATGAAGATGCTTTCTTTTTAAATAAAACTGGCGATTTCTTAGAATTTTATAGGTCTTTTGGTTTTCCGATTGACCATTTCCAGCCTACTGGAAAAACGTCTATCCACTATGCTTTGGCAAATCTAAACCCTGCTAACCGAAACCTGTTTGTGCACAATACCATGACAACACCGGCTGATATCCAAGCGGCACAAAGCTGGAGTGACCGCGTGTATTGGGCTACTTGCGCCAACGCTAATCTCTACATCGAAAACAGATTGCCAAATTACAAATATTTTATTGATAATAATGCCCGCCTGACGATCGGAACGGATAGCCTGACCTCCAACTGGCAACTCTCGGTGCTGGAAGAAATGAAAACAATTGCTAAGTATCAATCGTATATCCCCTTTGAAACCCTGCTGCGCTGGGCAACGCTCAACGGTGCTGAGGCGCTGGGCTTTGAAAAAGAGTTGGGCAGTATCGAAGTGGGCAAAACGCCTGGTTTAAACTTATTGAACCTGAATGCCGCCTTAAAAATAGATTCGAGGACAACCGTAAAACGCTTGATCTGATAAATCCTTTTGCGCACGCTACTGCTTCACAATTTTACTGCTCCAATAGCCCGTGGGCCAATTCAGGCGCAGGAAGTAGATGCCCGGAGGCAATTGCTCAACGGAAAGCTGGGGTTGATTCATTTTTTGGTGTAAAACAAGTTTTCCATTTACATCCAACAGCTGAAGAAAAGCATCATCGGGCAGGCTAACAAAAGTAAGCCTATCAGATGTCGGATTTGGGAAAACCCTGATATCAGAAGCAATGTCCGGCTGCTCAACTGATGTTGTAATGCTTTGATATTGCAAGAAAAACAAAAAAGCCTGTGTCACAGCAGGCACTACGCACTCGCCATGATCGGCAGTGGAGTTAACGTCAACCGCGTCCACATCAGGCGCGCCAAGCAGATTCATCACCGAATCCGCTACCACACTATTGAGGTAAATCACTTGATCGTCCGCTTTGCAATAAAACAAGCGCGTAGGGCTTTGGGGAGCCCAGTTGTACAAGTCATTGTCTCGCAAAGCTACATTCACCGGGTGGTCAAGGTTTGTTGCTACTGCGTTTAGCACACTATCCTGAAACATATATTTTGATATAGAAGCACCGTGGTCTTGTGTCAACTTGGTGATCAGCAAATCATTCAACGTGCCCAGCGTAAATATACCTTCGTAATATTTCTCAATCCATTCGGCATAAGGCTGTTTAAAAGCGACCGCCACGCTATCGAATAAATCATAAACCAGATCATAGGAAAGTAGGGTATTGGGTACATAAGCCGGAAAAAAATACGCCTCATCGCTCAGAATAAGCCTGCGCATTTCGCCAGAAATACTATATGGCCCCGACATTGGCGCGGAAGCAGTGACGGTAAAATCCTGAGAAAAATTTCGTTCAAGTTCTCGGTGTAATGCCGCCGCAGAATGCCCTCCTTGTGAATACCCCGTGATGAACAACTGGTCGTTGAGCAGAATATTATTTTGCGAGGCGTATGCTCGTGTTGCATACAGCATGTCAATAGAAGCGCTTGCCTCTGAGGCTGCATGCACGTAAGGATGAAAGCCCCTTGATTCGCCCAAGCCCAATAAATCTGGAGCTACCGTGACATATCCAAAGCTCCCAAAAACAACCGCTAATTCATAGCCTCCTCTCAGATTGGAAGGTACATCCGTTTTTGAATCTACCGTACCGTGCTGCACACACAGCAGCGGAAATATGGAGTTAGGGCGATCCGGGACGATCAGCAAACCGGAGGCTGTATCGGGTAAACCTTTGACATCGAGGGTAGTGTATAAAATTTTATGCATTTTCACCCCATATTGTGCGAAAGGACCGAACAGCGCCGTAAGTTCTTCTTTTGTAAAACCGCCCTTAGGTTCGCTACTCAAAAGCTGTTGTCCAACAATAATATTGGCTGTCCAAAAAAATAAGACTGATAACCAAATTTTATTTCGAAGCATCTTTTTTAAAGCTTTATTCTTCTCAAATACCGTCCTTTTCAATTTCCACAATGGCAGCCACATGCGCGTCTGCTATTTTTTGGCGCACCTCGTCTTTCATCAGTTCCGCCGCTTCTTTTTTGTTATTATAAAAGCCATTTTCGGTCAATACGGAAGTCATTTTGGTTTTCCGCAATACATAAAACTGCCCTTCGGGTTTAGACTTGAGGTGCCGATTTTTGAAGCCCGTTTCTTTGATCAGGTATTTCTGAAAAATGCTTGCCATCTTTTGCCCGCGCTTGCTGCCATGATAAAACCACGTTTCGATGCCGCTCACATTGTCGGGACCCCAGTCATTGGCGCTTTTGGCAGGAGAAGCATTGGAATGTACAGACACGAACAGTTTGGGGAGTTCCGATGTTTTGTTGTTGGCACGATTGACGCGCCCCTCCAGGAAATCATCAATATCCACTTCGGGCACTACGTTAAAGTAAGCGATCCCTTTTTCATCCAATTGTTTGATAATCCGTTTTACAATATCTCTATTGAATTCATATTCAAAAAACTGTGTCTTTTTATCATCAAAAACAGGCGAGCGCTTGCCGGGTGTTTTTTTCCCGTGTCCATTATCCAAACACCACAAATAACGCCCCTGTTGCACGGGTTTGGCAGGCTGTTCGGCGGGTTTATCAGCGGGTTTATCCGCTGCTGGCTTAGCTTCCGCCACCGGTGGTTTAGGTGTTTCCACCTTGGGTTGTTCTGTTTCTTCAAAAATATCCTCATCAAAATCCTTGCTGGGGTCATTGGGTAGCAGCACGATCCGATCCATCTCACTTGCCTCTGCCACAATAGTATCGGGTTTTACCTCAGAGCCATCTTGCGGAATCAATTCATCGGGAATCGTAGGCTTAAGTTTTTGTGGTTGCACTGCTGTTTTTTTGCTAGCGCCAAAAAGAGATGAAAACAGGGATTTGATAGCGTTAAAAAATTTGCTAAACATGATTTGGGTTTTGATTGGACAAATTAGGCTTATTAAAACTTTCTATTGCCAAATTTAAGATAAAAAATTCCATTTTGACAGAAATTTATGACTTGAGTTATCTTTCCTGAAATATCAAAATGAAAAATTGAACAAAGTGGATGCGAATTGTCAGAAATTATCAATCTGGTATTCAAAAGTAGCTTTTGTATATCTTTAATGAATCAGTATAAAGGCTTTGGGAAGCACTATTAACAAAATGAACAAATGCTAATGCCAAGCTTGCCGAATATTATTCTAATTCGCCATTTCCCTCCTCTTTACCCATTTGGTTATCTTCACGCAGGCGATTAAACAGTGCCTCCACTCGATACATTTCATCAATCGTATCATCCAGAAAAAGTTGAATATCCGGCATCCGACGAATTTGCTTGCGAATGCGTGTAGCCAGTGCTTGCTTGAGCCGCGGCAATTCATCCTCCATTTCCAGCATCGTCTCCTGCTTATGTTCTGTGTTAAAAACGCTAAGATAAATCTTGGCGAGGTTAAAATCGGGCGTCATTTTCACACCTGTCACTGTCACCAGCACACTGGATCCGTAGATGTAACTGCCTTCGGCTTGTAATACCAGACTAAAATTGCGTTTGATGAGTTCGGCTACTTGTTTCTGTCTTACTGTTTCCATCTCGTTCGATTTCTACTGCTCAAAATGCGTAAATAATTTGGATAAAACAAATACCAGGAGATTTAGTTCCTTTTTAGGAATTTTCCACCACCAAAATGTTTATTTTTGTAAAACAAAATGTGTTTCACGGTTTCATGGTTGCATGGTTGCATGGTTTCACGGTTTCATGGTTGCATGGTTTCACGGTTTCATGGTTTCATGGTTTCATGACTGTACTGTTGTAATAAACTAATTTCCGTTAAATATTGCCATAAATAACAAATTTATACAATGAACTATCTAACAATTGAGCAAATAGATGCTTATGAAGTATCTCAGGAGTTACGCACTAAATAAAGCAAAAAAAAGTAATAACTTTACAGGAT
>CAZGJN010000011.1:0-94050 GCA_964526645.1 uncultured Saprospiraceae bacterium
CCTAAAAATAGTGTCGTTATGTGTTTCATTATCGTCATATTGCTTACCGCTAACGGTCGGCGGCTTGGCGAAGGTGGCGATTTTCACCACAAATGTTGATGCGGAGAACCAAACTTTGATTAACCACAAATGTGTCTGCGGAGCACTGAACCGCCACTTTTGCCAAACCCGTGTTATAAGCGGTTTTTCTTTCGTGTCGTTGGTTTCTTGTCGGTCAATGCTGCCTTTACGTCCTTGTCAATTGTCCGCAATTTTGTTTCACAAAAGTCAATAAGTTCTTTTGCCTGTTTCACTTTGTCGGCAAGTGTGTCCAGTTGAATTTTTTCGTCTTCAATTTGGTCAACAAGCTTTGAAAGGTCGTTGTATGCTTTGTTATATGTCAAGTTCATTCTTTGATTTTTTTGTTACTGTGCTATGAATAAGTTCATTTTTTAAAATGGTTTTTATTTCTGAATTAGGTTTTATGTCTTTCGGATTAATAATTATTTGGTCATTGCTTGTAATAATAGCGTAACCCTTATTTAAAATTGTTGTTGGGCTGTATGCCTTTACAGTTCGCTTCATTTGAAGCAAATTGTCCTTTGCCTCGTCAATCATACTTTCTGCTGTCTCAAAAAACCTTTCCTTGAATTCCATAATTTCACTTTCAAAGTTGTAATTGTGTTCAACAATGTTTGTCGCAACTTTGGTTGGTGTCTTATGTTGTCGAGCCATAAGGTCAACAATACTTGTGTTTCTATCGTGTCCAATGCCCGTTAAAATTGGCAAAGGAAATGATGCTACGTATTTTGATAAGTCGTAATCATCAAATGGTTTGAAGTCTGTTTGTGAACCTCCACCACGAACTATGGCTACAACATCAAAATTTTCTCTTTCTGCTTCAATTTGTTTTAGCTTTTGAATTATTAATTTACTTGAATTGTCGCCTTGTATTTGTGTTAAAAATTCAGAGATTGAAAAGGCATAGCCGTATAGATTATTTTCAATTTCTTGCTTGAAATCTCTTTGTCCATCAGAATTTGGTGCAGTAACTAATGCAATTCTTTGCAATACAATTGGTAATTCAATCGATTTGTTACTTGTAAAATACTGTCCATCAATAAGCCGAATTAATTTTGGATTTTCTTTTACAAGGCGGTCAAGTGTTTGTTGCTTTTCAAGTTCTAATTTGCCTAATGAATATGTATGGTCAATTTCCAAAACTTCTAAGTCAATTCCATATCGTTTATGAAAGCGAACCCTTACATTGCAAGTTATTTCAAGTCCGCTAGCAAATGTTTGTCCTGATAGTTTCTCGAATTTTTCAACATTGTGAAAAGTGTTTGCCCAAAAAACGCCTTTAATTTCAGCAGTAATTAAATGTCCTTCCTTTTCAATGAATTTTAAAAAGCACCAACGCTTGTCTGTTTGTTTTTTTACATCTGTTATTTCTGCGGTTATCCAAAAAGTTTCTCCGGCAAATCTGTTTTGAATTGCATCATCTATTTCGTTTACGAGTTCTGAAAGCCTGAGTCTCTTTGCCATTATTTTAAATAAATGTGTTCAACAACAGATACCATTGATTTAACGTCATCTTCATTATAGTCGCAAAGTTTGTCATACCCTCTAAATTTCTTTAAGTCATTTGCGTATTGAGAATAAAGCATTGCAACTTGCTGTCCGTCCATATTTGGGTGCTTGAAATTATAACCATAAAATTCTCCCAAGTCACCGAGTGTATAAGCTTTGATTGGAAATGCTAATGAAGCCTTAATGTCAAGTAATATGTCGTCAAATATTAAATGGTTATGTTTCAATTTTTCTTCGTCAAATCTTTTTCTTAAAACTCTTTCGTCAAAACGTGAACCTGAATAAGAAATAACAGGTTCGTTTGGATGGTCTGATAGAATTTCCAAGCATTGCTTTATTATTTTTGGTTCATCTTTTGGTCTGTCAGCAACCAATTGTATGAATTCGTTGGTCTTAGTAATGTAAATACCAATCATCCAAACTGTTCTTTGAAAAAGGTCGGTTTCGATGTCTAAGTAAATTGGACTTTGAGAAATATTTTTCGGAGCTTTTATTTTGATTACTCTGTTTTGATAAACTGCAAGCCCTCTTAAATAAAAAGGTAGTCCGCCTTTTTCTGTCCAACCCAATACTTGTGAAATTTTGGAAACACCAGCGTTTGCAAAATCTTCGACTGTTTTAATTCCAGCCGAATGAAATTTCAAGTAGGTATTTCCTCCAATACCGTTGATTTCTGATACGCTTAATTTGTTCGGTTTAAGCTTTGTTGGATGTTCGTTAGGTTCTGTAAATTTATGCGAGATTAAATTGATTTTGTCAAAAGTCTTTTTAATAACTGTCGGTGTGTCGGCAACTACTACTTTTTTAGCTTTAACAGTCGGCTTTGCAGGAGCTTTCTTAATAACCTTTTTTGTCGGCTTAGTTTTTTCAGGCTTAGGTGCAGTTTTCTTAACCGCCTTTTTTGCAGTCGGTTTGTCAACCTTTTTTTTGGTGGTCACTTTAGTCGTTTTCTTCGCTGTCTGTTTCGCCATTATGGTCTTTTTAAAATCGCTTATAACGTTTTTCGGCTTGGCGTAGTGGCGGATTTTTAGCACAAATGTTCATACGAAGCACACACTTCAAATATATCGCAAATGTTTCTACGAAGCACTGCACCCGCCATTACGCCAAACCGTTGTTAGCTGCTGGTGTTCTGTTTTCCGTCAACTTTGTCATTAAATTCAAATATCAACCAAGCGAAAGATGTTATAAAAATTAGTCTTTGCCAAATACCCATATAACTTTCAATTGCAAACATCATTATTGATAATGTTGTGGCTAAAACTCCAATAAAAATTGGTAGAAACTTTTTATTTCTTGTGTCTTTGATAAAACCTGTCGAAATTGCTAAAATAGTAAAGCTGAAACCTGTCGTAGAAGCAAAAAGTGAATGAAGTTCATCTTCTCGTAAACTAAACGCTAAATTTGATGTGATAGGTGCGTGACTGAATATGGCAGTAAAAACAAGTGATAATCCAAAAGATAACAATAGAATTTTATGTAACCAATATTTATGAAAATGTGTCCATCCTGCATAAATACTTGTTATACCCATTAATGCAAATGTGAAATTCATTATCCAAGCATTTTTTGTGTGTTGTGCACCTAACTGGCTTGTCGTATGGCTAATAATGGAATAGCCGTCTGCCGTGAAAAAAGGCAGTATAAACATTACCAAAATTAATATGATGTACGAAGTAATAAATATTTTCTGTTTCATTTTAGAGATAGTTATTTGTTTTGAGGTAATTAAAGCTGTTGTCCCAAAGTTTGTTTTGTAAGTCCGTATCATAACTCATTGTAGAACTTTGTACTTCTTTTTTATTCTCAAAATATTTTCCGCTTTTTCCTTCAACTCTTTCAGAACTTGCCAAGTAAATTGATGTTTCAGCACCTTGTTGAGGGGTTTTGAAAAATATACGCAGTAGTTGATACATTAATTTGAAAAGCCACGAAAACTCATTGCTACGCAATACTGAACCCGTATCTACAGCGCCTGGATGTAGGGTATTTATCGTTACTTCGTTGTCATTTAGCAGTCTTGCTTGTTTGTATGTAAACAATACGTTTGCCAATTTAGATTGATTATTGGCATTTGCCATTGTGTAATTGTTATTCAAAGTAAGGTCATTGAAGTCAATTTTACCTTTGGAGTGATAAGCACCGCTAATATCAACTATTCTACTTGGACTGTTTTTTTTAAGAGTTTCTAATAATTTTTGTACCAATAAAAATCTTGAAAGGTAATTAACCACATAGGTTTGTTCTAAACCGTCATTTGTGATTTTGCGAGAAGTGCTGAAAGTTCCTGCATTGTTTATCAAAACGTCTAAACTTGGGTACTCTTCAATAATCGTGTTTGCCATTTGATTAACAGCCTGTAAGTCAGATAAGTCTGCAACAATGAAGTCAATATTTGTGTTTTGTGTTAAAGTTTTGATTTCTTGAACAGTGCTTTGGCAGTCTTTTTCTTTTCGTCCGTGAATAATCACAGTCCAACCCATTTCAGCAAGAGAAATAGCCGTAGCTTTTCCAATGCCTGACGTTGAACCTGTAATTAGAACTGTCCTTTTTGATTTCACAATGATATTTTTTAGTATGGTCGTTTAAACTTGCAGCTAACGCGTTAATATACGCACTTTTTTCAGTGCTTTGGTAAAGATAAAGCAAGTGTATCGAATCGCCAAACGGTTGCTATTTTTAATTTTACTGCCTGATAATGAATAGATTAATTCAAAATATACACTTCAATGGCATTAGCAACAATACAAAATGCGTAGTACGCAATAGTTGAAAATCCCATCTAGGACAATACAAAATGCGCAGCGGTTTTAGAGGGCTTATCCACTTACGTTTACAAAACCTTCAAAGTTTTGTAAACGTAAAATCAAAAATCGGCGCATTGGCAAATTAGTACATCAACTTATTACAGATTATCCAAGGGGCTTTTGATGTTTTTCAGGGCTTTTTTACTCACGTGGGTGTATCGTAAGGTCGTTTTCAGGTCGTTGTGCCCGAGCAGTTGTTGGATAAAACTAATATCTGTGCCGGCTTCCAGCAGGTGCGTCGCAAAGCTGTGCCGCAAGCCATGTATGCCTACGGTCTTATTGATTTTTGCTTTTTTGAGGGCATCGGCGAATACTTTTTGGGCGCTGCGTACGCTGTATTGGTCGCCGTATTGCCCTTCAAATAGGTACTTTTTGGGTTTGTATTCCACATAATACGCTCTTAATTGCAGCAGAATACTTTCGGGCAGGTTGGCGTACCGGTCTTTTTTGCCTTTTGCACTTTCGATAAAAACCTGCATATTTTTACTGTCAATGTCGGTGATTTTCAGATTCACAATTTCACTGACACGCAAACCCATGCCGTAGCAAAGTTTCAGCATGGTATTGTGCTTGAGGTTAGTGGTCACCTCGAATAGCTTTTTGATGTCTTTAACATGAATAACTTTGGGCAGGATGGAGGGTTTCTTGGGGCGCGGTATTTCAAAAAAGAATTGCTCCCGTTTTAGTACTTGCTCGAAATAAAACTTGACGGCATTGAGCCGACTGTGTATCGTATTTTCGGAGAGTTTCAAGGTATTGGTGCAGTACAAAAAATAACTGCGCAGTTGGGTGGCATCCAGTTCTTCTACGCTTTTATCTTTCAGTACGTAGAGCAATTGTGCAAATTCGTTGCGATAAGTTCGGATGGTATGAGGGCTATAAGCCTTCAGTTGTAAGGTTTCAATGTATAATTGTAGTGCGGATTGATTGATAGGATGAATGTGTAACAGTACCGCTTTCCCAATGAAAGGCTTGGGCGGCAAACCAAATTTTTCGCGGTAAAATGCTGTATCCAGCACGTACCATGCCTTTTGGGAATGGCTCCAGCGCACGCCCGCCCACTTTTTCACCTCCGCGTTGAGGGCTGCATCCTTTTCAAAGCGAATGAAAATAACTACTTGCCCTTGGTAAGAAGCGAGTTCGTACTGCATTTTTTTTAACAAAATTGCAGAGATAAGATGGAAAGAGTCGTTGGATAAACGTTTAATGCCGTTTGTAGCCGTTTGTAATCGGATGCGGGCAGTCGCTTTGTGATTTCTATCATCTAAAATAAGGTAAATTGCTTCGTAAAGTTATTGTTCCCGCATCTTCACCATCGTCAGGATCGTTGCGATGGCAACCGTTTCACCGGTTTCGTCGTACACATCTACCAGCCATTTGACAATTCCTTTGCGCACGTCGTTTTCGTCGCGTTTTTCCTGTGCAACTTTTTCTTTACAGGTGAAACGTACGCCAATGGTCATGCCGGGATACACCGGTTTTGTAAAACGACACTCTTCCAAGCCATAATTCAGGAGTACGGGACCTTTTTTTGCATCTACAAACAAGCCAGCCGCTTTTGACAATACAAAATAACCGTGTGCCACGCGTTTTTCAAAGATCGTACCTTCGAGGGAAGTCGCATCCATGTGCGCATAAAAGTTGTCGCCGCTTACATTTGCAAAATTGGTGATGTCTGCCTCGCTTACAGTGTGCTTGGCAGTGATGAGTGTTTCGCCAATTTCCAAGTCTTCAAAATGTTTTCGGAAAGGATGTACAGCATCTTCTTTGTATTTGCCGCCATATTGATAGATGTTGGTCACTTTTGTGAGCATCGTGGGATGTCCTTGTAACGCAGTGGTTTGTAAATAGTGTTTTACGCCGCGCATACCGCCCATTTCTTCGCCACCACCGGCACGCCCGGGTCCGCCGTGCATTAACATCGGCATGGGCGAACCGTGCCCCGTACTTTCTTTCGCACTTTCGCGGTTTAAAATCAAAATTCGACCATGAAAAGCGGCTGCATTCATTACATACTCGATCGCCACTTTCGGATTGTAGGTGCAAATTGTACTTACCAGCGAACCTTTGCCCATATTTGCCAGTGCAATGGCTTCTTCTAGGGTTCGATAAGGCATAATCGTTCCCACCGGACCGAATGCTTCGATGACGTGCGTGCCATGCTGCTCAAAGGGCTTTTCATTCAGCAATACAATGGGCGCAAGGAACGCGCCTTTGTTTTTATCTGCGCCAATGATTTCAAAATTTTCGAGATCGCCGTACACCAGACGCGAACTTTCGAGGAGTTTTTCAATCTGCTGGCGTACTTTCTGCTGTTGGGGCTTGCTGACGAGCGCGCCCATGCGTACACCCTCTGCCTGCGGGTCGCCGATGGTGGTTTGCATCAAGGATTTACCGAGCGCGATTTGTACATCTTCCAAGATGTTTTCCGGTACGATGATTCTACGAATTGCGGTACATTTTTGACCGGTTT
Source organism: uncultured Saprospiraceae bacterium (assembly GCA_964526645.1). Taxonomy (GTDB): domain Bacteria; phylum Bacteroidota; class Bacteroidia; order Chitinophagales; family Saprospiraceae; genus JADJNW01. The sequence goes on from CAZGJN010000011.1 coordinate 6,850, forward strand.
TAGCGGTCATCTCCCGGCGTATTTCTTTGATAAACAAGTCGAATTCTGGCGAATCCAGTGTCACATCTTCCCCCAGCACAGCTGCATTGAGGCTATCCGCTTCCATATTGAAAGGAACGGCGTTGTTGATGATTTGAGGTAAGCTTTTTAGCTTCTTACCCGTTTCGGCAGAACCCGTAAACGTCACTACATCTTGTGGAGTCACAAAGTCTAAAATGCCTTCGCCTTGCCCGTTGACCAATTGCAGAGCGCCTTCCGGCAAAATGCCGGATGCAACAATATCGCGCACCATCGCTTCGGTAAGAAAGGACGTGAGTTCGGAAGGTTTTACGACTGCCGGTACGCCTGCCAAAAGATTAACGGAGATTTTTTCCAACATTCCCCAGATAGGGAAATTAAAAGCATTGATATGAATGGCAATACCTTGCTTTGGCACCATGATATGTTGCCCAATGAAAGTGCCTTCTTTGGAAAGCTTTGCCGCTTCGCCGTCCACGTAAAACGGACTGTCTTGAAACTTCCGTCGCAAACTCGCATACGCGAAGAGCGTGCCGATACCCCCGTCAATATCAATCCAACTATCGGCTTTGGTTGCGCCCGTCCAATAACTGAGTTGATAATATTTTGGTTTTAAATCGGTTAAATACAAAGCCAACGCTTTCAGCATTTTGCCGCGTTCCGGAAAGGTCATTTTACGAAGGGCTGGCCCGCCTGTTTGTCGCCCATACGCCATCACTTTTTCAAAATCAACACCTTCGCTACTGCAAGTAGCGACGACATCGCCGGTAATGGCGTTGTATTGTGGTAATTCTTTGCCTTCATACGGCGTCCACTTACCGAGGATGTAATGTTCGAGTTTCATGGTTTGGTTTTATTTGATAAAAAATTGTACCGCAGTTTCAAAGTGTGGTACAATTAGAAACGCTTTAAATCTGCCACACCTTCAAGGAGCGGTAGATCATTTTTTCCTTTATTTGCCCAGAAAAGCTTCCATTTTAGTTATCACTTCTAACGCTTCCGAATAAAGCTCACTCTGTGCTATTTCGTCTTCTTTTCCTGCAAAAAGCGCGATTTCACAGGTTTGGATAAGTTGCATAAAGTGTTGAATAAGCGGCTCTTCTACATTCAAGGTGTGTAATTTTTCCTGCACATTGTATTTGGTGAGGGTAGAAAGTGGCAGGTGCAACTTGTCGCAGACATACCCCAACAAAGCCTTGAAAATTTCGTCATAAAAAGCACGATGTTTTCCCTCTTTCAAATACTGCGCTGCGTCTTTCAAATGCCGAAGTGCTACCTCCCGCGCCCTTTGCCGTTTTAACTGGAAAGCATCAACATTAGCCCACTGAAGCTGTCTTCTTTTTATCAAAATCACAAAGCCCAATAGAGCAAAAGGCAGAACCGTGAGCGTCCAAAAGATGGTATTTCCAAAAAAATGATCCTTGCTTTGGTACAAACGATCCTTCAGCTTGATAAACCGAATGTCTTCTTCTGCGCTTTCTTCGATAGCTTTGGTGGCGGAAGGTGCTTCCAGAGAACCCTGTTGAACGTTAATCGAAAAAAACTTTTTTTCAATAGCGATGTAATTTCCCTTACCTGGATCAAAATAAGAAAAATCAGGGCTGAGCTGATATACTCCAGGCTTTTTGGGCACGATGAGGTATTCTATTTCTTTTCTGCCAATGAGTTCTCCGCTTTCTTCATAGGAAGTTTCATCAATGATTTTGGGATCATATACTTCAAAACTATCCGAAAGCATCAGCGCAGGGGGCTGCACCCTTTTGATGTCGCCATTGCCGGTGATAGAAAGGCGTAGCGACAGCACATCATCGGTGGTGACTTCCGTTTTATCCAGTGTGTAGAAAGCCGTGAAGGTGCCCACTGCACCTGTAAAAGCCGGGAGGGCTGCAGGGGGTAATTCGCGCACCCGAACGCTTGTGGGCGCCGTTTGGGCAATCATACGCTGCACCTGTCGGTTGAAAAAAAAGCCGTTAGCGCCTGGCTCTTCCAGCAAAATTGCCAGCTCTACTTGAAATGGTGCAATATTGAGTGTGCCAACTTGCTGTGGGAACAGCGCCAGTCTTTTTACAACTTTGGTTATATACTCCTTGCCTTTGATCATTTCGCGGGCAGGCGGCAGATCGAATCTACGCAAATCATGCGCATAAAATCCCTGGTAATCCGATTCTTCTAAAACATTGTAATTATCAATGTTGACCGCTGTGTAGAGTTTGTAATCGAGTGTAATCTGCTGCCCTACAACGGCTTCGGTACTGCTGAGGATAGCTTCCACAAAAACATCATTTTCTCCCGATTGCGATTCCAGCGCCTTCGCATCTACTACCTCTATTTGAATTGGTTTAGATGTGTAGGTTTTCCCATTTGCTTTGATCTTAGCACTACCGATGGTAAACTTACCTTTCTGGGTCGGTTTAAGAGTATAAGTGTAGGTCAGCTCTGAACTTCTAACGCCGTTGATGGAAGTGACACTCGCCGAGCGGTAAGGCCCCGCATAGACCACAAATCCTTCAAATCCCGGAGGCATAAATCCCTTACCATCTGCATTTTTGAGGGTGAAAGCAACTTCAAAGTAGCTGTTCAATGATACTTTTTTGACATTCGAGCTTGCCTCGAAGCTTACTTGTGCGCCCAGCCCAATCGGGAGCACTATCCCTAAAATGATTGATAAAAACCTGCTACACATACCTTTGAGTTAAATTCGATACGTTTTCTTTTTTTTCTGATGGGGTTTTACTTCTTTTTGAGGGGTTTGCTGGAGCAAATCCCGCCGATTTTTTAGCACATCAAAGCTTTCTTTTTGTTCCGTATTTTGCTTGATTCCATCCGGATTGGGCACTACGAGCACAGCAAGGGGGGCGGTTTCTAAAATTTGTGTTCCCACCCGAATACTCGCAGCCTGGATATAAAAATTGCCGACATCTTTTGGTTCCAGATAAAATGTATAGCTACTTTTCTGTGCAATGTCACCATTTACAATGCTTGTGCTGGAAGAGATATTTGGACCACCCACGATATAAAAATCGCTGAAATCGGGCGCTTGAAAATCTTGCCCTTGTGCATTTTCCAGTATGAATTTTACAATGAAGTAATTACCAAACAAAATGGAGTCTTGACTCACTTCCACTTGAAAAGTGGGCGTTTTCTGGGCGATTGTGGTATTCAAAAAAAATAGCCCAAAGACCAACAAAACAATTAACCATCTCATAGCTAAAAATTTGACTGATTCAACCAAATAAATATTAAATCCCACTCCGGTTATGATTGCTATGCCAGCCCTACCAGTCTTTTTTGGGTTTTGCACCCTTTGATTGGGCTTTGCGTAGCTTTTGTTGTACTTTCTGTTCTTCTCGATTTACGATTTCGAGTAAATCCTGCGCTTCCTTTTGGTTCAAATCTTTCCCTTCCTCCGCCGAAGCCTGTGACTCCCCCTGCTGCGGTTGTTGCTGGTTTTGCTGCTGGGGGCTATCAGGAGGGCTTTGTTGCGGCTCTTCCTGTTGTTCTTGTTCTTTTTGTTGTTGCTCCTGCTCTTGATTTTGTTGCTGTTGTAATTTTCGTTGCGCCAATGCCAGATTTAATTTGGTTTCCACGTCTTTTGGGGCATGTCGGAGCGCATTCTTGAAAGCATCCACACTTTTTTCATAATCAGCCATATTAAAGTGCGCATTGCCCAGGTTGTGGTAGGCCAGGGCTTTGGCGGCAGGTTCTTTTGCATTTTCAGCGGCTTCCTCATAGCGCTTGATGGCTTCTTCATAGCGCTTTTGCTGATAAATTGTATTGCCCAGGTTGTAACTGCCCTGCACGGTTTGTTCTTTTTCAAGTGCCTTCCTATAATTTTCTTCCGCTGTGGTATAGTCCTGTTTTTTATAGCTACCATCGCCCTTGCGCAGGTATTTGTGAGCAGATTGCCCATTTCCATTCATAACGATTGACAAAAAAACAATGTTTATCGCAACTATTTTATAAATCATATCGCATTGCTTTTTAATCTAAACAGCAGGTATTGAATGTTTTAGATTCTGAATATATCCTTGTCTGCCAAGTATTTGCTTTTGGTGTAAGGCAACATAAACTCGATCAGTAGCACGACCAACGCCAGAGCTAAAAAGTATTGAAAATAACTTTCGTATTCGCTGAAAGAGCGCTGTTCAAACTCTTGTTTTTCTAAAACAGCCACTCTTTGCTCCAGGGTTTTCAAAATCTGATCGGGTTCGCTCGACAAATTGAAATAAGCACCTTTGCCTGCTGCCGCAATTTGTTGCAAAGCGTCCTCATTTAGTTTGGTGCGCACAGGCTGGTTATTTTCATCCCGTTTATAGCCACCGCTTGCTTCCGGAATAAAGCCGCCATTTTTCGTACCGACACCTGTTGTAAAAACCAACAACCCGCTTTCATTGGCTTCTTCCGCTTTTTGTCGGGCATTTTCATCATGACTTTCGCCATCAGAGATCACCACTAAAACGCGATGATGTGTATTTTCGATGTGAAAAGAGCGGGTAGCCAGCGAAATGACATCGCCAATGGCCGTCCCTTGCGTAGGCATGAGGTCAGGATTGGCACTTCTGATAAAAATTTTGAGCGCAGCGTAGTCTGTTGTCAAGGGTACTTGCAGGTAAGCATTCCCAGCAAACAAGATAAGTCCAATTCGTTCGCCTTCCAGTTTATCAATCAGGTTTTCTGTAAATTTTTTGGCGCGCTCCAGGCGATTGGGCGCAATGTCTTCCGCGAGCATGCTATTGGATACATCAAGCGCAATAAACACATCAATTCCTTTGCGTTTTACGGTTTCGCGCTTAGTGCCCCACTGCGGGTTTGCCCAGCCCAACACCAAAAAAATGATGGCGAGGATAAGTAACCAAAACTTGATGGCGTGTTTGTAGCGCGAAGCTTTGGGCGTGAGTTGCTTGAGCAAAGGCTTATTGGCGAAATGCGATAAAGCCCGGCGGCGTGCCAGCTGCATGAAATAGAAAAACACCCCCAGCAAGGGAATGATTTCTAAAGCGTACAAATAATAAGGATGCTCAAATCGAAACATATGGTAAAATTAGGCATTTGAAATACAGCGCCTGTATTGCAATTTTTTTTTTCAAACGACTCAAGGAATTGTCCTGAAAATGCTATATCTAAACACAAACTCCAGTACCAAAAAAACAAAAGCCAAGCCCGCAAACCAATAGAACTCTTCGCTGTAACGCTTGATGGTGGTTACTTCTACTTTTGTTTTTTCCAATTGGTCAATTTCATCATAAATCTGCTCCAAACCCTCGGCAGAGGTAGCGCGGTAGTAGCGCCCTCCGGTCATTTCTGCAATTTGCTGCATTAGTTCCTCGTCAATTTCTACCCGTGCCAACCCGAAAATATAGCGCCCATCGCTACGCCGGCTCACAGGCGTGAGGGCATCGCCGGTGGTACCTATCCCGATGGTATACACCTTCACCCCAAACTCTTTGGCAATCTCGGCGGCAGTGAGGGGTTTTACATAGCCCGAATTATTAACCCCATCGGTAAGCAAAATGGCTACTTTGCTTTTGGATAAGCTATCTTTCATCCGGTTTACGGCGGTTGCCAACCCCATACCGATGGCGGTGCCGTCTTCCAAAAAACCACACTCTAAGCTTGCCAAAAACTCTTTCACCACGCGATGGTCGGTCGTCAGGGGGCATTGCGTAAAGGCTTCTCCTGCAAATACCGTCAATCCAATTCGATCATAAGGTCTTTTATCTACAAATTCAGCGGCAAGCGTTTTACTCACTTCCAGCCGATCCGGCGGAAAATCCTGTGCCAACATGCTGCTCGACAAGTCCATCACCATCATAATGTCAATACTATCGGCATTGATACGTTCTTCTTTCAGCATTAGTTGGGGGCGCGCCAGGGCAATTACCAATGCTGCAAATGCCAGCATGCGGAGTATCGGTAGCACTTTCCGCCATTGGCTGCGCCAGGTTTTTACTGCTATAATTGACTCCAAAGAGGATAGCCGCAGCGCCGCGTAGCGCTTGTGGCGCTGCTGTATGTAAAAAAATCCCAGCAATGGCAATATCAGTAGCAGTGCCAACAACTCAGGATTGACAAAGTGTATGTTTTTTATGATGGTAATGACATTCACAGCAATACCGATGGTATTTAGTTGAAATAAAAAGCTCTTCCTTTTTTGGGACAACAAAAAAAACAAATAAAATTTGGAACTGCAAATATTCTTTTATCCTTGCCGACCGCAAATACGGATCCAACAGGGATATAACGCAACACCCGATTTCTTATTAGGCTACTTCGCTACAAAGAGACAAATGAATGCAAGATTCCTTCAAATTTTGCTGCTCGCCAAAGCTTAGAAGCAACAGGATCAACCAACTGAGCCTGCCACGACGATTACAATTTCACCTTTTACACTGGCTTGTGCGCTGTAATGCGAAAGAAGCGTCGCCAGCGGAGCCGTCCGAATGTCCTCGTGCAATTTGGTCAATTCTCGGCATACACAAGCCATTCGCGCCGCGCCGCAGTAGTCCACCAGTTGTTCCAGGCATTTTACCAGGCGATTGGGCGATTCGTACAAAACGAAAGTGTATTCCAGCTGAGCGAGGTATTGAAAGCGCGTTTGCCGCCCTTTTTTGTGTGGTAAAAAACCTTCAAAATGGAATTTATCACAAGGCAAGCCTGATGCCACCAAAGCGGGTATGAGCGCAGTTGCACCGGGCAGGCAAGTCACCTGTACACCTGCCTGCACACAGGCGCGCACCAGCAGGAACCCTGGATCGGAAATAGCAGGCGTACCCGCATCCGAAATCAGCGCCATCTTTACCCCAGTTTGCAATTGCGCAGTTAAATTCGCAACGGTAGCGTGTTCATTAAAAGCATGGTAAGACCTCAGTGCTGTACCAATGCCGTAGTGATCGAGCAATTTTTTGGAAGTGCGGGTATCCTCCGCCAGAATCAAATCTACTTCCTTCAGCACGCGCAGGGCGCGCAGCGTCATATCTTCCAGATTGCCGATGGGTGTTGGTACGATGTAGAGCATAGGGAAATGCTTATTCCACTGCTTTTACAGAAAAAGAGTAGGTTTCCATAATGAGGTTGGCGAGGAGCTTTTTGCAGGCAGTTTCAACCCTTTCTTTCGCAAGCTCTTCAGAATCAGCCTGTAGGGTCATTACCACATGCTTTCCGATCCGCACATCCTCGATTCCTTCGATATGGACGTTTTTCATGTTTTTAGCAACTGTTTTGCCTTGTGGATCAAGCAATTCCTTGTGGGGCATGATGTCAATTTCCGCTATAAATTTCATAGTTAAATCTTTCTGTTGAGCAAATATTGCAAAATGGAGAATGTGGCGTAAGCCAATATCACCACAGCCGGTGCTGCTTCGTGCAAAATGAGTAGCAATACGACCGTCATGGCTGCAAAGATAAATTTTATCTGATTGCCTCGCCATTTGAAATGCTCGAATTTCAAGCTAAACATGGGTATTTCGGATACCATCAACAGCGATAAGCCTGCAATTGCCGATAGGAGGAAGGCAGGATGGGCGATCCAATCCTTCAAACCCAGGGTATTCCAATGGTTCATCAGCATGAAGCTCATCGCAAAAATAGCAACTGCGGGCGTTGGTAAGCCGATGAAGGAAAGGGACTGGCGGGCATCCAAATTGAATTTTGCTAGGCGAAGACAAGCGAAAATCGTTACTACAAATCCAGCAAACGCAAGGTTTTTGTTCGATAGGCTGTCGTGGAGCAACACATAAAACATTGCCCCTGGTACGACTCCAAAAGCGACCATATCGGCCAAAGAATCCAATTGTTTTCCTAACTCAGACTTCACGCGCAGTGCCCTGGCCACAGCACCATCCAGAAAATCAGCCGCTAAGCCAATCGAAAGCCATAAGGCAGCTAGCGGGAAATGCCGGTCGAACAGCGCCACTAATGTACAGCAAGCGCAAAAAAGGTTCGTCAAAGTGACAAGATTGGGAATTTGCTTTTTCATATCAACAGACCAACGCTTAGGTATTGCAAAGTTGTCTATTTCCTTGAATTTTCATTCTACAAAAAATGAATTTGCGAAGGGTTTTTGTTAAAAGAATTAAAATTTTCGTCTGTTAATCAACAAACTAATTATTTTTCCAGCACTATCAGCACACATAAAGCGTTATAGCTTAGCAATTATCTCCAAACAAGACGCTTTTTCGATTGGCAATACACCCTTCAATCAAAGGCAGTACTGCCTTGCATGCTTTTATATTATAAAAAAACCTGACACCACTATGAGGATACGATTTGCTACTTCTTTTGTTTTTTGTACGTTTTTTTCAGCTATTCTTTGGGCGCAGCCGGCAAATGATGAATGTATCAACGCTATTCCAATAGACAACGTGGATGCCTGGTGCTCGGAAGTCGCCGCGTTTAGAAATCAAAATGCAACACCCTCGGCGCAGAGCCGTCCGGGCTGCTTTGCCAGTCAAACCAACAGAGATGTCTGGTTTTCTTTTGTAGCAAAAGCAACGGAATTGAGTGTGAGCGTGATAGGCAATACGGATATTCGCTCAGGTGGTACGTTGCGCCAACCGCAGTTTGCGCTCTATACGGGCAGTTGTGATAATTTACAAGAAGTAGAGTGCATTTCTGATGGTGGAAATCGGGATTTTGTCCAGATTTTTGGTGAGCAATTAATCGTAGGGCAAATCTATTTCATTCGCGTGAGTGCGCGCAATGGCAATACCGGAACGTTCCAGCTTTGTGTTAATAATTTTGACATTGTACCCGAAGCTTCGGGAGATTGTAGTACCGCGGTCATTCTTTGTGATAAAGAACCTTTTTCAGTGCCTTTTTTGAGTGGCTCCGGCAATGACAGGAACGAAATCGGCAATGTGGATTGTAGTGGACCAACTTGCCCCTTGTCGGAATCGGGTTCTACCTGGTACAAGTGGACTTGCAAAGACCCGGGCACACTCACCTTTACGATCACGCCGCTCAATCCTGTGGATGATATTGACTTCGTGGTGTATGAGTTGCCCAACGGTATCAATAACTGCTCGAATAAAGAGGATATCAGATGCGAAGCGGCAGGTGAAAACCAAAATTCGCCCCTCAGCGAGTGGTTGCGTTGCACTGGAGCAACAGGTTTGCGGGAAGGTGATCCCGATACAAGTGAGCCTTGCGGTTGCCCCACTGGAAATAACAACTTTGTAGCGGCAATAGACATGGTGGCAGGCAGGAGCTATGCTTTGTTGATTAACAACTTTAGCCAATCAGGGAGTGGTTTTTCGATTGATTTTGGTGGTACGGGCACTTTTGTTGGCCCTGATGCGAATTTTACAGCAAGCGCCGATACGATTTGCGTGGGCGAATCTATTACTTTTACTGATGCTTCTACGTTTGTCGGTGGAATCCGAGGCTGGCAATGGAACTTCGGACCAGGGGCTTCTCCTGCTACTTCCAATTCGAGGGGCCCGCATACTGTCAGTTATAATACGCCGGGGGAGAAGTCAGTATTACTTACCATCGAAGCAGAGGGTGGTTGCTTAGTGACTAAGATTTTGAATATCGTGGTCGGTAGCAATCAATTTGATATTACAGCTGATATTACTAATTCTGACTGCCCCAACACTTTCACCGGTGCCATCAACCTTACTGCCAATAACCCAAATCCGCCGCTTGCTTTTGCCTGGAGCAATGGGCAAAGCACAGAGGATATTACGGGGCTGTTTCCAGGAGCTTACACCGTGTCTATCACCAATGCTTTGGGTTGTAGCAATACTGCCACCTTTACGGTGCAAAGCCCTCCGTCTTTCGAGTTTGACACGCTGATTGTCATGCCAAACTGTGGTGGTGGTGTCAATGGGTCGCTCACGCTACAAGTGACCGGTGCTACGCCGCCCTATCAATACAACTGGCAGGGCACAGGCTTTTCAGATATGAATTTTTTAAACGATATTCCTGAAGGTAATTACGGTGTGACGGTTCGGGATGCCAATGGCTGTGAAGTGTCCTTGCTCATTCCCGTGACGGAGCTGCGTCTTCGCATTGATACAAGCATCACACGCCCTACCTGCAATGGTTTTTCAGATGGTGCTATCCAGATAGCGGTGACCAATGGCACTGCCCCTTACCAATACAGTTGGAATGGTGGAAATCTTGGTACAGGCACATCTATTACTAATCTAACTGCTGGTGTTTATAGGCTTGACATTCTGGATGCGAACCTTTGCAGAGGTGAATTTGATTTAACCTTAGAGGATTATCCGCCGGTAACGGTTAATTTTGATGTAATGGACATCAGTTGCAATGGCCAACAGGATGGTAGTATTACCGCTATGCCTCTCGGGGGCCTTGGCAATTACACTTTCCGATGGGATAAAGGGCAAACAACACCTACCATCGTTAACTTGCCGGCAGGCGATTTTTTTGTCACGATAACTGATGGCAACGGCTGTGAAGGTACAGGTACTGCTACTGTTACTGAACCTGAGGTAGTAAGGCTTACAATAGGCAATGTAACGGACGCGCTTTGCTTTGGAACACCCACTGGTAGCATCAGCTTGCTTGGTAGCGGCGGCACGCCGCCTTATGAGTATAGGCTGAATGGCGAAGATTTTCAGGCAGATAGTATTTTTGTCAATCTTGCTGCTGGAACCTACAACTTTACCATTCGCGATGATGGCGGCTGCACAGCTACTGCAAGCGCTACAGTCAGCCAGCCTGCACAGCTAACTGTGGATGCCGGCGAAAATCAGACGATTGATTTGGGCGACGCGACTACGATTACGGCTATTGCCAATGCGATCAATGTCATTTTTCAATGGTCTCCGCCTGATTCGCTCTCCTGCTTGGATTGCCCCTCGCCTGAAGTGAATCCTTCCAAAACAACGTCTTACACCGTGACCATACAAGACCCCAATGGCTGCACAGCTTCAGATGAAGTAACCATTATTGTCACCAAAAACAGAAAACTTTTTATTCCAACGGCTTTTTCGCCGAATGGAGATGGATTTAATGACTTTTTCACCTTATTTGGCGGAAAAGGGGCCAGCCAGATCAAGTCACTCAGGATATTTTCTCGCTGGGGGGAATTAATTTTTGAAAGGAAAGATTTGCCGCTGGGCCAAGAAGCCGTTGGTTGGGATGGCACTTTCAAGGGCAAACCGCTGTCGCCCGGGGTTTTTGTATTTATGGCAGAAGTAGAATTTATTGACCAGGAAGTTGTTCTTTTTGAGGGGGATGTCACAATTATTAAGTAAATTTGTAATAAAATTTAGACAGTGCTGGGCAATTATTTTCGGTTTATGCTGATCGCTTGTTGGGGATTCCTGGCTGCATGTAACCAAGAATCTTTGAACTCACAGAATTTTGCATTGGATACCAACATAGAAACCACCAGGGGGGTAAAAATTTTTTATAGTGATTCGGCTATCGTGCGGGTGAGTATCGAAGGGCAAGAGATGCTTTACCATTTTGACCCAAGAGACCCCCAACAGGAATTTACCAAAGGTGTAAAAGTGGATTTTTATGATCCTGATGGCTCTATTTCCAGTGTTTTGACAGGGAAATATGGCGTAAGATATGAGAGCAAGGGCTTGGTGATGGTGCGCGATAGTGTGATTTGGCAAAGCAACAAAGGAGAGCGACTAGATACGGAAGAACTCTTCTGGGATGAAAGAAAAAAAATAGTTTACAACCATAAATTTTCTGTCATTACTCGACCAGATGAGGTCATTTACGGCCTGGGTTTTGAAGCCAGCCAGGATTTTAGCTATTCTAAGATCATTGCCCCGAAAGGGCGCAAAAAAGTAGAGGAAATAAGTAAGGAACTGGAATAAACCCAACTGTTGGAAAGGCAAAAATAGGTGTATGAAATTTTAGAGCCTCTGCAAATCACCACCTTATCCAATGACAAGTATGCTATAAGCAATTGAAAATGCTATAAATGCTCCTATTTTCTATCCTCTTTTTCTTATTGCTTTTCACCTTTTTTGCAGGTGTAGAGGTAGCCTTCGGTATGGCTAATAAAATCCGCCTCGAATTAAAAAAAAGAGAACACCTCAAGCGTGGCGACATCCTCAGTAGTTTGTACGAACATCCGCAGCTTTTTCAAGATATACTTATCGTCGGCAAAGTCTTGATATTGGTCATCATCATTTATTTATCCATGAGATGGCTGGAGGGCTACAGTGCTTCCTGGTACACTACCCTGGGCGTTATTTTTCTGCTTGCTGCATTAATTATCATTTTTAGTGAAATATTATCCAAAGTTTTTTTCCGGCCCTATGCTCACGAGGCGCTCTATTTTTTGGCTTATCCTATCCGTTTTTTAAAGATGCTACTCCGCCCGGTCACCCAAATTTTCATGAAACTGGCAATGGCTATTGTAAAAATCTTTTTCAAAGTACCTCCCAAAACCATTCGCCCTTCTTCCGCCCGATTGGATTTTGAGCAATTTATTAATACCACTGCGGCGATAGAAGAAGGGGAAATCATTGATACTGCCCTGTTGGGAAAAGCGCTAAGCCTGAAAGATATAAAAGTGCAAGACTGTATGGTGCCTCGTGCTGAAATAGAATACATAGATATTGATGCTTCTATTTCAGCATTGGAGCAGGTTTTTAAAGAAACTAAGTTATCCCGAATTTTTATTACAAAAGGGGATTTGGAAAATGTAGCGGGTTATGTTCACCATCAACAATTGTGGCAACAGCCAGCGTCTATTCAAAGTATTTTGCTGAATATAACATTTGTTCCGGGTATAATGAGAATAACCGATTTATTAAATAAGTTTATTCGAGAACGCATCAACATAGCCTGTGTAGTGGACGAATTTGGGGGGTTGATAGGCTTAATAACTTTGGAAGATATTATAGAAGAATTATTTGGTGAAATAGAAGACGAGCATGATGAAGAAGGACCCACCGAAATTCAAGTTTCTGAAAATGAATTCATTCTATCAGGGAGGCTTGAAATTAATTACCTCAACGAAAAATACCCCCAGCTTCAACTTCCGCTGGGGGATTATCATACTTTATCTGGTTATTTAGTGACGACTATGGCTACCATACCGGAGCAGGATGCCGAAATCACGTTGAACGATTGTAAGTTCCTCCTGGAATCCGTGAGTGAAACTAAAATAGAAACGGTCAGGGTGATTAAATTATAAAAGTTAAGCTACTAAATGATCTACGATATCGCTTTGTGCCTCTCCTTCGGTTTGTAATAGTTGTGTAATATCAGCAAAAGCAGCATATTGCATACAAAGCGCTACCGGGTAACTCAGCAAAATGCCCACAAACAAAGCGATCATGCCAATAGAGCTAATCATGCCTACAATAATAGCAAAGACAATTGTCATCAAAAATTTCTTATTCACGATTTTCATGCTGGTCATCATCGCATCCCAAAAACCCAGCTTATGAAAAACGATTAAAAAAGGCGCCCATATCCAAGCGATAGCGAGGTAAATCATCGGTAGAAAGAAGATAAAAGTCCAAAAAGGAAAAGCGCTGAATATGGCAAAGGGATTACCATCCAAGAAAGCATCACTGTCAAGGTTGGAAATCGAAATAAAAAAAGAGACAAAAAAAGGAATCAAAAAAATAGACACAATCAACACCGTGACTAAATACATCAGGAGTAATTGCCCTATGTAATCAAAGCCTTTGAAGAAATCGCGGAATTCCAGTGTTTCATTTTTGTGGAGCTTATGTGCGCCCAGGTAAAACCCTACCAACAGCGGATAAGTGACCACCAGCAAGCCGATACTCCCTAAAAAAGGGATGAAAGACCCCACCATGATAATAAGGAAAAAAACGGCAGTATAACCGACAAAAATACCGATGTTCTTTTTAAAAATCTCAATTCCGGTGCTGATGTAGTCACCAAGCTTAAATTCGTAGCCTGTTTGAATGATTTCCTGGAGTTTAGGATGTTGTTCGAGATTCATATTTATTGATTTTGAGGTTTAAAAACGCACTAAAGGTAGGAGTTATTGTTGAAATGTGATGACGATAGAGCCAATTTTCGCTTGCAATTCGCGCACTTTAGGATCATCCGAAGAAAGTTCTACTTCTCCTCGCAAGGTATTGTCCAGCTTATCAAAATTTTGCGGAATAAGCGCCACCAGCAGATAGCTATTGAGTTTGCCATCGTTCCAATTCGTTACCAAACCGCCATAATCCCAACCAAATCCATAAAATTTAAAGGGTTTTCCATTGATTTTTTCGAGTGTCTCCAGGGTAGTACCCACCGTGATTCCATCCTGGGTTTTCCAGTCGGTGTTATCCTGGCTAATGCGGATAAATTCCGGTTGCCCAAAGTCAGCAGCAATATCCCACACGATTTCAAGCTCGTTTTTTGTACCCGGAAAAAGCAAAACGCCTTCGCGTGTATCCCCTTCCGCGATTGGCACTTCCTGTATCTTGATATTTTTAGCGCCATAATATTGTTCTACTTCCGCCTCTGTGGTAGTCGCTCGAATCAAACCGACCCGCTCGCCAGGCACAATCACAAAATCTTTTTGAGTAGCATCAGTCTGATTGGTACTTTTGTCCATTTTGCATGACAAGAATAGGTATAAAACGAGGCTTACAGCGATCACTTTTTTCATGGAATATCCTGTTTTTGATAAAATGATTTTTTTTTAAACGTACCGATTTAGATCGCTGGCATTTTTCAGTGTGACCAGCTGCCAATTGCGCAAGACTGCTTCCACCTCTGATTGTTTGTGCGCGGCAATCGCTATTTGAAAAAAGTTATTGGGTGCTAATGCTAAAAAGTCATTGCCATAGTATTCCGGCAGCGCCGCCTGGGAAGCACGTGCTTGCACGAGGGTAGTATTCGACCAATTCTCAAAACCCAGCCCAGCTTCTTTGCACATTTTTGCCATCACAATCAGATCAGCGGTTTCGCTGGTATGCAATTGGCAGGAAAATGTATGATAGAAGGAATGTTTAAAAACACCCAATTCTTTCAGGACAGGTATTTTTTTATACTTCACTACATTAAATCCTATGATTTCATTATCGAAAAGAATCAAGTCCTGGTAGCGGCGGCCCGAGGCTGGATGAGGTATATTTGCGATAAGCCCCCTGGCAGGATCAACAGGTTTTGCCCAAATAATTTCAAAATGATGCCCATACTGGAGTTGCACGCAAACCTTCTCCTCCTGCCCGATCTGTACTTGCCCAAACTTAGCCCATACCCTGCTGGCGAGTCTTTCTTTTTTTAGCGCGGTAGCAGCGATGCCCAGATTCCACCAGCACGCCCGATCCTGCACCTGGATAGCCACAGCTTTTTTGCTGTAATGCAGGCAGGCTTTCCATTCGCGGCAGTTTTTATAAATATTGCTCAAGCGCGCATAGGGCGTATGCCAATCAGCGGCAAGCTGGATGATGCGCTTATAAATTTTGATCGCGTGATAATTATCCCCTTTCTGTTCGTATTGCTGTGCCTCTTCAAAGCGTTTTTGAATCACTGCTGATGGATAATCCGGTTTCATTTTCTATTTGCTCCCGATTGATAATTTTTTTTCAAAAACGATACATCTTTTCTCAAATGTACATAATAATGTTTTCAGCAACAAAAAATGAATACTTTTGATACGATGAAAAATATTTGGGATATCTGGATTGATACGGGCGGTACTTTTACGGATGGTATTGGCTGTGCCCCCGATGGCGCTTTGCACCGTGTAAAAGTATTGAGCAACAGCCGGTTGCGCGGAAAATTGCTACAAAAGATTGCCCCGGCACAGTTTCGCTTTTCGCATCGCTGGAAAGTGCAAAAAGATATTTTTAGGGCGTATGATTTTTATTTAACTGGAAATGACAAGCCAATCGCTTTAGTACAAACCATTGATTTTAAAGAAAATATCTTGTGTTTGAGCACGGATTTCCCGCTAAACCAAGCGCTCGATTTTGAAATCACAGCCCACGAAGAAGCGCCCGTGCTGGCTACCAGAATCCTTACGCAAACGGCACTCGACGAAGCTTTCCCGCCCATCAAAATGCGACTGGGTTCTACCAAAGGCACGAACGCCTTGTTAGAGAAAAAAGGAGCTGCAGTGACCTTATTTATCACCAAAGGATTCAAAGACTTGCTTTACATCGGCACACAGCAGCGCCCCGATCTTTTCCAACTCGATATTCCTGAACCAGCCTTGTTTTATTCCAATGTGGTAGAAGTAGAAGAAAGATTGGATGCGCAAGGCAAGGTGCTAAAAGCGATGGAATATCCTGATGCGACCGAAAACTGGGGCGAATCCGCTGCCGTTGCTTTTTTGCATGCTTACCGCAATCCTGCACACGAACAACAATTCGAGGCGTTTCTTCTTCAAAAAGGGATGCCTTTTATCACCTTGTCGAGTGCACTGAGTCCGTCCATCAAAATATTACCCAGAGCACAGACCGCTGTGGTGAATGCCTACCTCATGCCACTGATGCAGCAGTATTTAAAGGGTATTCAGGCGAATTTGAAAAATACAGACCTGCTGGTGATGACCAGTGCCGGAGGCTTGATTCCTTTGGCGGCTTTTCAACCCAAAGATAGCCTGCTGAGCGGCCCGGCGGGCGGCGTAGCCGGAGCAGCGTATGTGGCGCAAAAACTGGGTTTTCAAAAAGTGTTGACCTTCGATATGGGAGGGACCAGCACCGATGCCGCTCGATATGATAATGGCTACGACTACCAGTTTGTGACAAAAGTAGCAAAGGCGGAAATCCTCGGTGCGGCCTTGGCTATCGAAACAGTAGCGGCGGGAGGTGGTTCTATCTGTTGGTTTGATGGGCACAAACTTTGCGTAGGGCCTCAGAGCGCGGGGGCTTCTCCTGGGCCGGCTTGTTATGGCGCAGGCGGGCCTCTTACTATCACGGATATCAATTTGTTGCTTGGCAAACTGGATGCCGCTGCGATGGGGATTCCAATTCACTTTGATTTAGCTCAAAAAGCACTGGTGCAGCTCCAAGTCGAGCTGTCGGAAGCCACAGGGGTGCAATACGAAGCACAAGAATTGCTGCAAGGTTTTGAGGCAATTGCCAACGAAAAAATGGCAGATGCTATCCGCAAAATTTCCGTAGCAAAAGGTTTTGATACAAAGGATTATGCCCTTTTAGCTTTTGGTGGCGCAGGGGGCTTGCATGCTTGTAAAATCGCAGATTTATTGGCTATCAAAACGGTGATTTTACCCTACGACGGCGGTTTGTTGAGCGCCTATGGAATCGGCAAAGCGCGTGTAGAACGAATAAAAACACAGCAAATACTCAGGCGATTCGATGATTGTGCAGCAGAATTGCCCGATGCCATTCAGCAACTTGAGGAGGCGGCTTTGTCTCAGTTGAGAAGCGAAGGTTTTGATGCTGTAGAAGTGCGCTATGCAGCGGTGTATCTGCGTTTTTTAGGACAAGACAGCCCCTTGGAAATCCCATTTCGGCACACTAACCAAATTTTATTCGATTTTAAATCGGCTTATCAACATTTATTTGGCTATTACCCTTTGAATAGAGTTGTCGAAGTAGAAAGTATCAAGGTGATTGCAGCTACAGCAATGGCTCCCCTCCCAAAAGCGGACATTCACCCAGTTATCTACAACCCAATGCCTTTTAAAACCGATCCTCATCCTGTTTTCCTCTGGGAAGACCTAACCCCTGGCGCAGCAATCAAAGGCCCTGCTCTCTTGCTCAATCCAAATTCCGCAGCTTTTGTCGAACCCGGCTGGGCAGGAGTCGTCCAATCGGACAAAAACATTGTTTTGCAAAAAATTGATTTTCAATATTTTAAAAAAGAAGAATTAAAAGAAGCCGTAGAGTTGGAATTGTTTACCAATCGCTTTATGGCTATTGCCGTAGAAATGGGGGCACAGCTCCAACGCACCGCTTTTTCCGTAAATATCAAGGAACGCTTAGATTTTTCTTGTGCAATACTGGATCCAGCTGCCAATTTATTGGTCAATGCTCCTCACATACCGGTACATCTGGGAAGCCTGGGTGTTTGTGCCCGGCTGGTGAGAGAAAAAATTCACATAGGCAAAAACGATGTGATCATCACCAATCACCCCCGATATGGTGGTTCGCACCTGCCAGATATCACCTTGTTAAGCGCTGTTTATTCCAATAATGATGAATTGATTGGCTATGTCGCGAATCGGGCCCACCACGCCGAAATTGGCGGCAAACGACCAGGCTCTATGCCTCCTGATGCAAAAAACTTGTTGGAAGAAGGCGTAGTGATACCGCCGATGTATCTGGTGAAAGAGGAAGAAGTGCAATGGGAGACGATAGAGCATTTGCTCAGGGCTGCGCCGTTCCCTACGCGTGCGCTGATGGAAAATCTGGCAGATATCAATGCCGCCCTGGCCTCGCTGCGAACGGGTACGATTGCTTTGCAACAATTAGTGCAGACACATGGACTGGCTAAGGTGCATCATTACATGGAAAAACTCAAACAGACGGCGGCATTTGCATTAGAAGGTGTTTTAGAAAAATGGGATAACCGGATTTTTACTGCCGAGGAAAAACTGGATGATGGGTACCTCATTCGGGTGAAAATAGCCTGTCAAAACAAGCAACTCCATATTGATTTTGCTGGCACCTCGGACGTACACCCCGGCAATTTGAATGCCAATATTTCCATCGTGTACAGCGCTGTTATTTATGTATTGCGCTTGCTTTGCGACAAAGACATTCCACTCAACGAAGGCTTGTTGCAGCGAGTTCATATTGCAGTACCTACCTGTTTGTTGCATCCCGATTTCAGCGACGACGACCGTGCGAATCCGGCAGTGGTAGGCGGCAATACGGAAGTCAGCCAGCGTTTGGTTGATACTTTGCTCAAGGCATTTGAGGTTGCTGCTTGTAGCCAGGGTACAATGAACAATTTTTTATTTGGCAATGAACGATTTGGTTACTATGAGACCATCGGCGGCGGAACGGGGGCGAGCGCAGGCTCTCAGGGGCGCTCGGCTATCCATCAGCACATGACCAACACAAAAATTACAGACCCCGAAGAGCTGGAATGGCGCTACCCAGTTCGGTTAAATCGCTTTGAAATAAGGAAAAATTCTGGTGGCAGAGGTAAATGGCAAGGTGGCAACGGCATCATCCGTGAAATGGAATTCCTCGAAGAATTGGAAATAACGATCCTCAGCCAGCATCGGAAAGAAGCCCCTTACGGCATAAACGGCGGAGAAAACGGACAAATCGGGCAGCAATTTCTCATTGCAAAGGACGGGACGATCACCCCCTTACAAGGCATTGATAGCCAAAGTGTAAAACCAGGTGATCGGGTGATCATCGAAACACCTGGCGGCGGCGGATGGGGCAAAATAGATGAAACCACTGTAGCGCAGCAAACTGAATGAAACTTGATATTGTTTCTGGGCTAAGAAATAAAACGATTTGTACCATGCGATTCAAGCAGATTGCCGGATTTGTCCTCCTGGTTGTATTGGTGGGCTTTTTTGTTTACAAATTCATTTTCTATGTGTCGGAGCAAGAGGATGGCGCACTCATTAGTTTTCTGGTTATTTTGATTCTACTGCTCTTGTTTTTTGCCATCCGAAAGATTATTGTAAGCTAAAGTTGAAACCCGGCTTTGGCATCGCTAAAACAATTGAAGTCAAAAAAGAAGTGCAGCTTTACTTTGAGCATACACCCTTTTGCATCTCTGATTTGTTTTCCTTTCTTTGTGGTCTGAAAGCAATTACTGGTATGCGCCAATTTCTCTTTCTTCTATCCATAAGCTTCGGTTTTATCAGCTGTGCCACGATTACACCGCCGGTGGGAGGTCCTAAAGACGAAACACCACCCCGATTGATACCGGAAAGCGCAACACCCAATTTTCAAACAAATTTCAAAAAGCAGCGTATTGAGCTCGCTTTCGATGAGTGGGTCACCCTGGAAGACGTGTTCAACCAAGTGGTGATATCGCCGCCTTTGCAGTACCGCCCAACCATAACGCTGAAAGGCAAAACCGTGCGCTTTGACTTTGATAGCCGAGAAGTTTTGAGAGAAAATGCCACCTATACGATCAATTTTGGGGAAGCAGTAAAGGACTTGACCGAGAAAAATCCGGCTAATAACCTTCGGTTTGTGTTTTCAACAGGTGCAGTGCTGGATTCTTTGACCATAAGCGGCACCATCGTAGATGCACTCAAGGGTGAACCTGTGGAAAAAGTGCTTTTTATGCTGTATGATAACCTCGCGGACTCGGTGGTGCGCACGGAGCGTCCTTTTTATTTTGCTAAAACCGATAAACAGGGCAATTTTCGTATCGAAAATGCGAGAGCAGGCACTTTTAAAGGCTTTGCACTGAAAGATGTGGATTTTAATTACCGCTATAACCTTGCCAGTGAGCAAATTGGATTTCCAGATAGCCTGATTGTATTGGGTGATAGTAGCAAACCCTTGCTAATTCGACTGTTTGAAGAAGAAAAACCCCTGCGGATTTTGGAAGAAAACACCCAAAATTACGGCCATGCCAAATTGACTTTCAACCAGCCGCCCTACAATTTGGACCTTTCTTACCAGGATGTACAGCAGCAAATACAGTACGAATATGACCAGGACACCCTCCACGTCTGGTATGATCAGGCTTCGCCGCAAGAATGGGCACTTTACATCCGCCGCGATTCTGTGCTGAACGATACCGTCCTGATACCCGCCCTGCCAAAAGACGATTTTTTGCAAAATACGAAATTAGTACAGACCAACCGCCGGGCTGGGTCAACCTTCATCGGCTTGAATCCCGACAAATTTGCCCTCCTTACTTTCAATCGCCCGATTATCCAATTTGATACAGCATTCTTCCGACTGTACGAAGATACCCTCCGAAAAGAGGTACAAGCTACCATTCTACTGGATTCACTGACTCCGCGCAGCGTTAAAGTGATTTACAATTGGAAAGAGGGGCTACACTATGAATTGGAAGCTATGCCGGGTGCTTTCCTTGATTTTTTTTATGCACCCAGTGATACAATTAAAATGGTATATCGAACTGACTTGCGCAAGGCTTTTGGCACTCTTAACTTAACGATTGACTCTTTGCGCGCTGACCAGCAATATGTGATTCAGCTCGTGCAGGGCGAAAGTAATGTGATAGAAACCCTGCCAGTGAAAAATGCTGTCACGATCAAAAAACAGTTTAAAACGTTACCTCCGGGTAGCTATGCTATAAAAATTATTGTAGATGCCAATGGTAATGGTCGCTGGGATACAGGAAATTACAATACAAAGGCTCAGCCAGAAACTATTTTCCTTAAAAAACTGGACAACCTGCGGGCAAACTGGGAATTGGAGGCAACCCTTGCGCTGGAACTTGATGAATAAGGCTAAATAAATGTATTGTGAATTAAATTTTATAATTTGGTCTGGCGCATTTGTAAAATATGCCAGATTTAGTAGTCCCAAAAATTTTTATTAAACAACCAAATTCCCAACGTAGTTAAACGTAAAATTTAAAATATCGAATGTGAAACTATCATTACGACATGTACAACTAAATTCTAAGTGAAAGAGCTATTTATTAAGTTTTACTAAATGTTATTCTCTTAAAACAGAAAGATATTATGTTGAGCGCGATCAGTAAATGGATACTCAGACGTTTCGGCTGGAAGATAGAGGGGCACTACCCCTATGAATTGAAAAAATTTGTGCTTATTGTCATCCCCCACACCTCCAATTGGGATTTTCCGCTGGGTGTGCTGGTACGCAGCGCTTTGAGGGCTAAAATTAATTATGTCGGCAAAGATTCCCTCTTTCGTCCGCCCTTTGGTTGGTTTTTTCGATGGCTGGGTGGCTACCCTGTGAACAGGAGCAAAAGTAGCCATTTTGTGGATAGTGTGGTGGAAATTTTTAAGAAAGAAGAGCGGTTTGCCCTTACTATTGCACCAGAAGGCACGCGCAAAAAAGTAGAAAAACTCAAAACAGGCTTTTATTACATCGCGCTGGGTGCGCAGGTGCCGATTGTCATGGTCAAATTTGATTGGAGCAACAAAATAGTTGGCATCCGCGAGCCATATTATCCTACTCGCAATTTTGATGCAGATATGGAAATTATCAAAAATTTTTATGGCGGAGTGAAAGGTAAAAACCCACAGGACAGTTTTATGTGATACTTGCAAAACAAATATTTGGTTGTGTTATAAAATGTATGATGAATAGTTTTGCTAATCTGTTAAAGTGCTTTTAAGCATCATTTTTATTGACGAAAATATTATCCTGGAAATTTGAGATTTATCTTATCATACATTTCTTAGCACTACTGATTATATAAGCCATTATGTACCCATTAACAAAATCACCATAATAATAATAGTACTCTTGAAGTTTGAAATTAATTGGTAAAATTTTATGTAAAGTCCTTGCGCTCAACCTAAACGATTCTTGCCACAAGACGAACCAAAAAACTACCGTTTCCATAACCCAAGGTCTTGCTAATGATGATAAGAGGGTTTTATTTTCGGATGTATTGTTCGTCGTCATTTCATGTTAGATTGTTAAAAATATCACTAATACGACGTGAGATAGCCTAATTTTATTTTCTCGTACACAACTGCACGAAAAAATTTAGACTACCTCAGTTGCTGTTTTAAGCAGTAATTGCAACATGACCGGCAAGTCGGGATTATCACCCACCACCAATATTTTTGTGCGACTCAATTGCATGCTAATCTAATATAGTTTGGCAACAAAAATAAAGCAAAGCTGAAAAGATTGCGATCTTTTGATGCAAAAATGGGGCTTTAGAGAATGAGTATTTGTTGTCTATTTTTAGAATGAGTAGATTTTGCCTGTTTACTCGGATTTGGTCAATTTTTAAGTTTTACGAAAATCCATTCGCGTATCCGATCCATCGCCAAAAATTTCGGCTTGAAAAAGTAGCTTTTCTGGGATTTCGTCGTCTAAACCTCAAAACGAATTTGCGCATGAATCAATACACCAAAAATAGTCTCCCGATCAAAGCTTGGGCGGAGGAAGATCGTCCACGCGAAAAGCTCTTGACCAAAGGCAAGCAAGTGCTCTCGGATGCTGAATTATTAGCGATTTTGTTGGGCTCTGGTTCGCGAGAGGAAACCGCAGTTGGCTTGGCGCAGCGCATTTTGAAATCCGTAGAAAATGACCTGAATGAGTTGGGGAAGCGTACGATCGCGGAGCTGATCAAATTTAAAGGGATGGGCGAAGTAAAAGCAATCGCGGTGGTAGCTGCGATGGAATTGGGTAGGCGAAGGCAGTTGACGGATGTGCGAGTCCGCCCGCAAATCAGAGGTAGCCGAGATGCTTACGATGTGATCGCACCGATTTTGATAGATTTGCAGCATGAAGAGTTTTGGATTTTGCTACTAAACCGAGCCAACAAAGTACTCAGTCGCGAGCAAATCAGCCTTGGCGGTGTGGCCGGCACGGTAGTAGATGCCAAAATCATTTTTCGCAAGGCGATTGAAGGCATGGCTTCTGGTCTTATTTTGGTGCACAATCATCCTTCCGGTAATCTGCAACCCAGCCAGCAGGATATAGAACTAACCAAAAAGCTCAAAAAAGCAGGCGAAACACTTGATATTTCAGTATTCGATCATTTGATTATAGCCAACAACAATTATTTTAGTTTTGCAGATGAACATTTAATCTAAACTATTCCAATGCAAATAGCGTTTTCAACCAATGTATAGATTTATTGTATCACCGCCCTGCCTATTGATGCATCAGTAATGGCTACAAAAAAATTTGATTTCTCGCTTTTAGGTAAAGTTGTTGCTTTGGCAAAACCCTACAAAAGCGTTTTTGCTTTCGCAGCTTTGTTGGCGCTTATCCTGGCACCGCTCTCCATCCTGCGTCCTTATTTGATAAAGGTCATGGTGGATGATTATATTTTTTTCTACGACATCACCGGCTTGGGCAGGATCGCCTTGATTTTAGTGGCTTTATTGTTGGTAGAGTTTTTTTTGGAGTACGCTTTCCACTACTCTACGGGCTGGTTGGGGCAGTCGGTTGTGCGCGACCTACGCGTGCGCGTGTTCAAGCACATCAGCAGCCTGCGCCTGAATTATTTTGACCGCACGCCTATTGGTACTTCTACAACTCGTACGATCAATGACATTGAAGCGATCAACCAGATTTTTTCGGAGGGTGTTATCACCATGATTGCTGATTTGTTGACCGTCATTGCGGTGCTGGGGATCATGCTCTACACTAGTTGGAAATTGACGCTGGTTTGTATGTTGACACTCCCTTTTCTGGTTATTGCCAGCTACATTTTTCAGAAAAAGACGCGCATTGCTTTTCAGATCGTTCGCACTCAAATTGCTAAGATGAATGCCTTCTTGCAAGAGCGCATCACTGGTATGCGTACGGTACAGATTTTTAATGCCGAAAAACAAGAAGCTGAAAAATTTAAGGCGATCAATCAGGAATATACCCAAGCCAACCTCAAATCCATTCTGTATTATGCCATTTTTTATCCCGCAGTGGAAGTGATCGCGGCAGCTTCGCTTGGGCTTATGGTATGGTACGGCGCGCGCGGTGTGATCAGTAGCGATATCACTCTCGGGGCAATGATTGCTTTCCCGATTTATATCAATATGCTCTTCCGACCGATCAGGATGCTGGCCGATAAGTTTAATACCCTGCAAATGGGTTTGGTGGCTTCCGAAAGGGTTTTTGGTATCTTGGAGCAGGTAGAAAAAATTGAAAACAGCGGGCATTTAAAACCAGAGCAATTCAAAGGCGAAGTGGCGTTTGATCGCGTTTGGTTTGCTTACGATGGGGAGGAATATGTTTTAAAGGATGTCAGTTTTACCATTCGGCCCGGCGAAACGCTTGCCATTGTAGGGAGTACAGGTTCTGGCAAAACGACCATCATCAGTATTCTCAATCGTTTTTACGATATTCAAAAAGGGAGTATTCGCATTGATGGCACGGACATTAGGGAGTTTGATTTGTACGCCATGCGGCGCAAAATCGGCTTGGTATTGCAGGATGTCTTTCTGTTTTCGGGGTCTGTTTTTGAAAATATTACCCTTCGCGATGAGCATATCAGCCAGGAACAAGTGATCGAAGCTGCCAAAATGATTGGTGCACATGAATTTATCGAAAGACTGCCAGGTGGCTATCACTACCAGGTGATGGAGCGCGGCGCTACGCTTTCTATGGGGCAGCGGCAATTAATCTCTTTTGTACGAGCATTGGTTTTTAATCCGAGTATCCTCATTTTGGACGAAGCGACTTCCTCGGTGGATCCCGAAACCGAATCGGTCATTCAATTTGCTATCGAGACATTAATCGCCAAGCGGACTTCTATCATCATTGCGCACCGCCTTAGCACGATTCGCCATGCCGATAATATCTTAGTGCTGAAAAAAGGAGAAGTCCAGGAGTATGGCTCGCATGAGGAGTTGCTCAAAATCGAGAATGGACAGTACAAGCAGTTGTATGAAATGCAATTTTTGCAGTTAGAAGAAGCTTGATGCCTTTTCACTGGTCTTTCCATTTCCACAAATAGCGGCAGGCGTAGGTTCGGTAGGGTCGCCAGCATTCGGCAACTTCTACCATGCGTTGCCTTAGAATTTTGCCTGTATCCGCTATGCCATATAGTTTTTTCATGGAATTTTGAATACCCAAATCATCCACCGGCAAAACATCGGGGCGGTTCAGCGTAAACATGAGAATCATCTCCACCGTCCATTTTCCTACCCCTTTAATCTGAGTAAGGTATCGAATGATTTCATCGTCTTCCAGCGTTGACCAATCCTTGTCCAGGATATTTTCTTCCAGAAAAAAAGTCGCCACATGGCGCATGTAGCTCGATTTTTGCTGGGAAAGCCCCACGGCGCGCAGTGTGGTCAGTTCCAATCGAAGTAGCTGCTCCGGCTGTGGTTGCCCGTTTTCAAAAAGCGCTAAAAAGCGGTTTTGAATAGTAGCCGCCGCTTTGACCGAAAGCTGCTGGGAGATAATAGAACCCAACAAATCGGTATAAACGCTCTGTCCTGTACCCCAATCGTAGGGTATCGTATGATCAATGACGGTTTTGAGTGTGTTGTCCTGTGAAAGATGCCGGATAATTTCGGGTGTCATCATTCTGGAAAGGTACAAAAAAATGGAAATCAGAAACAAAAGATTGCAAAAAAAATAGTGCCTTGCATTCAAAATACTGGGGCTCAGCGTTTGATAGGGGGAACGATTAGCAGCCAGCAGTAAGCGCCGCAGCCTGTCTGCTAAAGCGTAATTCCAGAT
Source organism: uncultured Saprospiraceae bacterium (assembly GCA_964526645.1). Classification (GTDB taxonomy): domain Bacteria; phylum Bacteroidota; class Bacteroidia; order Chitinophagales; family Saprospiraceae; genus JADJNW01. Next base: position 33,057 of record CAZGJN010000011.1, read on the forward strand.
ATTGAGCCTGGAAACCTATTTTCTTGAAAATTTTCAGTGCCGGATTTTTCGGTTCAATGTGGAAGGCAACATCTCCTTCGGCGTATTCGATGGCTCTGTGTAATAGTTCTTTTATAAAAGTTTCATTCTCTCGGTAATCCTCGTGGAAAGTAACATAAACAAAAAGGTGCTTCGGATTGTAGCCCTCCATACCCGTGCGGTTGGCTACGATGGCGGCAATAATACGCTTCCCTTCCTGGGCAGCCAAAATAAAACCGCCAAAAGAAGGTTTGTTTTTGATCGCATATTCAAGCGCCTCCCGAATATTTTGGCGGTTGGCGTTTTCGGTATGGTCATACAGAAAGCCTAACACCGCACTTTTTTCAGCAGGACTCATGCCTGTGAATGCGTCATAGAGGGTCGTCTCATGGCTCATTTTTAATCAGAGTTTAAATCGGTTTTCTCGTTTAGATTTCTTTAAGCGTCTAAAGTTAAATCAAAAACTTTCATTTTTGAAATTTTTTAATGTAAATTTTATGTGAAAAAACATTGATTATCAGCTCAAAACGCGGATTTGTATTACTATTCTAAAAATTTATTAAAATCTACAAGCCAACAAAATTTTTAGGAGGTGGGCCCGGCGTATAAAATGTCAATCACTTGTCTTAATGTTTATTCTCTTTCCAATCCCATTGTTTTTTGATTTACTTTTGTAAAAATTTTTGTCTCAATGAAAAATATAGTCCCATTGATTTGCCTTTGCGCCTTTGCGCTGAGCGCTCAGAGCCAGGGCTGGCAGCAGAAAGTTGATCCTGATTTGCTCGCACAAACGGCTACCGGCAGGGCGGCTGAGTTTATCATCGTACTCACAACACAAGCAGACCTGACTCTTGCAAAAAAATTACAAACAAAGGAAGAAAAAGGTACTTTTGTTTTCCAAAAATTACAACAAACTGCGCTTCAAACGCAAAAACCCATCCTCCAAATCCTCCTTCAACAAAAAGCGCCGGCACAACCTTTTTTTATTGTAAATGCGATCCTTTCCAAGGGGGATAAACAACTGATAAAACAACTGGCTGACCATCCAGATGTGGCACAGATACATTTCAATCCAATGGTTCAGATGGAATATCCTTTCCTGGATAGAAGTACTAACGAAATTCAATATCGGGAAGGAATCGAATGGGGTATTGAAAAAATCAAGGCAGATCAGGTTTGGGCATTGGGCTACACGGGGCAAGGCGTAGTAGTGGGCGGTCAGGATACGGGCTACGATTGGGAGCACCCGGCTATCAAAGCGAAGTATCGGGGTTGGGATGGGCTTAGCGCCAATCATAATTACCATTGGCATGATGCGATCCACAAACTCAATCCAATAAACGGCGATACTACCAATGCTGCACTGAATCCCTGTGGGCTTGATTCCTCCATCCCTTGCGATGATGATAATCACGGCACCCACACCATGGGCACTATGGTAGGTGATGATGAAATGGGCAATAGAATCGGGGTGGCACCTGGCGCTCGATGGATTGGGGTGCGCAATATGGAGCGGGGCTGGGGCTCTCCTGCTACTTACATCGAAGGATTTCAATGGTTTATCGCGCCTACCGATTTGAACAATCAAAACCCTGATCCAAGCAAAGCGCCTCATGTGATCAATAACTCTTGGGGTTGCCCACCAGTGGAAGGTTGCAATCCTTTCAATTTCAGCCTGATGAATCAGGTCGTCAATAATGTAAAAGCAGCTGGTATTGTGGTAGTTACTTCTGCTGGCAATAGTGGTAGTGGCTGCAATAGCGTCAATACCCCCGCAGCGATTTTTGAAAATAGCTTTTCTATCGGTGCTTCGCGCCAAAACGATACGATTGCCGGCTTCAGCAGCAGGGGTACAGTTCTGGTGGATAGCAGCAATCGGCTCAAACCCAATGTGGTAGCGCCCGGAGTAGGCGTTCGATCGGCTATTCGAGGCAATGCCTATGCTAATTTCAGCGGTACCAGCATGGCGGGGCCGCATGTGGCAGGCTTAGTAGCACTGCTCATCTCTGCCAATCCAAAGCTGGCAGGGCAAGTAGAACAAATCGAATCTATCATAGAGGAAACGGCTAAACCTATGCAAAGTGATCAAAATTGCGGCGGGGTTTCCGGTTTAGATACCCCCAACCCAGTGTATGGTTTTGGGCGAGTGGATGCGCTGGCTGCCGTACAAAAAGCATTGCAACTATCAACGGATGCCGAGGAAGCCACTCAAAATATAGCCGTCGCTGTATTTCCAAATCCAACCGACGGGCGGCTTACTTTTCAAATAGAAGGGGTTTCGGGCGAAGTCGTATTGTCCTTGTTTAATACAGCCGGTCAGTTGCTACAGCAACACCAACTGGAAATGCAAACCGTTTTGCTACAACCAATTGATATACAAAACCTTCCTACGGGAATTTATCTATATCGCCTGAAAAACGGCGGCGCTATTGCAAGTGGTAGAATCGTGAAAAACTGAGTTGAGTTAGCTTTTAGAAAATATAACAAAAAGCTGGATAGAGGCAATTGGCAAGGTGTGCAGGCGCATCCGCGCTTGTAGCCACACCGGAATCTCTTCCTGCTTATAATGCAGTGATGCCATCAATCCCCAGATGCTCCCTAAAAGCACGCTGCTTCTTATGCCAATGCGTGATGGAATTAATGATCGAAAAATCCAACATTGAAAGTGAGTGTTAAGTTATTAATTGAATTATATTCATTAAGGTAATCCATAATTTTTATTTCTAAAGCTGCCAATGTAGCCTCGTGTTCTCCTGGAATCATAATATCTAACCTACTATTATTAAAATTCATTCCATTCCAGCCATTATTCACGACTTGTTTGAGTTGGTCCAGCCCATTTTTCACACTTTGTTGTATTGAGCTCCAATTATTATGTGGGTTTGCATTTTTAATCGTTTTTAACTGTACTCCCAGTCCATTGAGGTAAAAATCAATCCGACAATAATCATAAGCTTCAACGGTAGTGCCCAGCGTAAGAAACATTGATTCACCGCTCTACAACCCAAAAACATAGCCGCCAAATTTATAGAATCTTTCATCAGGTTTTTCAAGTATCCAAGTATTGTATTGTTTATCAGGGCTAAGTCTTAAATAATCAATATTATTATCGGCGTTATCATTTAAAGTTACTCTTGCATCCATCTCAGTATAGTCGCACTTCCCAAGAAAATCCTGCCATCGTACCGGCGTGGATTTCAATCGTTGGTCTGAAAAATACATTAACTAAAAAATCAAGTTTATATAAGTTCAATTTGTGTACATAGGGGCTTTTGTTTAGTTTTGTTGAAAAACATGTAACTTGAACTACCAGTCGAATCCCCAATTAGAGCTTGCTTTTGAATATGTGAGCAATACGAACAAAAATATCTTCCTGACGGGCAAGGCGGGGACGGGTAAAACCACTTTTTTGCAAAAGCTAAAGCAAACATCCATCAAGCGCATGGCAGTGGTAGCGCCTACGGGTGTGGCGGCGATCAATGCCGGGGGCATGACGATTCACTCTTTTTTCCAACTCCCATTTGGTTTGTTTTTGCCTGAATATGCGCAGGAAGCTGCCCGACAACGGCGCTTCTCGGGCGAGAAAATCCGGTTGATTCAAAGTCTTGATTTACTGGTCATTGACGAAATCAGCATGGTGCGCGCCGATCTGCTCGATGCAGTGGATGATGTGCTGCGTCGCTACAAAGACCGGCAGCGTGCTTTTGGTGGGGTGCAATTGTTGATGATTGGCGATTTACATCAATTGCCCCCGGTGGTGAAGGACAAAGACTGGGAGTTGCTGCGTACACATTACGACACACCTTATTTTTTCAGTAGCAAAGCTTTGCAGCAAAGCGATCCGGTTGCCATCGAATTGAAACATATTTTCCGCCAAAGCGATCCGTTTTTTATAGAATTGCTCAACAAAGTGCGCGACAACCAACTCGATGCAAGTGTTTTAGAGCAATTAAACAGTCGCTATATCCCTGATTTTCAGGCTGCTGAAGGGGAAGCTTATATCACGCTGACTTCTCATAACGCATCTGCACAAGCCATCAATACAGAAAACTTATCCAGAATTCAAGCGGATTCTCACTTTTTTAAAGCGGAGGTGTTTGGCGATTTTCCGGAACACGCCTATCCGACCGACAAGGTATTGGAATTAAAAACAGGTGCGCAGGTCATGTTTGTCAAAAATGATATTTCCCGCGAGAAGCGTTATTACAATGGCAAAATTGGGCAAATCGAACACATCAAGCGGGATGTCATTTATATCAAATGCCCCGATGACGATGAGCTGATTGGCGTGTCGCCGGTAGAATGGACGAATGTAAAATACCACCTGAACGAAGCGACCAAAGAAGTTTCGGAAAATGTCATCGGCAGTTTCGTGCAATACCCGCTGCGCCTGGCTTGGGCGATCACGATTCACAAAAGCCAGGGTTTGACCTTTGAGCGGGCGATCATTGACGCGCAGTTGGCCTTTGCACATGGGCAGGTGTACGTGGCGCTGAGTCGTTGCAAGCGGTTTGAAGGGATTGTGCTGCGTTCGCCCATCGTTTATTCCAGCGTAAAAACGGATGCGCAGGTCAAAAATTACACCGAAGCCGCCGACCAAAACACGCCCGACGAAGCGCACCTGCACCAATCCAAACGCGATTTTCAGCAAGCTTTGATACGGGAATTGTTTGATTTTAATGTTTTGAAACGGTATTTTGAGCAAATGAATCGGGTGTTTCTCACCCACGAAAATACCCTCCACGCTGATGCTTTTCAGTTTTTTAAAGGGTTAAAAGTACAAGCTGAAACCCATGTTTTTTCGGTAGCCGAGAAATTTAAAGTACAATTGCAAAGCTATTTTGCCCATCCTGATTTGCCAGAAGAAAAAAAAGACTTGCAGGAACGCATTCAAAAAGCCTGTGCCTGGTTTCTGGAAAAAATTGGCAAAGGATTATTGCCAGAATGCAGAAATCTCTCCATCCTCACCGATAATAAAGCCGTACAAAAAGCAGCGAGCGAGGCACTGGAAAACCTGCAACGCGAGTTGTTTACTAAAAATGCTTGCCTGGCTGCCATTCAAAATGGCTTTTCTACTCGTGCCTACCTGCGCGCCAAAGCCGATGCCCAGTTGGATTTCAAAGCTACTTTGGTTGCCGCTCCACTCGCCGCCGGATTCGCCCATGCGCCCAAAAATGCCACGCATCCTGAATTGTACGTTTTGCTGAAAAAATGGCGCGATGACACCGCCGCTGCCAGTGATGTAGAGCCTTATCTGGTGTTGCCCACCAAATCGCTGCTTGAACTCGTCGAGTTACTACCTGCCAATCTGGCTGCCTTAAAAAAAGTGAAAGGCATCGGTGAAGCCAAAAGTAAGCGCTACGGCACGGAGATTTTGGAAATGATTCAGGATTATTGCATTGCAAAAGGGCTGGAAGGCAAGCAGCTATCTTTGACAGAACCTACCAAAAAAGTAAAAATAGATACCAAAAAACTCAGTTTTGATTTATTTAAAGCTGGCAAAAGCATTGCAGAAATCGCCCAGGAGCGCGGACTTACGACTTCTACCATCGAAGGACATTTAGGACATTACATTGAGGCGGGCGAATTGGATATTTTTGATGTAATGGAAAAAGAAAAAGTAAATAAAATTGCAGCATTTGTAAAGGAAAATCCTACCGAACAACTCAGCCCGATTAAAGAACACTTCGGCGATGCCTATTCTTATGGCGAGATCAAAATGGCTTTGTATTATTTGAAAAAAGCATGAAGTCCCTCAGCAAGAATCCCAGTTGTACAATACTTTTGAAAAATCGCGGCGGGCTAAGTCTTCCAAGCGAATGAAAAAATTGGCAAGCCCCATATCGCCCCACAGGCAGTCCATAGCATCATCAGAATCCAATTGAAATAAAAGCTCCAGCATATCTTCGGGCTTGCGCGGGTCCTCCTGTGCAAAATCGGGGTAGCCTCCGAGTTTGTGCCCCTTCGTACTTGCCAATGCCGTATATAATCGGAATACTTCCCACTCGTCCTCCCCGAATTGCTCAAAGAAACTTTCGCCAAAGGTAGCCTCAAAGCGATAATCATCCGTAGGTAAAAACTCATGCCCTGGCTCAAAAAGCAGTGTATAGGAAGCCCCAGCAGGTAATGGTAGCGCTCCATATTGCCGCAAAAAAGTAAAATCGTTGATGAGTGCCGCTGCCTCTTGGATAGGCTCTTGGAAAAACAGTACCCGAAAATTATTCTGATCGTAAGGATTCAAGGGATTCATTCCCAAAGCCTCATCATCAAAAATATAGAATTGCAAAATGCCTTTGGAAGGGAACAAGGGCAGCGGCGGGGTCTCTTCAAAATTGAATTGCGCCAGAAAAAACAACTGTGCCCCGTCGGCGTTTACGGGGAAGGCAACATCCTTTGGCAAATAAGGTATCCCGCCAATTTTACTTTGCCAAAGCAAGGCCGGGGGCGTTTGCTGTGGAATGATTTTTATACAAGCCTTCTGCGTAGCGCTGATTTGAGATTCAAAAGGGACGAGTTCTTCCGGCAATGGCATGGTAATTTTGTATTGTAGCGTAAAAATACATTTCTATGCCGTTTTTATGGGGTTTAGCTACAGAAGTTTTCAAAAACCAACAGGGTTTGAGGAAAAAATCCCGAACTTCGCGGTTATGCCTGATTTTACCTTCCACCGAGGAGAAAGACTCAAGAGCCGCAAGACCATTGAACGCTTGTTCAAAGAAGGCAATTCTTTTGCTCAATATCCGCTGCGCGTGGTGTGGGTCGTGCGGGAAGAAAGCCAAAGCGATTTTCCGGTACAGTTTGCGCTGAGTGTATCCAAAAAAAAATTCAAGCGTGCGGTGGATCGCAATCGAATTCGGCGCTTGGTGCGCGAAGCCTATCGGCTGAATAAAGCTCTGTTGTATGAGAAGCTGCGTGCAGAAAAGGCAATTGATCAGGAAAAAGTAAGTAAGCAAATCGCCCTGATGGTCATTTATACCAGCTCGAAAATATTGACTTTTGCTGAAATTGAAAAATCCATGCGGGAATTGCTGCGCCGATTTGTAAAAAAACACCTTGTAAACAACCAATAGCGCTTAAAACTACTCTATTTTTAGCCTGCATATTCTATTAACAGACAACCTAAGCTCATGCGAATCCTTAGCATCTTGCTGTTTTTAGTACTCTTCATTACCCCTGGTAGTGCTCAAAAAGTATTGCAAATGGAAAAATACGGTAGGGTAAAAACTAAAAAAATATACATCGGATCAGGCATCACTTATCGGCTGAAAGGGGATGATAGCTGGTATAGCGCTGTGATAGAAGACTTTGATCTGGAGCATAATTGGATCGTACTAAAAGACCGCTACCTGCCGCTTGATAGCATTGATGCCTTGCGCAAAGACCGGCAGGGGGCGCGTCGGCTTGGCACACAGCTTTTTTGGTTTGGCGCGGGCTGGTCCACCTTCGCGCTCCTCGGCACTGCTACCGATGGCGAGCCTTCCACGCGATACCGCTGGTCGGACGCTATCGTCACCGGTACAGCTTGGCTGGCAGGGCTGGTTGTGCCCAGGTTTTTCAAATACCGCATATACAAAATGGGCAAAAAACGCCGCCTGCGTTTACTCGATCTTACTTTTCAAAAAGGCGCGCCGATAAAAGCTTAATATATAGTTTACATGGAGATTTGTAAAATTGTGGTACACAAAACCCAAGCACAATGAGTTATTACAAAGTGATTGATGGAGTCAAATACGACCGCCGTTTGCTGGAATTTGCAGAAAGCCTCACCCAGGGCAAAGGCGATGGGCGCATTTCTCAGGAAGATGCCGAGCAAATTTTGGAAATTGCCCAAGATGCTAGGCTTCTCACCCCTATAGAATATCGAACATTGCAATATATTTTAGACAACATGAAATTTACAGAAAAAGCGGCTCAATGGCTGCGCGAGCAGCTGAATACGAAAAGTCCTTTTGAACGATTACTCAACAGCATCGTACGCGAAGGCTTTGGACTGAAAAACTTGCGACTCAACATTGACGAAGCAGAAGTGAACCGCCAAATGAATGCTTTTGCCAACCCTGTTGGTTTTCCGCTGGCACTGCGCGAGATGATCAATCATTTTATCAATGGCGGCGATAGCTCTACATCGGTACGCGACATTGCTTATCTGGAAAAAGGTATTGATTTTGAAGACATGGAAGCCAGTCGCCCCAAAATTAAAGCATTGATTGATGAAGGAACCTTACAGCTTTTCCCGATTGAATACCTGGAGCTTATTCAAAACGGGCAACTCGATTTCAAGTTTCCGATTTTTGAACAACCGATCAACGAATACTGGGCATTTGGATTGACGACCCCCGCTTTTCCGGGCTACTATTTTATTGGTTTTGTCAACCGCGAAGACTGGTATGATGTCTATCACACGGGCTATCAATAAAAAGGGCTTGGTCAAATCGGTTGTTTTGTCTTTCAGATTTTGCAAATCCCAAAGATTTACAAAATCTTCTCCTGCCAAAAAAGTTAAGGCTGCGCTTGGGGTACCGGGCAGCCTTAGTGTTTGGATTGAGCAATGAGAGCGCCCAACTGAAGGAAAACATGGTTGTTCGGGGTTAACAGAGTGTCGTTCTTGAGGTTTTCATCATTCTTCCCTTTTGATACTACAAAGATAAAGCAGCGTAGCTTTTTGCGCTACTACTAATATTGGCAGGTATGGCGGGTATAGAGGAGAAGGACCTAACAGGAAGCTGGGTGAAATATAAGCAACAGGAACACTGCCTAATTTTAAAACCAATACAACTTTGTCTCATCATCCATTTGGTAGGGGCAGGTACTTAGCGTACCGAGCTTGCCAAAAACCAATAGCCATCAAAATTTGACCGATAATCAAAAAACTGTTTTTTACAATTGATAAAATAACAAACATTCGATAGTCTTCCTCGTGTGTAATATCACCTACAAAAAACAAAAAGAATCCTATTAAATAGGGTATAATAACGGCTATGCTTAACCAAAAATAAGGGTTTTTATTAATTGGCAGTGTTAGATAAGATTTGTATAAGTACCACAAGTAAAAAGCAGCTATACTAAAAGTAAATATAGCAGTCGCATTAGGATTAAACTTACCAAAATCTTGATAGCCTTCAATAAATAAATAATTAACCACAACTGCGATAAAAAGAAATATAGCAACTCTGTTAATCAATTTTCCATACTTTTGAGGAATCAAAAGATAATAAAACCAGCCAAGAAAAATAATATTATTCACTTGATAAAGAATAGATAAAAAGCTAGTATCGTCAATCCCCCAATATGTCAAGTAAGGTTCTATCTGTTTATAGTATTTTACTGCAAAATAATAAAAGGTATTTTCTAAGAGATTAAATAAAAGAGAGATTATTCGGTATAACAAAAATATCTTAAGTGGCTTATTTAGATGTTTAAGCTGAATGATAGCTGCTATGATCGGAATTATCATAGCAGCTATTAGTATTTTGCCAAAAGTAATAAAAAGTGTATGAAGATTGGCTTCTGTCATATTTCATCTATTTTGGAGGTGGAATTTTTGCACCTGTGATACCGCCATCGCCGCCACCGCCTGGCTTTACCAGTGTACATTCTGCGGCATTAAAAAACGCAAAATACTTCGTACCATCTTCTGCAACTTCTTTCCCTAATCTACCCCAAATAATGGCGCGATAAGAAGGAAAACTAAGCGATGCTTTCATTTGCTCGAGTAAAGATTCCCCCAAAACAAAATAAGTATAATTAGGTCTGAAATCTTCAGGAGCGCCCTCGATAGCATCATCAAAGGCGACCCATTCTGCGGTCATCCTGGAAAGATTATCAATATCAATCACCCGCAGGGCAATTTCTTCACTTTCGGATGCTTCTATAAATTGAATAGCCTGCCAAAGTGGTAGCGGAAACATTTTCTCCTGAAATTCATTGCCCCAGTAGGCATCTACTAAGGGCTGCATCAAGTCATAGGTATCATTATCTGGGAAGACAGATGCAGGTGTTGCTTTAAATACTTTTGCCATAATTTTAAAATTTAATGGGTTATTTTATTGATTTTCAAATGATGTTTGATCCTGTGTTTTATTCAATTTTTTACTAATTGATTTTTTTTCCGATGCTGATAGTTGTTCAAATGCGTAGGTCAATATATACTCAAGTAAATAGTTGCGGTTTTCTTTTGCTAAAGGTTTCAAAATTTCTTTTTCGGGATAGGCAGTTCCAGCTTCTGCGGAAAGCTTAGGGTAGCTTTTTACAGGAGACAAATAAGTCGTTTTGCTATTACCTTCTGTCACTTGAAAACTATAAAATTCATAATGAAGAGTAGGGTGCCTTATTACATCGTATCGCGTCGCATCTGGAATTTCATTACTTAGTAAAGAAGTCGTATTTTTCTTATTTATAGTCACACTCAATTCTTTTTTCAAAGAGGTAACATTACTGATTTTCCTCAGTGCCCAGCGTTTGTCTGTCGTTTTTTGGAAAGTGCTGACAATATCAGGACTCACTTCGCCCGATACGATTTCTTTCACTTCTTGTTTGGTATCAATTGCTTTAGAAATTTTTTTAGGCGGACATCGAAAGATTCCTAAAAATTTCCTATTTAATTTTTCTGGTATAATATAATAAATATTTGCATCATAGTAATTCTCTCTACTGACAAATCTATTGTATTCTTGATCTTCCAATACATTTTTATCAAAGCCAACTACTGCCTCTGCGTTGCTGGTAGCAATTGCAATAAGATCCGTGATGGTGTTTGGATCTCTGTCTGTTGTAGTTCTGTTGTTTTCTATGTCATCAAGTATTTCAGGTGATACCTCCGACTCATAGGAAGGTGTTCCGTCGGGGTTAGGGGTGTAAATCTGGTCAAGTGTATTACAAGAAATGCAGGCATCTGTGTCGTAGGGATAAATATTATGTACAATAGACCAGACATGATGAATTCCATAAGAATCAGCGGGAAATTGATAAGTGACCCCAGTTCCTCCTGCACTCACATTAAATACTTCATAAGGAAAAAGAGATTCATTGCCAGGGCAAATCTCCCAGGGATCACTGGTTATGATATACCTTCTATCCAAACCATTTTTAGGAATATCATAATATCCTTTTGCTACAATTACATGATCAGAAGATGGTTTGTTTTCGCTTGATGGATCGGGTTTTATCACTGCAATAAAAGGGCGGCAAGCATTAATCTCTGCCTTTATTTCATTCCATTGAATTCTTCGTGCGGTTCTATTAATTTTTTCCATAGAGTGATAGTTATTCATGGAAAATAGTAAATCAAAGTAGCCTCCCACAGTTTCTACTCTGATCGGAGAAACCGAAGTTTCCCTTGCAAAATCAATTGTTATATTGCAATTTGGAATATCAGAAGAAGGGTTGACTGTAGAGCACGCACAATTGCATGTGCTACAACAGTTGATGCCATTGTTATTGCGCCGAATATCTACCATATAAGTCCTTGCTATCTGGCACTGGGTGATAAGTGAACTTGGTTGATGAAACTTCATAACCATTTCAATACTTGCTGCCCAGCACCATCTATCTTTATTCTGTCCGATTTGCGTTACTTTCATCTGTCGCGCTTGGGCGAAGCCACTACTGAAACCGACCAAAAGCAGCCAGCCAGCTATTGCTATTTTCCAAATCGAAGCGTTTCTCATAAGCTTGTGTTTTATTTTACAATGAGTTTTAGTTCAATGGCCTTGATGATGGCTTCCGGGGCAGAGTTGACGTGTAGTTTTTTATAAATATTCCGAATATGAAAATGCACGCCATGATACCCTATATCGCAGGTATCGGCGATCATTTTGTAGCTCATCCCTTTGCAAAGGCACCCCAGTACTTCTTCCTCTTTTGGGGTGAGGGCTATGTAATCGGGTTGCGCTTTTACAATGCCCTCTTGAAAAAACTTAATGACCTTAGCGGCGATGATCGGCGAAAAGTAGCCACCCCCTTCGTGCACATCTAGGATCGCCTGCTTCATATTGTCTGGTTCGGGGCTTTTCACCACATACCCCGAAGCGCCGTAGCAAAGGGCAACAAATATGCGGTGTTCGTCCTCAAACTGTGTCTGAATCAGTACATTGGTATCGGGTGCTGCTTTTTTGATTTCCCGGAGTGCCTCCAGCCCCGAAACGCCCGGCATCTCAATATCCATCAGTACCACATCGGGTTGGTGCTTGCGCACATTGGCAACAGCGGCGTTGGCATTGCCATAACTCGCCGTGAGATAAATCTCTTGCTCTCCTTCCAGAAACAAGCTCAAGCTTTCTCTGAATTGTTTATTGTCTTCAAATAGTACAACCCGAATGGTTTTGCTCATTTTGCTGGTCATTTTTTACAAAAGTGCAATTATTCATTGACCCTAAATACCCCCAAATTTGGTAGGTATCAAATCTCGGGAATGATAATCATAATGGTCGTACCTGCCCCTGGATTCGATTGTATCTCCAACTGGATGAGGCTTTCAGCGGCTCTGGCTTGAAAATTTTTAAGCCCATTGCCCTCTGCCAGTTTTGTAGGATCGAAGCCTTTGCCATTGTCTCCTATTTCAATTTTAATCCCTTCTTTTATTTTTGTAAAATACATCCAGGCATTTTTTGCCTCGGAGTGTTTGGCAATATTATTGATACTTTCTTTGCAAATCAAAAAAGCGCTCCGCCGTTGTATCATCCCTATTTTGCTTTCTTTTTCGAGGTCCAATTGATTATCATATTCAAATGCTATCTCTTTGGCGGTGAGTATTTTGTAAGCAAAGCTGCGCAATTTTTCTATGAGTTTATCCAGCGAATCATTTTCGGGCTTGATAATCCAATCCTCATCGCGTAGGGTTTCCACAGTGACGGCTATATCGCTTTTAATTTTATCCAAATCAGAAAGGATAGGCGAAAAATCATGCGCACTTAGTTGGCTAATCTTTTTTTGTACCATGCGGATCAGCAAGCCGATGCTGCTAATATTGGCTCCGATCTCGTCGTGCAAATCACGTGCAATGCGCTGGCGTACATCGTGTACTTTGAGTTTTTCTCGAAATTTATAAAGTAAAATAAAGTAAATAACAGCAGCAAATAATATCAGTACATAAAAAGCGAGCGAAGGAAAGAACCACCATTCCTCCGTGAGGGCGTGCTGTACCAGAATGGTCAGGAGCAAGGGCTCGGAGCGCTCGCCATTGATTTCGTATCGCACCTCCAGTTCATACACTCCGCCTTTCAAGCGCGTATAGCGCGCCGTAGGGTAGCAGGTTTGCAATTCGTAGGGATCGAAATTTTTGAGCTGAAAAATATAACAGACATCAGCGGCGGTAGTAGGTGTTACTTCTTCCCATTCGATGAGTAAGTCATCTTCTAAAGCAGCCAGTTGTAAGACGGAATCGGGCATGACACGCACTGTGCCATTTACCCAAATGGTTTTGAGAACCGGCGCAGGCAAGGCATGCACTTGGAAAGGTAGCCAAATAGCTAAAAGTAGTTGGTTTCTCAATTGCCGGGGTTTTTAAGTTCAACTAATTTCTCAGCTTAAACCCTTGGTTTGTATCAATCATTAATTTTTAATAGTGTTTATAGTGGCAGGCTTACAGAAAAGTAATTTTATGGAATAGCATGGACTATCCACAAAAGTAGTCAATTTTATTTTGATAAAGAGAAAAATGCCTTATTTTATTTTACGAACTTATCCCTTTTCAATGATTTTGATCAGCATACCTTTGGATACCGATTCTTTTAGCTCTATGCCATTGAGAATGGATAGCTCCTCCAGCCGGTTGTCGGGCATGCCAAACCTACGCAAGGTTGCCTCCAAAGTGCCTTCCTTTTCTACAGTTTTAATTCGGATACGCTCCGGTTTGACATTCATTTTTACCTGGTCATTCAGCGCCCGAAAGTTTTTCATTACCTGCTCGAAAGTAGGGCGATAGTTTGCAAAATCAGTGGCATAAGCCATTCCCACAAATTTGTAAATCAAATCATTGTACTGAATCAAATAAATTAATGACCGGATCGTATTGCCATCTTGTGCGCGCTGGTCACCGAGTAGGAGGGTGGCGGGTAAGCCATTGACCGTTGTATTTTGCCGATCTTGTACACGGATGGAAGTATCCTGTGCAATAGCATTGGCTGCTGCCGAAAGGGTTTTCTCTGCTGCAAGGGTAAAAATAAGGAGGGACTTGCCGTCTTTGGGTGCCATTTGCACTTGGGAGGGCATGTTTTGATATTGCCAGTCTTTGGGTATAGGAAACTGAAACTTCAGTTCCGGATGATAAAAAGTTTGGTTTTCCACATAACCCTGGCGCGGATCATCGCCATACACCAGCCCATCAATCATCCTCAGGTAGCTATCCCGATTCACTTTTAATGGAGCGGCAGGTATGGTGCGTTGTGCTTCTGCTGCCAGTTCCTTCACTCTTTTATTGCGATCCAATGGATTAGGATGGGTAGATAGGAAAGTAGGCACACCGCCATTATCACCACCACTCAGGCGGTCAATCGTTTTGAAAAAGTGCGCCATTTCATTAGCATCATAGCCTATTTTGGTAGAATATTGTACGCCTAATTCATCCGACTGGCTTTCGTGGTCGCGTCCAAATTTGAGCATCAACAACCCCAAGCCAGTGGAGGCAATTCCTGCATATTGCGCAAAGTCTTCTGATACTGCCACTCCTACGAGTAATGCCCCTTGCAGCAAAATTTGGGTACTGTACTGCCGCGCCGAGTGCCGCGCCGTCACATGCCCGATTTCATGCCCCAGTACGCCAGCGAATTCGGCTTCGTTGTTAAAATGCGCCAAGATGCCGCGCGTAAAATACACATACCCGCCAGGCAGCGCAAAAGCATTGACCACGGGTGAATCGAGTATCTGAAACTGGTATTTGAGATTAGGGCGATGCGAAATCTGCGCCATTTGCTGCCCTTTTTCATTGATAAAATTTTGCAACACCTGGTCGCTGTATGACCCAAACGTAGCCAGGATTTCGGGATTGGACTGGAATCCCATCGCAATTTCTTGATCCTCTGTCAATAAAATCAACTCTTTTTTGCCCGTCACTGGATTAACAGAACAGGAAAAAACAATGCTTATTAAAATGCTGGTAAAAACGAATTTGAGTAATACAGAATGGCGGAAATGGATCATAGCAAAATGATTTTATCTGCCGAAAATACAAATAGTAACCCATTCTTCCTGCATTTTCGCCAAAGAAATTAAGCCAAAGGATATTGAATGAATTGACAAAAGCCAGCCGCTTCTGTCAACGCTGCGATATATCAGCAAAAAAATTCTACTCAACTTCGCTGCTGATTTTATCGTTTCTTTTTAAAGCTTTTTATCATCAAAAAAACTCAACAAGCATGAAATTCTTATTATCCATCGCTTTTATGTTGTTGCTTAGCCTTTCTACAGTGAGCGCGCAGGTAGATTTTCCCAGTATTGATAAAAGCCCTATGGACATGGCTTATTACCCTTCGCGGGTAGCGTTTCGGGCATTTGGCAAAACAGATGCAGAAAAAAATGCCAAGCCAATCATTCGCCTGATCTATTCTCGTCCGATGAAAAACAACCGCGTTGTATTCGGTGAACTGATCAAATATGGTGAAATCTGGCGCGTGGGCGCGAATGAATCTACTGAAGTGATGTTTTTTCAGGATGTAACGGTGAATGGCACAAAGCTAAAGGCGGGTCGTTATACCCTGTATGCCATGCCCAGTAAGGATTCCTGGGAAGTGTACTTCAGCACCGACACCGATGGCTGGGGGCATTACTCCTTCAAGCCGGAAGTAAGTACTGTGGCGAAAATCACTGTACCGACTAAAAAAACAGAAAGTACCATCGAGGCATTGTCTATCGTGTTCGTTGCTGCTGATAAAGGCGCGGATATGCTCATTGCTTGGGATGACACTATGGTGAGTGTGCCCATCGAGTTTTAAAATGCTATTTGATTGTACAAAAAAGCTCACCAGAGGCGGCTGCGACGCACTTCGGTGAGCTTTTTCTATGCTATTATTGCAATATTATTGCGGATAGCCAGCAGCTATTTTCACCTCGTTCAATAAAAATAAAAAACATATCCTTGCCTGATAATACATAGTTTTCACAAATCCCAGAGATTTTACGAGCCGTACAAGACAAAATAACCATTTCGATCCCAGGCTGTTGTTGTTTTTTTCAGAAAAGAAGAGCTTCCATTTACAATAAAAAAGAAGGGAATTTAGTACTTTCAAAGACACTACTTCTTTTATTTTCGTAAAAAATGGAGTATGAAACTTGTCTCTATCAGCGCTATTGCGGTTTGCCTTATTGGTTTTGTTGGGAGCTGTAAACCAGCCCGTCATAAAAACATTCGAGATTACTACTTTCCACTCAAGCAGCTCACCACAGGCTTGGTGTATGAGTATCAATCGGTGAACAACGATTCCTTCCCGCCCAACTACTGGTACTACCGCTCTTTCTTGTCAGATACGAGTATTTACCTCACCGGCACTTATTATGAACAAAACTTAGAGCCTTTGCAGTTTGTACGCGAAGAGATGGTTCAAAACGGTATGTTGCTGGAAGATATTCGATTGTACGAAAAAGACTCAACCGGCAAACAACAACAGGCAAGTGTAGAAATAATAGCTGACAGTGTTTTTCCGTTTGAAGTTCGGGATTCAGGTGGTATTTTTTTGTACCATATCAAATGGCGGTCAATCGCTGATCCTGAAGCCCAAATGACCTTAGTGCGCAATCGCCGCTACGCAGGGGATACGACATTCATTTTTAATGGCAAAAAGTACGATTGCGTGGTGTTTGAGTTAAAAGAATTGATCGAACAAGACAAGGAAGGTGTATTCGAGCAGGAGTTTTCTGGGCTGGAATGGTACGCCAAAGGCTTAGGCTTAGTTTATTACAAAAAAAATATCGCCAAAGACTTTGTGTTGGAGTATCGCCTCGCTCAGCGCTATCCGATGGAAAAACTGGAAGCGGTTTTTAAGGAAAATCTGCAACAATGAAAGGATTCAACAACTGGAAGAAAGGTGTTTTTTGGACTATGAGTTTTTGGCTGTGGAGCATTGCCGCTGCGGCACAAGTGCTACCTCCCAATTTTATTTGCATCAAGAACGATACCTTGCTATGGGAAATACCCAATAATATCTGTGGGGCGTTCAACAGCTACGATATCTTTGCCAGCCAAAATAAATCAGGACCTTACAGCTTGCTGGTGGCCATTACCAATCAGGCGCAGACTTCTTTTTTCCATAGCAATGCCGGTAGTGGCACCTGGTATTATTACTTGCAGAGCAATTTCAATTGCCCGGGGCAGGCGGCGCTTTCGTCCGATACATTGGACAACCTGATTCCTGAACCGCCCCGATTGAGTTCTGTTTCTGTCAATGCTGACAAGAATATTGAGCTGAGTTGGTCGCCCAGCGTTTCGCCGGAGGTCTTTGCCTACATTATCTCCAAAAACACGCCCAGTGGTACGCGCATCATTGATACGGTGTTTGGAGGTACCAATTTCGTGGATACTACTGCCTTACCTGATCTACAACAGGAAGCTTATTTCGTTGTGGCCATTGATCCTTGTGGCAATACAAGCCTGGTGACACCGCCCCACAGCAATATTCTGATGCAAGCCGAAGGTGCCAGTGCCTGCGACCGAAGCGTCAAAATCTCTTGGACTTTGTACCAAAACTGGGCAAATGGCATAGAAAAACACGAAATCTGGGTACAGGAAAATAACGCACCGGCAAGGCTGGTTGGTCAAGCCGCCAGCAACGCGAGTACTTTTACCTTTGAAAATGCTAACGCCGGTGTGGAGTACTGTTTTTTTGTGAAAGCCATTGAAAGCGGCACGGGTTTTGCTTCTAATTCCAACCAAGTTTGCCTTAGCCTGAATGTAGTGCAAGGTGTGACAGAATTGGTAGCTACTACTGCAACGATTACGACAGACAACCAGGTTCAGCTATCCTGGATTTGGAATCCAACCGCTGAGATCAGCAAGTATGAAATCCTGCGCGCCACCGGCAGTGGCAACTTTGCAACCATTGCATCCCAATCGCCAAGCAGCCCCCTGACTATGGAAAATATTTTTATAGACGAAACTTCAACAGCCATCACAAACTCCAGCGCTTATCAAATTCGCACCGTAGATGCTTGCAATACTTCGGTCATTTCCAATACCGTCTCTACTGTTTTGTTGCAAGCAAAGGGACAAGGTAATACCGCCAATTTTGTTTTCTGGACGGATTACAGCAATACTTTTGCAACGACCATCCGCTATGAACTCTATCGAATTGCTACCAATGCACCGCCAACGCTGATAGCGAGCTACAGCGAAAATACCACAGAACACCTTGACGATCTTGATCCAAGTGATCCGAGCCAGCTGAACGCCTGTTATTTTGTGATCGCCAGCACAAGCCTTGCTTTGCCCAATGGAGGCGTGCTTCCTGTTGAGTCGCGTTCCAATACTGCCTGTGCAGCGCAATCTTTCGAGCTTTTTGTACCCAATGCCTTTGTGCCCAATGGGTTGAATCAGACTTTCCGACCCGTTTTGCAATTTGGGCTCAGCCCCGCTGCCTTTTCCATGATCATTTACGACCGTTGGGGCGGTAAAGTTTTTGAAACCACTGCTATCGAAACCGGCTGGGATGGGAAAAAAAATGGGCAGGATTTGCCACAGGGCGTTTATACCTATCACATCAAACTGACGCGAAACGATGGCAAGCCTCTGGAGCAAGCAGGTACAGTATTACTCATTCGATAGGCTTTCGTAAAGCTTGAAGGCTTGCAAAAGCCAAACGGGAAATTGCCCAGAAAAAATTTCGAGTGCCTGCCTCAAAAAAGTGGCGCAATAAATAAAAATGATTTACCTTTGCCATTCTAACCGAAACAAGAATAGATGGTCAGGTGGCCGAGCGGTTAGGCAGAGGTCTGCAAAACCTCGTACGGCGGTTCGATTCCGCTCCTGACCTCCAGCACATCAATCCTCTGGCAATGCACTGCCAGGGGATTTTTTGTTTGCGATGCTGCTAACGGAAGCCGCTACATAGCCACAAACCTGAAGTACTTATACCACTTTCAATTGCTGATGGTATATTAAAAACTAAATAATGGACTGATCTTCGATCATTTAATTTTTTAGATGTAAGCCTTCTTATTTTAAATTTGGCATTACGTTTTTACTTCACTAAAAACTTCCGGCTCAGGATGCCATTTTTGGTGTGGACTTTCAGGAAGTAGTAGCCCTTCTCGAAATCCGCGACAGACAGGTAGAGATAATTCGAACGCAGGGCAGGAGTAGTGTACACCCGTTGCCCCAGCATGTTGAGTACTTCTAAGCGCTCGCTCTGGAGGTTTTGCAGGCTAATGTAAAGATAGGTGCTGGCAGGATTGGGGAAAACAATCAATTGTTTATCGTTGCCTTGCCGAAGAATATTGGCAAGAATATCTCGAATGAGTAGAACGGTAGCGCCTTTAGGATCCGTGTATGATGGTATTTCAATCCCGTTGGCATTAAAAAGTCTCAGGTTTTCAAGTCTTATATTGAAAGGCAGTTCTGGAGCAGTAAGGCTGCCGATGATGTCACCAATGATAACGAGCTTCAAGGTGCCTATTTTGCCAAATCCATTCACGCCTTTATTACCTTTACGGCTCAAAAGCACGCTCAGCTTGCCTTTGTCCAAGGAGGAACGATCCTGCAAGACAATTACATCATCACGATCGCCCAGGAAAGAAGCAGATTTGTAATAAAAAGCAGTAGAATCGAGTACGAGTAATTCGTGGGGAAAGGCAATATCAAAAACGAGAGTGTGAAGGGCTTCCGCTGCTGCATCGGCAGTGCCAACGTACAGATCGGCAGTGATTTCCACTTCATTGTCATCTACGATAAAAATCTTCTCTTCATCAAATTGAAAATACACGGGTACTTGTGCACTCATCGTAAAAGGCACCAAGCCAAATAGAAAAAATAGCAGCACAAACAAACGAGTACCCTCCATACCGGATAGAATCAATTATCTCACAAAAATGCAATTTTTTTTCCGCTTTTAAAAGAACTATATTCTAAATTTGTTGAGAAGAATACTGATTTTATCTTAGCAAGGCACGCTTACACCGGAGATTATTGTGCATGCTTTTTAGATTATCACATTACAAAAACACAATGCCTTATGCCGAGCAAAAAACTGATGACCTTACTCGGCGTTTTTTCGGGTGCGGATATCAACCGTTTTAAAAAATACTTATCCTCTCCTTTTTTTAATGAAAATGAAGACCTTATCAAGCTTTTCAATTTGCTGGAAAAGCAGAAAAGCACTGCACTGAAGGAGAATATTTCGGTAAAAGAGCAGTTATGGCAGGCATTATTTGGCGAAAAAAGCTACAACGATGGCTACATGCGGCGCTTGTTGTCGGATTTAATTCAGTTGGTGCTTGATTTTCTGAGCCTAAAAGCCAAGCAAAAAGAAGGCATACAGTCGCAAATAGCACTACTGAGCACCCTTAGCGAGCTCAAACTGGATACCCATTTTGCGGGCGTACTGCGGCAGGTGGAGACTGCTGCGCAGCAGGTTACCTTTCGGGATAGCGCTTTTTACTTCTGGCAGTATCAAATAGAGCATTTGCAACACCAGCGTATGGAGCGTTCTGGTTACAAGCTGGAACATCTTTCCAACTTGGAAAACGCAGATCACTTCTTGGATTGTTATTATATTATCCAAAAGCTCCGCCACTATTGTGATGTGTTGGAATACAGAAACTTTTTTTCACTTGACATACAGGTTGAACTACCCCTGGGTTTTATTAAGTGGCTTTCGCAAAGTAAATACCTAAAAGAACCAGGTATTGCAGCTTATTTTGATATTTATCAAATGCTTTCGCATCAAGATGGTGCTTTTTATTATTACAAACTAAAAGCGTTTTTGGAGCAAAATAGTCATTACTTTCCAGATGAGGAGCTGCGCTCTCTTTATGTCCATTTAATTAATTATTGCATTTATAAAAAAATAAACATAGGCGACATCAGCTTTTTTAAGGAGCTTTTTGATGTTTTTAAAACGCTTCTGAAAAAAGAGATATTATTGCGCGGTGATGTTTTAGATCCTCAATATTACAAAACCATTATTTCGGTTGGGATACAAATAAAAGAATTCGATTGGGTAGAGCATTTTATTCAATCTTACACCGCTAAGCTTCCGCCGGAAGAGCAAGAAAATGCACTCACCTACAACCTTGCCAAGCTTTATTTTCAACAAAAACGCTACCAGCAGGTGATCGCTCAACTCCGAGAGGTGGAGTATCAAAATGTGACCTACGCCCTGGGGGCAAAGCTAATGCTCCTGAAAACTTATTATGAGCTAAATGAATATCTGGCACTCGATTCATTAATTGATAGTTTTCGGATTTATCTGTATCGCAATAAAACAATTTCCAAAGAAGTGCGCCAGCAATATATGAACGTGCTGCGGTTCATAAAAAAACTCGCCACTATTGTACCTGGAGACCGAAGCGCTGTAGAAAAAATCGGTGCGCAGATAAATGCCTGCAAAAACCTCGCCGATAAAAGCTGGATACTGGAAAAAGTGACAATATTAAAGGGGGAAGTAGAAACACGATAAAACGCAGGAAGATGGAGGGCAGTTGGCATCCCCACCTTCCTGCAGTTGTCATTTTTTACATGTGAATGGCACGATCAGCTGTAGCAGCCAGTGCAGCTTCTTTGAAAGCCTCTGTGAAAGTTGGGTGTGCATGGCTTATGCGTGCAGCATCTTCGGCGGAAGCCCTAAATTCCATTAAAGCTACGGCTTCTGCAATCATATCCGCAGCGCGCGGACCAACCATGTGTACGCCCAGAATCTCATCCGTTTCTTTGTGCGAGAGTACCTTTACCAAGCCATCCGTATCCATGCTCGCGCGTGCGCGCCCTAGTGCTTTGAACGGGAATTTGCCAACTTTGTAAGGTATGCCTGCCTCCTTGAGTTGTTCTTCTGTTTGTCCTACCCCAGCCATTTCGGGCCAAGTATAGACCACGCCAGGGATCAGATTGTAATTAATATGCGGCTGCTGTCCTGCAATACACTCTGCCACCAACACCCCTTCTTCTTCCGCTTTGTGTGCGAGCATGGCGCCCCGGATCACATCGCCGATGGCATAGATACCAGGCACTGCGGTTTCAAGGTGTTCATTGACAGGGATTCTACCTTTTTCGTCTAAAACGATACCAATTTGTTCTAAACCAAGATTATCGGTGTAAGGACGACGCCCAATTGCCACCAAACAGTAATCCGCTTGCAAGGAGAATGTATGATCGGAATCGCGCTGTTGTACCTCAACTGTCACGCCTTTTTCATCCGCCCGAACGCTCGTCACAGCGTGTCTTAGGTGAAATGCCATGCCCAGTTTTTTCAAAGAGCGCATCAATTCTTTTCCACAATCGGCATCCATACCTGGTATGATTCGGTCGAGAAATTCCACCACTTCAATTGAGGTGCCCAGGCGCGCAAAAACAGAGCCTAATTCCAATCCAATCACCCCTCCACCAATAATGACCATTCGCTGGGGCACTTCTGCAATATTCAATGCCTCTGTTGAGGTAATCACACGCTTTTTATCGTAGTTAAAATTGGCAGGTGTAATTGGCTTAGAACCAGTGGCGATGATGACTTTATCGGTTTCGATCTCTTCTCTATTCCCATCCGATTTGGCGATACTGATTTTGTTGGCATTTACAAAAGAACCATGCCCATGGTAAACGTCAATTTTGTTTTTTTTCATCAAAAAGTCAAGCCCCTTCACCGTCTGTTCCACTACTTCATTTTTGCGTTTGATCATTTGAGGCATATCCACTTTGAGCTCCTTGAGGAGGATGCCATGTGTAGAAAATTTTTCATGTGCAGCATGGAAATGTTCACTTGAATCGAGTAAAGCTTTGGAGGGAATACAGCCGACGTTGAGGCAGGTACCTCCCAACACATTGTAGCGTTCGATAATAGCCGTTTTGAGCCCAAGTTGTGCCGCGCGAATCGCCGCTACATAGCCTCCTGGCCCCGAACCAATAATCGTCACATCATATTTCATGGTATGCTTAGTTTTTACATAGGCTAATCGTGCTGATTTGCCAATGTCCTAATACAATTATAAACAACAGCCAATCAGCATTTTATTGAAAATATCTTATTTAGATCCAGCGCAAAACCTTGAATCACATTATTACTTTCTCACAAAGAAACAGTTAGTCCTTCTTTCGGTTGTCTTTAAATTTTTTCTTTTTATTGCGAAAATCCCTTCCTCTACCGGCAGTGGGAGGTGTATCCTTTTTATCTGGCGGCGACTGTCTTTCGGAGCGTTGTTCTGGAAGGTCTTTGCGCACCTGATCGCCTCTGAAATCCCGATTTTTCTTCTTCTTTTTCTTCTTTTTGCGTTTTTCATCCGGCAATTCAATGACACCCGTTACATCCTCAAAATCAACTGTGGGTTCGCCCTCTTCTTTGCCCGAAAGCGTTGATTGTTGAAGCAAACCATCGCCCAAATCCGCTGGTCTTTCCCCTGCGTCATTCATTTTTTTAATGCGCTTGACTTGTTCCAGCAAAAGTGGATAAATCTTGCCTCTGCCATTTTCATGCTCATAAGCATAGTACATCAAGCCTTTGAAAATATCTGTTTTGACCAATACGGCTGTACCGGCAGCTGTTTTGAGTGTTTCTGCCTGTTCGGGGAAATGGTCGAGCGCATCAAGGTAAGTGTCCAGTTCATAATTCAAACAGCATTTCAGCCTGCCGCATTGCCCGGATAATTTCGCTTGGTTGATAGCCAGATTTTGATAGCGAGCCGCCCCCGTGGATACCGATTTAAAATCGGACAACCAGGTAGAACAGCAAAGCTCACGCCCGCAGGAGCCAATGCCTCCAATGCGTGCGGACTCCTGCCGCGCACCGATCTGCCGCATTTCTATCTTGACGCGAAATTCCTTTGCAAAATGCCGAATTAATTCCCTGAAATCCACCCTTCCATCAGCAGTGTAATAAAAAGTCGCTTTGCGAATATCGCCTTGATACTCCACATCGCCGATTTTCATATCCAAGCCAAGCGTGCGAGCAATAGCGCGTGCCTGGATCATGGTCGGAATTTCCATGTCGCGGGCTTCCTGCAAGCGCTCCAGGTCGCGCTCATTAGCGCGCCGAATTACCCCATGTACAACGCTTTCCTCGTTGATGCGCTTTTTCTTCATTTGCAGGCGTACCAATTCTCCCGACAAGGAGACCCGACCCACATCATACCCAGTGCCGGTTTCTACTACCGCCATATCACCCGTGGCAACCTGAACGTGTTCCTGCTTTCTATAAAATCCTTTCCTTGAACCATTTTTAAAACTGACCTCGACCAAATCAAATGGTGCTACGTCTTCGATTTCCATGTCTGAAAGCCAGTCAAATGTATTGAGCCGATTACAGCCCCCACTGGCGCAGCCATTTGTCATACACTTTCCATTGCTTCCGCAGCCGCCGGGCTTTCCGTTTTGGCTGACAGAACATCCTGTACATCCCATAATTTCAGCGAATTTATTTATGATTAAGGGCCCTTTGAAGGACCTCCGTTTTATGTTTCAAAATTTGATGCACTTTTATAGAAGCATCTAAAAATAATATTCTGGGATTTGCATTACGCTCCACAAAGTAGCTGCATTGCGAAAATAAATTTGAAAGCGGCTCGATTTGTGCTATTTCAATGACGGCTAATAAGTTTTGCGCGGTTGCTAACTCTTTGGGGCGCAGCCGAACTGCCTGGCTGTTCGTCAGTTTGAGTACCATATATTCGCGAAGAAAATGCAGGGCATATCGCAAAAAGTGCTTCTGATTTTCCCGACCGATGTCGGCAAATTTTTCTACCCACTTGACCAACTCCATGCCATTTCCCTTGTAGCATTTTCGCAGCCAGTCGAGAAATAAATTGGCATGATCGCTTTCTTCATATTCCAATATCTGCAATGCCTCGTTGAAATTACCATCCGCCAGGTAAGCCGTCACTTGTGCACTTTCAATCGGCAATTGCTTTTTTTGTACCAATGCCTGTACAATTTCTTCATCCTGCAAAGGGTTGACAAGCACAATTTGACACCTCGACAAAATCGTAGGCAATATCAGCTCTTGTTGTTCGGCTACGAGTATAAAAAGCGTTTGCGCTGGTGGCTCCTCTATGATTTTCAACAAGCGGTTGCCCTCTTTGCCCAAATACTCCGGCAGCCACATCAGCAGTACTTTATATTCGCTTTCAAAAGTTTTGAGGCTGAGTTTGCGCACGATGTTGTTGCACTCTTCCTTGTTGATGTTGCCTTGTTTATTCTCTGCGCCTATCAATTGCAACCACTGATTTGCATCCTGGTAAGGATTTTGTGCCAATGCTGTGCGCCACTGAGGCATAAAATGATCACTCAAAGCATTGGTACCCACCGTAGGAAAAGAAAAATGCACATCGGGGTGAATCAATTTGCTGACCTTGCTACAATTTCCACACAATCCGCAAGATTCCGTTTCGGATTTATTTTCACAAAACAGGAATTGCACCAATGCCAGCGCCAATGGGAAATTGCCGCTACCCGGTGTACCCAGCAGCAACAGTGCATGCGGCAGCCGGTCGTTGAGTACCATCTGTCGCAACAATTGCTTTACGGCTTCCTGCCCAACTACTTCGCTGAACAACATAGCATTGATGCTTTAAAACTTTTTGCAATCCGACATAAAATTCAGGATTGAAGCCAGTCCAAGACTTGTTCGTCTAAGGGATTGGTTGAAGGTGGGAGAATTTTGACGAGATACCCATTTTCGTCCAGCAAATACTTTTGAAAATTCCACGACACCTCGCTATCCATTACGCCATTTTGGCTTTGCTGGGTCAACCAGTTATAGATAGGATGCGCATTTGCTCCTCGAATGGTTATTTTAGCAGCCAGTGGGAAAGTGACTCCGTATCTTTTTGTGCAAAATGCCTTGATTTCCTCCTCATCGCCCGGTTCTTGCCCGCCAAAATCATTGCATGGAAAACCTACGATTGCCAATTTATGCTGAAATGCTTCGTAAAGCGCTTGCAACTGTTGATATTGGGGCGTATAGCCGCACTCCGACGCAACGTTGACTATCATCACTTTTTTACCCTTCCACTGGGAAAAATCTATTTCCTTACCTTCAATTCCTTCTACCTTAAATGGATGTATGGACGACACAGTCCTTTATTTTATTTTGGTTATGAGGGTAAAAATAAGTATTTTATTTGACTTGCGCTATATTCATCTCACAATCTCTTGAATTTGATCTTGCAAGCGTTTCGTTATCAGTCCAATAAGGCGTTTTGTAAGCGCTACTTCGTGTTCCTGAAAAATTTGCCATTCCTTGATGGTAAAATGCCCGATGATCGTTCCACACAGCAAATTCCTCATTTTCAGGTCGCTTCGAAGGCTTTGCGCAATCCAATCCAACTGCGCCTGTCGAGATAAGCTTTCCCATTTTATTTTTCGCTTTTGCAAAAAATGATGGAACATAGCCAGTAGCAGGTCATTTTGCAATTTTAAAATTGGGCGCAACACTTCGTTTTGAAAGTGCTCGGGTACACTCGGAGCGCTTTTTTCGATTTCGATTTTGGGTCGAATAGAAAGCTTTAAGTCTTGCATACATTCTTTTTGCAATTAACCTGTTTCTATCATTGGAAGTTTAACAGAATTCCTGATACTAATTTTTTGGAGAACTATAATTTTCCTGCCCCCTCTTTCTTTTCTGTGCAAAAAGCCATAGTTTTATACCCGATTGATGCTGACAAACACCCTTGCCCTTACACCTTTTTTGTTCCAAAAACCCGATAGAACGTATGCTACCAAAACTATTACTACTTATCTACCTTTGTTTTTGCCTGAATGCTGTGGCACAGGATGACCCACCCAGGTTTGATGGCAAAGCGGCTACTAAAAGCTTTCAGGAAGGAGAGCAAGCCCTGCTGAAGGGGGACTATCGCAAGGCGATCCGTTTGTTTGAAAAGGCTTTGGGCGAAAAGCCTACCCTGCACGCTGCCCGCCGCAATATCGGGGTGTGCTACGAATTGCTGGGGGATTATCCTAAAGCGGCTGAGTATTATGAAGAAGTGCTCAATCAGGATGAGTTTTTTTCAAGATCGCTCTACTTCCGGGCGGGCGAGGTGCATTACAAATTGGGAAATTACAAAAAAGCCCTGGCGTACTTCGGTAAGTTTGAGTTTTTGCAAGCAAAGCCCTTGTACGAATTTAATAGCGTGGAAGACAAAGAAGTAGAAGAGGAAAATAAGTTTATCGAGCGGCTCACGCATAGTATTCGCCTTTGCCAAATGGCCATTGATTCGGTGCGCTTCCTGCGCGTGGGCGAAATTTCCAACCTCGGCGAAGCGATTAATTCCAAAGCAGATGAGTTGTTTCCTTTTTTGTCCAACGACCAATCTTTGCTGTTTTATACCGCCAAAAAACAAAACCGCAATGATGAGGACTTATATTACAGCACTTTTGAGGATAGCACCTGGACGAGCAGCAAGCTGTTAGGGTCAAAATTTAACACCTCAGTGCCGGAAGGTATGAGCACGATGATTCGGGATGGGCGAAAGATGTACTTCACCGCCTGTGGGCGCGAGAGTGTAAGAGGTACTTGTGATATTTGGGAAGCAGAAGTATATGGCACAACTATCAATTCGATCAAAGCATTGCAAGGCAATATTAACTCCGACCGCTGGGAATCACAGGCCTCAGTGAGCTGTGATGGGCGAATACTCTTTTTTGCGAGCAACCGCGAGGGGGGCTTGGGTAAAACGGACATCTGGATGAGCCGCCGCATGGCAGATGGGAGTTGGGGAAGCCCTATCAACCTGGGGGACAACATCAATACGCCGCAAGATGAAGAAGCTCCTTTTATCACAAATGATGGAAAAACCCTCTATTTCTCCTCGCTTGGCCATTCAGGTATAGGCGAACAGGATATTTTTATGAGCCGGGTGGATGAACAAGGTAACTGGAGTAAGCCTATCAACCTGGGGATGCCTATCAATTCTGCTTACCGCGAATTTGGCTTTTTCCTTTCTGCCGATGGCAAAACAGGCTACTTCGCTTCTGATCGCCCCGCTGGCTTTGGTGGTATGGATATTTATAAATTTGAACTATCGGAAGAGTTATTCATCGAACCCATCACTTTTGTGGAGGGTTTTGTGCGGGATTCTCTGATTGATGCCCCTATCAAATCTGTCGTACAAATAGCAGGTAGAGAACCTATCCAAACCGATGATACCGGGCGTTTTTTTATCTGCATAAAGGCGAATGATACCCTGTCGCTTCGGGTAGAAAAAAAACTGTACCATCCTTATCAGCGCACTTTTATAATACCGGAGTGGGATAACAAAAATTTTTATACGGTTGAAATCCTGATGCAGCCTATTGCCCAACCGATTTTCACCGCTAAAACGCCTTTTGTGGATACAACTGCGGCTGTTCCTTCTAAAAAAAATCCAGTTAAAAAGGAATATCAACATACTATTTTCTTTGATTTTGATAAGTTTATGATGTCTCCTATTGAATCGGGCAAACTGGAGGAGTTTTTGCAGCAATTAAAAAGCAGGAACATACAGCGGGTAGAAATTATTGGCTTTTCGGATGATGTAGGCACAGATATTTACAACCTGAAGCTATCGGAAGAACGCGCCAAGCAAATCGCTTTGCACCTGATGTCCAATGGTATTTTGGTAGATCAGATTTACATCGAGGGGCGAGGCGAAATTAAAGACGATAAGCCCAAAAACCTCAATCGGAAAGTAGAGGTGAAAGCGCTTGTGTTGGAATGAGGCCTATACTTTTCAGTGGCAATATGGCATCAACGCTGGGCACATTAGCTTATTTCAGAATATAAGCTCTGAAAGTTTTGCATTCTCGGACGGTGCGCCTGAAAAAATCCGTTTGGGCGTAGTTGTCTCGCAAGATACTGAAGTACAAATCAGGGCGTGGTGCGCCAGTACGGTGGCGGCTGATATACCATTCGTTTCGTTCGCATTTGGCAGCATAATAAGTGGCGCGGGCAGCCAGTTCGGGATCAGTTGCTACTTCTCTGGCTCTGTCAAAATAAGCTTTAGCTCTGGAACAATCAAAATTTTCAATGTTACCCAAAGGATAGGCAGGATGGGGAACGATAAAGTCTTCATCTCGCAGGTAAGCCGGCGATAAGCTCGTGCCACTGCGAAAGTGATCCATCGCTTGCCAGGCATAGCTAAAATAGCTCATGTTGTAATAAGCCAACCCTAGCTGATAAAGCAAAGTAGCAACATCTTCAGAGCCAGCCAGCAGCCTCGTTTCCATACTGATCAGGCGTTCGATGAGCTCGCCTTTGTTGTAAACGGTCATAGTATCTGGCATTTGGGTACACTGCACACAATCTTTGAAACGTTCGATAAAAGGGTTAAACACGCCGAAATTATCCCAGTCGGTGTCCCGATTCATCTCTTTGTAAACTGCTAAAGCCTCATCCAGCTTGCCCTGGCTGAAGAGGAAAGTAGCTTTTATATCGAGCAGGTCTTTTTCAATGGAGTTACCGTCTGATTTGAGAATGAGTTCGTTTTCCAGGCTGGTACGATTGGGTTTTCTGCAAATCGCCAAAAGATCATTAATAATCGTCAAATCGGGTTTTACCTTCAAATCGCGAAAACGGTGCTGGCTCAGAAAAGCCTTGCCTGGGTAGTTGCCCTCCAGGTAGAGGTAAGTCATTTTATCACTTAGAAAATCGGCAAATTGCCTATATTCTGCATACAACTCACTTTTGCGAATGCGATCCACCTCCTGCTCTACGCCGTCAGAAGCGTCTTTGTAGGCACTAATCTTCAGCGCCAGTTCAAATACTTCCAATTGCTCGCGAAGGGCTTTGTCTTTTACCAGATTTCGGGCGCGCTTCAGGGTTCGTTCGGCTTCATAATAATCCCCGGCGAGCACCTCCAAGTACCCATCTGCTACCGCCCAGAGCGCAGGGCGTTCCACTTGTTTTTCTGAAGCCATTTTTTGTGCAAACTTCTGCAAACGAAGGAGATACTCACCAACGCCCGGGCGCGGAATACCAAAATAGCGCTTGTTGCTTTCTTTGTGCGCATTAAATTCATAGCCCAGCAGGTCTTTTTCCAGCTTTTTGATTTCGCGCAGGAGCAGTATTTCCAAATGCGTGCTTCTGGGGTCCAACTCATAGATACGCTGCATTTCTTCTATGGCTTTGCTGTCGGCAGCATGAGCGCGCAGGGCATAAAGCGCAGCTCTTTCTTGGTCTGTTTTGCACAAAAGCAAGCATGCCTCCCACTCCTGGTCGGTTCTGATGCGAAAACTCCTGAAAGCAGATTCTGCTTTGCTTGGGCAGTTATCAAAAATTTTAGAGAAAATATAAGAAGCCTCCACATTGCGCCCCAAAGACATCAAAGCACCTGCGCGATGCCCTTCGATCCAGTATTCGATAATACTTGGGTCGTTGTCAATCTGAGGCATCAGAAGGTCGTACAAACTCAAAACCTCACCATACTTTTTGGCGTAGTGTGCCAGGCGGATGATTTGGTAGGCGTATCGTAGCCGGATGTAGTGCGATTGAGTCCGTTTGAAGGCTTCCTTGCCTTCGTTGAGGAGCGTGCGCATGGCAATCGTATCACGTGGCGGCACTTTCCAGGGATTGTCCTTACTGCTTGTGACATATTTTTCGCACCTTTTGGCATACATGAGGTAATCAACGGTTTCAAAGCAACCATGCCGTTTTAGATAATTGGCAAAAGTATTGCCCTGAAAAGGGTAAGATAGTTCAAAATCGGGGATACGCATTTCATCGCTTAGTTGCTTCAAATCGGCTAAATCCGTACCATACACCACCAGTTGGATGTCCTCTTCTTTTGCCCGATTGCAATAGCGCGAACGCCACTCTGCCACGTTACTTTGTACTTGGGCATTGGTTTGCTCGCCGAATAGCTCGTAAATTTGCTCAAATCCCAGAAAAAAAGGCGCGGCCGGTGCTTCTAAGTTTACAATTCGCGGACTGACAAAAGAATAGCCATAAAACTGCCGAGATTTTGGGACGCAATCACTGGCGATGGCCAAAGGCAAACTGCATAACAAAAAAAACACAAGAATCGAATATAAAAAAAATCGCAAGTTTTTTTTATTTATTTTCAAAAGATTGATAAATTTTCTCCAGCTTTTCATACGGAAAATGTTTAATAGTAGCTGTATCTAAGTGATAAAAGGCAATGCTGCACTTGGAAAATTTTAGCTTTTTCTGCAACAATAAAGCTGCTTCCAGAAGCAACGCGGAATCCACGGATTCTGTCCTGATCCAATCGCCTTCATACAAGTAAGAAGCGTTAAGATAGGTACTTTTTTTTACCCGAAAGCGGTTGGGAGCCATTTTTAGAAAACGAGTGGTATCACTGAGGGCTTCGGCGCGAAGATTGCTGAGCAAGCCAATCATTTTGGCATCTCTAAACAGAACGCCCCAGCTAAAAATGGGCAGGGCAAGATCCAGGGGCAAGGGGTATCTTTGAGTGGCAGAAAGGTAATCGTTTGCTGCTTTTAGGTTCAAAATGCTGTTTTCTTCCTGCCAACTTTCCACATCACCCGTATTATAAAACATCAGCATGCCTCGATCAACGGGTGGTACGCCAGTTTCTTGAAAATCCCGAATTTGGTGTAAGCGGATGGTCGCCGATAGGTCAATTCCTCGCTTTTCAATTTTCTCTTTGAAAACTTTCAAAAAACTAAAATACCGTTCTCGTGTGGCGGCAGTCCAATCACAGTCGAATTGTATTTCTTTGATTGTCAAGCCGCTGGATAGTTCATCTATTTTTTCATGCACGCGGGCGCTGAGCCACTCCAACTGGTCGGTTGGCAGGCGCTGAAACGTCCGATTGGTAATAAAAATGGTCGGAATCAACGCTTTGTTTGCCCAATCTTTTTTTTCCAAAACAGCCAGCGGTACTGGTTGTACGGCGGTTTCATCCCAATCTACATCAAAAAATTTGACGTA
Organism: uncultured Saprospiraceae bacterium; assembly: GCA_964526645.1. GTDB lineage: Bacteria > Bacteroidota > Bacteroidia > Chitinophagales > Saprospiraceae > JADJNW01. The sequence goes on from CAZGJN010000011.1 coordinate 65,087, forward strand.
CAATTGCTCTACCGCCAGCGCTGATAGATAATTTTTTTCAGATGGAGAAAGGTATAATGCCGTTTGCCAATGGTAAAAAGCGGGCGTAATGTCGTTGTTTCGGGTGCAATTTGTTATTAAAATTCCAGCAATAATAAGGATGATAATCGAAAACGGGCGGGATCGCATGGGCAATGAAAATGAAGGTTTAAGTCGTTTGGCAAAATGAAAAATACTATTTCTCTGTTCGCTTTTGTTTAAAACACTGAAAATCAAATTATTGAACTCAAATCATATCAATCCCTCCCTGATCAGATCATGCAAGTGAATCATGCCGAGGTATTCGTCATTTTCGTTAGTTACGATGAGTTGGGTGATGCTGTATTGTCGCAGTATTTCCAGTGCATTGACTGCCAGTGCTTCCGCTTGAATCGTTTTAGGTTGCCGATTCATGATGTCTTTTGCTCGAAGGTTTGCCGTATCTCCTCCTTTCGAGAGCATTCGCCGCAAGTCGCCATCGGTTATGATGCCCACCAGTTCTTTTTTTTCATTCAAAACCGCCGTAGCCCCAAGCCGCTTGGAGGTCATTTCTATGATCGTATTGGCGATCGTCTCCGCCGCCAGCACGCAAGGTTTTTCGTTATTGATGTAGAGATCGCTCACGCGCAGGTATAATTGCTTGCCCAAGGCGCCACCTGGATGAAACTGCGCAAAATCCTGCGGGGTAAAGCCCCGAAGCGCCAGCAAAGCCGTAGCAAGGGCATCGCCCATTGCCATTTGTGCGGTGGTACTTGCAGTAGGTGCCAGGTTGTTGGGGTCTGCTTCCTGGCTAATGGGCGTATGCAAAATAAAATTTGCCATTTTCCCCAAGAAAGAGTTTTGATTGCTTACCATGCCAACGAGCGTATTGCCCAGGTTTTTCACCAAAGGTACCAATACTTTGATTTCGGGGGTATCACCACTTTTGGAAATGCAAAGCACCAGGTCTTCTGGTCGGATCATACCCAAGTCGCCATGAATAGCATCCGCGGCGTGCATAAACAAGGCAGGCGAGCCGGTCGAATTGAGCGTAGCAACGATCTTTTGGGCTACGATAGCACTTTTGCCGATGCCTGTCACCACCAACCTTCCGGTGGATTGGAAAATAGCTTGTACGCAGTTGACAAAAGAATTATTAATACTTTGATTCAAGGATAGTAGGGCTTCCGACTCGATTTTGAGCGTCCTTAGTGCGGTTTTTACAATAAGTTCTTCTGTATTCACAATTTTTTTTTTATTTTTGGCTGCTTTTAAAAAAAATGGCTTGTGTATTTCACAATCTGTTGATAAAAAAAGCATTAGAAGTTGCTTGAAATCCAATTCTTATTGGTACTTTTAGAATCTGAGTGATCAAATTGAATTTACAAAAATACATTAAAACCGAATTGTGTGCTATGACAATGACGAAAGAAAGCCCTTTGTACGAAGCCTTACAGCATTATTTCGGATTTGATAAATTCAAAGGCAATCAGGAAGCGATTATTCGCAGCGTACTGAATAAAGAAGATACCTTTGTGATCATGCCAACAGGCGGAGGGAAATCGCTCTGCTACCAACTACCGGCGCTGATGCTGGATGGTACTGCCATCATTATTTCACCGCTGATTGCGCTGATGAAAAATCAGGTGGACTCTATCCGCGGCTACAGCCAAAATGACGAGGTAGCGCACTTTCTCAATTCCTCGCTAACCAAAGCGCAGATGAAACAGGTAAAACAAGATATCAGCGACGGCAAGACCAAATTACTTTTTATAGCCCCTGAAACGCTCACTAAGGACGAAAATATTGAGTTTTTCCAGCAGGTCAATGTCTCTTTTGTCGCTGTGGATGAAGCGCATTGCATCTCTGAATGGGGGCATGATTTCCGACCGGAATACCGCAAAATCAAAAATATGCTCGATACCATAGGGGTTGATATTCCTGTGATCGCGCTGACGGCTACGGCTACGCCCAAGGTGAAATCCGATATTATGAAAAACCTGAACATGCAGGATGTAAGCATGTTTGTATCTTCCTTCAATCGGGAAAATCTCTATTACGAGGTTCGACCCAAAGGAAAATACGATCAGGTGATGAAAAGCATTGTGCAAATTGTAAAGAGCGTGCCAGGACAATCGGGTATCATCTATGTACAAAGTAGAAAAACAGCAGAGGACATAGCTAAAGTGCTGGTGGTAAATGATGTAAAGGCGGCACCCTATCATGCGGGACTGGATGCCAAAACACGCAGCCAAACGCAGGATGATTTTATCATGGAGGAACTCGATGTCATTGTAGCGACTATCGCCTTTGGAATGGGGATTGATAAACCGGATGTGCGTTTTGTGATTCACTACGATATTCCCAAAAGCATTGAAAATTATTACCAGGAAACGGGTCGGGCAGGCAGAGATGGACTGGAGGCCAGTTGTATTGCTTTTTATTCTTACAAAGATATTCTCAAACTTGAAAAATTTCTGCGTGACAAACCCGTGGCAGAACGCGAAATGGGCGCTCAACTCATGCAAGAGGTGATGGCTTACGCCGAAACAACTGCCTGCCGCCGCCGCTTTTTGCTGCACTATTTTGGAGAAACATACGATGATTCGCAGTGTGACAATATGTGCGACAATTGCCGCTTCCCGAAAGAGCGCAGCGAGGTGAAAAAGGAAATGCAACAAGCTTTGATGGCAGTGGTGGACTTGGATGAAAATTTTGGTGTCAAAACAATCATAGAATTCCTTACCGGCAAGGCTACCAAAGAAATGAAGGACTATCGTTTCGATCAAAAGGAATTATTCGGCATTGGCAAAGATAAGGAAGAAAATTTCTGGAGTTCTGTTATTCGCCAAGGACTCTTAAATGACTTGTTGCGAAAGGACATTGAAAGTTATGGACTGATCAAAATTACACCCCAAGGGCGTGCTTTTATTGAAAAACCTTATTCTTTCAAAATTCCGCTGAATCATGATTTTGACAAAGCTTCTCCTGATCTGGATGGGCAAGGAAGCAAAACAGCTGTACTCGATGATACTTTGCTAAAAATGCTCAAGGATTTGCGCAAACGCGAAGCCAAGCGGCTCAACGTTCCACCTTTCGTGATTTTCCAGGATCCTTCAATGGAGGACATGGCTACGCAGTATCCCATCTCGATGGATGATATGAGCAAAATCAGCGGCGTAAGCAATGGCAAGGCGATCCGTTACGCGAAGCCCTTTATTACGCTCATCAAGCAGTATGTGGAAGAAAATGAGATTGAACGACCCTCTGATTTTGTTGTAAAACAGGTTGCCAATAAATCTAAATTAAAAGTCAATATCATTCAGGCGATTGATCGAAAAATAGGATTGGACGACATCGCAGCCGCCAATGGTATCAGTATGGAAGAATTGCTACAAGAACTGGACGCGATTGTCGTTTCGGGTACCAAACTCAATATAGACTACTATATTGAGGAAAATGTGGATGAATATTCTCGGGAGGATATCTACGACTACTTTATGGAAGCTGATACTGATTCGCCGGAAGTAGCTTACAAAAAACTGAAAGAAGATGATATTACCATAGAAGAAATTCAATTAGTGCGTATCAAATTTCTATCTGAAATGGCTAATTGACCGAGCGTGGGTAGCTTACATGCTACCTTCGTACCGGCTGATTGCCCCGATTTTTTATCCCTTGCATTATGAAGCTCATCATTATCAATGGCCCAAACCTCAATTTGCTTGGGGTACGCGAGCCAGAAATCTACGGCGGGCTAACGTTTGAAGCTTATTTCGAGCAATTACAGCGGCAGTTTCTCCATGTTTCGTTGGGATATTTTCAAAGCAACCACGAGGGTTTGCTGATTGACAAGCTGCACGAAGTTGGCTTCAGTTACGACGGTATTATTTTGAATGGCGGGGCATTGACGCACACCTCTATTGCCATAGCAGATGCTATTGGAGCGATTCGCACACCGGTCTTAGAAGTACACATTTCCAACGTATATGCCAGAGAAGCCTTTCGCCACCAGTCTTATATTAGTACAAAATGTGTTGGTTGCATCGTAGGGCTTGGGCTGAAAGGGTACGAATTAGCAGTTCGCTATTTTTTAAATACTTGATTTTCTTTCAATGCTGCTGCTTTTACTGCTGCTGCCACGCGCCAAGCGACTTGCTCATCCAGGCTCGGCGGAATAATCAAATCCAGACTCGGATTTGAAATGCACTCCGCGATAGCAAAAGCGGCTGCCATCTTCATAGCCGGGGTAATGCTTTTTGCTCTGGCATCCAGGGCACCTCGGAATACCCCTGGAAAACCCAGCACATTGTTCACCTGGTTGGGCAAATCGCTTCTGCCTGTTCCAAAAATCGCTGCACCGCCCTTGTAAGCTGCATCCGGCATGATTTCCGGTGTCGGATTGGCTAAAGCCAGAATGATCGAATTTTTTGCCATTTTGCTTACGTCTTCAGCAGTTAGCAAATTTCCCACACTCACGCCAATAAACACATCTGCACCGACCAAAGCCTCTTTCACCGATCCTTGTAAACCCGATTTATTGGTAAACTCCAATGCCGCACGTTTCGCTTCGTTCAAATCCGTTCGACCAGCATGGAGGATACCTTGCGTATCACAAATAATGATTTCTGCTACTTCCACATTGTGGCTATTGCCAAAATAATCTACACCTTTCAGCAAACGCGCAATGGCAATGCCCGCTGCCCCAGCGCCATTGATGACCACTTTGAGGTCGGACATTTTTTTGCCAACTACCTTTACTGCATTCAGCAAAGCCGCCAAGACCACGATCGCCGTACCGTGCTGGTCATCATGAAAAACAGGGATGCCCAAATCCTGCAACCGAGCTTCTACTTCAAAACTTCGCGGCGCGGCAATATCTTCGAGATTGATCCCGCCAAACACAGGCGAAATGAGTTTTACCGTTTCCACAATTTTGTCCACATCTTGTGTATCAATACAAATCGGGAAGGCATCAATATTAGCGAATCGCTTGAATAACAAGGCTTTACCTTCCATAACAGGAATGGCAGCGTGTGCGCCGATATTGCCCAAACCCAGCACCGCCGAACCATCAGAGACGACCGCCACCGTGTTATTTTTGATCGTGTATTCCCAGACCGATTCCGGGTTGCGCTGAATTTCGAGGCAAGGCTCTGCTACGCCAGGTGAATACACCAGCGACAATTGCTCTTTGGTCTGCACGTCAATTTTAGGAGTGATAGAAATTTTTCCTTTCAGGCGTTTATGCAATAGGAGCGATTCCTTGAAATAATCCATTTCCATGGTGAACTTGGTTTTACTTTGATCATCAAATAAGGCTTTTCGGATGAAATGTAAGAAAAATGTGAATTTCGAAAGGTGAAAACTTATGGCTCAAGACGAATTTATTTCGCTATTCAATCGGGCGGATTCTGCTCCCGCGCTAATGGCGCAATTTTTGATAGCCACAAAAGGCACCAAGGTTTTATTAAAAAATCTAAAAAAATAGGAGCCATTCCGAATTTTATGCTTTATGAGTGGTAGATTACAGTTCCACCGATACCGCGCATCGTCCAGTCAGTTGCAAATATAGCTTAAAAGACTTAGTTTTGAGAAAAAGCAAGAAGATGGCAATAGCACCTTGTTCACAGAAAAAGAAGGTATCAAGACGGATTTCGTCCGTTTCAAATATGCACTTCAGCATCTTGTCCTAAATTATAGACGGTATTCGTTTATTGTCAATAAGAGGTGTTGCGCTAATGACATTAGATGCCCTCCCTGGCAGTGGCAGAGGGGCAGAACTTTTTAATTTTATGAGAAAGCGATTGTACGATTTTTTCTATTCTTTTCCTATTCAGCTACTGATTTTGCATATCAGGAGTAATCACTTGCTGCTGGGCTTGTGGTTGTTTGTCACGCTACTGATTGCTGGGGCTGTGGGCAAAAAACTTGGCTTGCAATACCTTTTTTTAGACCCTGAGTACCTGGGGGCGGTCAATTTCTGGAGCTTTTTCTTTGTGGGCTTTGCTTTCGGCGGTTTTTTAATTACCTGGAATCTAACCACTTATTTGTTGTCCTCTCAGCATTTTCCTTTTTTAGCATCGTTGGCGCGTCCTTTTACCAAGTTTTGTATCAACAATTCGATCCTGCCTGCCGCTTTTTTGAGCTATTATATCAGCGCCCTTATTTTTTTTCAACAAAACTACCAACTCCGCTCCGGGGCAGAGATTTTTACCAATCTGCTGGGCTTATTCTTTGGCGCATTACTCCTGATTTTATTGAACCTGGCGTATTTTTATTTTACCAATAAAGATATTTTTTCCTACCAATTGCATCCCGACGCAACCAAGCGCATTGCCCCTGGCAGGCGGCGTATTGACCTTGAGTACATCAAAATGGATGAAAACCGCTGGCGCGTGCGGACTTACCTCAACGAGATGCTTCTCCCGCGTATGGTGCGCAGCGTGGCACATTACGATTCTCGGTTGTTGCATAATATCTTTAGGCAAAACCACCTCAACGCACTGGTAATTCAGCTTTTCAGTATGGTACTACTGATGGCGCTTGGGCAATTGATGGACTTTGCTGTATTTCGGATTCCGGCAGCAGCCAGTATTTTTATTCTTGGCAGTGTGATTGTGGCGATCATTGGCGCGCTCATTTATTGGTTCGATCATTGGTGGCTGACCATTTTTATCGCTATTGTTATCATTATCAATTTTGCGACCAGCTTTGAAATTCTTCAATTCCAGAATAAAGGCTATGGCTTAAATTATAACACCACATTTGCTGAATATTCTTATAAAAAATTGGAGAGCCTGTGTCTGAGCGATCAAGTCGAGCGGGACAAAAAGGCTACGGAAGCTATTTTGAACAACTGGCTACGGAAAAACCAAACACCCGTTGTGGCTAAACCCAAAATGGTGGTGCTTTGTGTAAGTGGCGGCGGCTTGCGCTCGGCTGCCTGGGCGATGAAAGTGGTACAAACGGCGGATAGCCTTACAGGCGGCGGCTTGCTAAATCAAACTGTACTAATCACGGGGGCTTCAGGTGGGCTGATTGGCATGTCGTATATGCGTGCTTTGTTGTTGCAAAAAAATCAGAATGAGCAGGTTGATCTTTATGCCCCAGAGCATATCGAAAATATATCGAAGGACTTGTTAAATTCCGTAGCCTTTGCTATTGTGTCCAATGACCTTTTTCTGCCCTGGGCAAAGTTTGAGTCAGGGGGCTATACTTACCGCAAAGATAGGGGTTATATTTTTGAAAAGCAATTGAATGAAAATACGGGCGGCATCCTAAACCAATCTTTAGCGGCTTACCGAATGCCAGAGCAGCAAGCCCTCGTCCCGATGCTCTACGTCACGCCCGCTATTGTGAATGATGCCCGGCGACTTATTATTTCCCCACAGGGCGTTTCTTTTATGATGATTGCACCGGTGGGCACAGAAAAAACAAATGCCGTAGAACCCGATGCCGTGGATTTTGGTTGGATGTTTGGGCAACAAGACGCTGACAACCTGCGCTTTTTATCTGCCTTGCGCATGAATGCCACTTACCCTTATGTGCTCCCCAACGTGCGCTTGCCCAGCCGCCCACAGGTGGAAGTGATGGATGCGGGCTTTCGGGACAACTACGGCATTCACTCTGCTACACGCTTTATTCAGGTATTCAAAGATTGGATATTGGAGCATACCAGCGGCGTGGTGTTGGTGCAAATCACCAGTTCAGAGAAAATAGAGCAAATCCCCCACAGCGAAAAGCAGGGCATTATAGAATCTCTTATCAACCCCCTGGGCATTGTCACCCAAATCATGACCCTGCAAGAGTTTGAGCACGATAATAGCCTGGGTTTTATTTACGATCTCTTGGGCAAGGGCCGCTTTGAGGTAATTCGTTTTTTGTACCATCCCAATCAAAAAAACAAAATGGCAGCGTCTATCTCCTTTCACCTCACCAAAGGCGAAAAAGAAAACGTATTGAATGCCATTTACTTGGATGATAATCAAAGGAGTATGAATGAATTGATTGAAGCACTGAAGTAAGTGGCAAGCAGCAGTGATACCTTTCGTTTCGACTTTATGCGGAGTGTCCTCGTTAACAGTCAATAGTCGGTAGTTAACGAGGACGTGTAATTAATTTTTGATGCTTACAATCAAAATGCTAACCGAGCCCCAAACTCTATATTCCGCCCTGGCATGGGGTAGAACTCAACCATTTGGTAATGCTCATCCCAAAGGTTATGCACTTTTCCAAATACCTGTAGCTGCCACTGATGCACTTGAAATGTCTTGGACACACTCACATCGCCCAAAGAAAAAGCCGGCAACTCACGGATATTACTTTCAGAGGTAAAAACCTTGCCTACAAAATTGTGCCGATATGCCACTTCCCAACCCGGGCAACGCCAGATCAACTGTGCCAACCCTTTTTGCTGTGGAATATACACGAGTTGCTTACCCAAACTCGCCGTGCTTTCAGGTGCAACTTTTTCGTTGGTGGATTTTATAAAATCATATTTTCCTACCAAAATAAATTGCGAATGCCCCCTGCGGAAACCAATCTCCAGTAAATTTTCGATGCCTCGGCTATGCACCTCCAGCACATTGCGCGGTGTAAAAACAAAACCAGTAGAATCAGGCAGATAAACGATCCGGTTTTTAGTATTGCGATTAAAACCAGTGACTGTCAACTCTATCCTCCAGATATCTGAAGTTTTATGGTACATAATGCCCAATTCCTCACTCCAGCCGCTTTCGGGCTTCAAGTTGGGATCGCTACCAAAGGAGGAATACAAATCGCCGAAGGTAGGCAGGCGATAATTGCGCGATGCAGCAGCCTTGAGGCGAAAAGCTTTGCTAAGGTCAAATTCTATCCCCAATGAAGGCACGAAAGGAATGGCATCTCCGTCCACTACTTCCTGGCGCGCACTCAGCACGGTGCGTAGCGTCTTGGCATTGTTGCTAAAATGATAAGCGGCAAACAGTGCGGTGCGATTTTGGCGTTTCAGCCCAGGCAACGTAGGCGAGTTCACCTCCGTCCAGGTATTGTTGATGCCAAAATTTACCTCCTGATTCCGATTCAAATACCATTTCCCTTCCGCTTCGCTGATGGCCGTCCAGAATACATCTTCCGAAAAATAAGGAAACGCAGGGTCGGGATCATCGTAGTTGAGTTGTTCGCGAAAAGCGCCGATACGAGCGAACCAACTCACTTTGTTGCCAATGCGCTTCCAATCGGCAGCAAGGCGCAGGATACGATCCTCCTGCGAGGCATCGGGGTTGTTAAAAACGAGACTCGGCGGCAATTCCCGCTCTGACTCTTGCCACCAGATGCGGATGCTCAATTGCTGGTTTGCCGAAAGGCGAAAAAAATCCTCGTGTAAAATGCCCATTTGCCGCACGGAGGAATTGGCTAAATCCTTCGTTTCGCCGTTCAAATCCTGATACGAAAAATCGTTTTTGGCACTTAGTTGAAAAAAACGAGTGCTTGTGTGAAATTTTTTATTGGAAAAACCGACTTGAGCGCTGTTGGCAAAAAGCCCAAAGCTACCGAGGCTGCTTTGCAGACTACCATCCCATCCCCGCCCAAAAAGGGGGTCGCTGTTCAGATGGACCACCCCACCCAGCGCGCCATTGCCCCAAAGTGCTGTGCCTCCGCCATATTCCACGCGCACCACATCAATGAAGTTGATTGGAAAAAGCGCCAAATCCGTTAAGCCCAGTATCGGACTTTGTAAGTTGAAGCCATTCCACACCACCGCCGTATGTACTGATGCCGCGCCGCGCACCGCGCTCGTTGCTAAGCGCGCCGGCCCGTAGCTTCGGATGTATGCCTGACTGTTGAGCAGCAGGGCTTCCGCCAAATTCGTATTGCGAAAGCTGTGCAAGGTAAGCGAATCAAACCGCTCCAATTTGCTGCCAATCCCTGATAGCGGCAAGCGACTGTCGGTGACGAGGATTTCAGGAATTTGTAAGGTAGTATCGGCGTTTTGTGCCAATACGAATTGCCTGCTGCTCAGTAGCACGAGCAATGCCAGAAAAGTTTTGAAAATTGCCATAGCAAAATGGTTTTGCCAGGCGAAAAACGGAGGTATTTTGATGCCAAGCGCCAGATGCCAGATTACCCAACATCTGATTTCCAATAAGCAATACCCATCCCGTCTTTAGCCCGAAGACGTTGAGAAAATAAGATGATGCAACGGTTTTGGCAGGTCTTCTGGCTCGCTTCACCTTTTGCCGGTCTTCCCACCCCGATCTCAGTCAAGGCAGTGACGCGCAAGGGCAAAAGGCTTTGTTGAGAAGCTTACAGCTGCGGGTACAGCCCCCGATTTGCACGGGGTTCCCTTTTCATCCTCATACGTGCTGGCTATTGCAAGAGCAACACACATGAGAAACCAAAACCGAAACAAAGGTAAGGGATTTTGAGGAGATAAACCGAAGGCTCGTGGTAGGAAAGATTTGTTAGTGCCCGATGATCAGATGCAAACAACCGAACCCCCCTTCCTTGCTGTCCAAGAAAAAAGCGCAGTACTGCCAAAAATTGTTAGCCTGAAGAGATGAATTTGTTTTGCCAATAAAAATAATTTGAGCAGTTGATTCGGTTTATACGGTCATAATGTCCTTTTCCTTAGCCTCTACCAATTGATCAACTTTGGTGCTGTATTTATTGGTCATATCTTGAATTTCCTGCTCTTTACGTTTGCCAGCATCCTCCGGAAAGCCATCCTTGATTGCTTTTTTGATATGCTCCATGGCATCCCTGCGCGTATTGCGAATGCTCACTTTGGCATCCTCGCCGAGTGCTTTTGCTTTCTTTGCCAAGTCTTTGCGGCGATCTTCGGTGAGCGGGGGAATCATAATTCGAATCACCTCTCCATCATTTTGAGGAGTGACCCCCAGATTTGCTTCAAAAATTGCTTTTTCGATCGGTGCCAGCATTGCTTTTTCCCAGGGCTGGATCACCAGTGTTTTCGCGTCTGCCGTACTCACATTGGCAATCTGGCTAATCAGCGTAGGCGTACCGTAATAAGGTGCCATAATACCCTCCAGCATGGTTGTAGAAGCCTTTCCTGTGCGCACTTTTGCCAATTCATGCTCCAGGTGCTCGATGGCATGATCCATACCAGACTTTGCTTTTTCTATAAACTTATTGACTTCCTCTTGTAGCATGATAGTATTCGTTTGATGCTCCCGCAAAGTTAGGCAAATTTGAAAAAGTAACTTTGAAATGCGAAAAAAATCACATTTCCCCTTTCAAAAACCGCTTTAATCATTGCTGCTATTATAACGCAAAATAAGATAAAGCAGTGTGATAAGTGCCGACAAAGCTGCTGCTACATAGGTCATAGCTGCCCACCAAAGTGCATCCTTAGCGCCGTCATATTCGTTGCCACGAGCTACGCCGCTTTGGTCTAACCAAGCCAAGGCTCTGCGGCTGGCATCAAATTCCACCGGCAGGGTGATCAAGCTGAACAGGGTAGTCACCCCAAAAACACCAATGGTGATCAGCAGCAAGGTTGGTCCCGCATTGATACCAAAAGCACCCAATGAAATGAGCAAAAGCCACTGCTGCAAGCTGGATGCGATACTTACAATAGGCACGATAGCAGAACGGAACTTCAGGAATGCGTAGGCCTGCGCGTGCTGTACGGCATGACCACATTCATGGGCAGCCACAGCTGCTGCCGCTACACTTCTGCCCTCGTAAACATCAGGACTAAGGTTGACCGTCTTATTCATCGGATTGTAGTGATCACTCAAAAAGCCCTGACCCGCCACTATTTTTACATCCCGGATGCCGTAGTGGCGCAGCATCGCTTCTGCTACTTCTGCACCGCTCATACCATTGCGCAAAGCTACCTGGCTATAACGCGAAAATTTTGCCCGCAGGCGACCGCTAATGACCATGCCTACAATGGAAATAACAACCGTGAGGGCAAAATAGCCCATATATCCTGTCATAATCAAATGGTTTATTTAAAGTTAAATAATGTCGAAACCGGTATAAGGTTGCAATATTTTGGGTATAACAATTCCGTTGGGTGTTTGGTTGTTTTCTAACAAGGCTGCCACGATACGCGCCAAAGCCAGGGCACTACCATTGAGGGTGTGCGCCAGTTGCACTTTTTTATCTGCATCCCGGAAACGAAGCTTCAGGCGATGACTCTGGAAAGTTTCAAAGTTGGATACAGAGCTAACCTCCAACCAACGCTGCTGTGCTGCAGAATAGACCTCAAAGTCATAAGTCAAAGCGGAGGTAAAACCCATATCACCGCCACACAACCTCAATATTCGGTAGGGTAGCTCCAGTTTGTCCATTAAGCCCGACACATGCGCCAACATTTCATTCAAGGTATCATAGGATTTATCGGGATGTTGGATTTGCACAATTTCCACTTTGTCAAACTGATGAACCCGATTCAAGCCTCGCACATGCGCGCCATAAGAACCTGCCTCGCGCCGGAAACAGGGCGTGTAGCCGGTGAGTTTGATGGGCAAATCACTTTCATTTACGATCATATCTCTGTAAATATTGGTCACTGGCACTTCGGCAGTGGGAATGAGGTAGAGGTTGTCTCGTTCTACATAATACATTTGCGCTTCTTTATCCGGCAATTGCCCCGTAGCGCGGGCAGTGTCTTCATTGACCATCAAAGGAGGTATGATCTCTTCATAGCCGGCTTTGATCGCCTCATCCAGGAAAAAACTAATAAGTGCCCGTTGCAATCGAGCGCCTTTGCCCCGGAAAACCGGAAAACCAGACCCTGTGAGCTTGGTGCCGAGTTCAAGGTCGAAAATATTATATTTGGTAGCCAGATCCCAGTGGGGGAGTGCTTCAGCCCCCAGATCGGGCAGGTCCTGAAGCCAGGCTTTAAACACCTCATTATCATCAGGGGTCTTGCCAAAAGGCACCAATTCGTTTGGAATATTAGGCACCCGATACAACAATGCCTCCAGCTGTTCCTGAGTCATCTTGAGGGCATTTTCCAGCTTGTCGGTTTTTTCTTTGAGTGCCGTTACTTTAGCCCTGAGTCCTTCCGCATCTGCTCGCTTGCCCTGCTTCATCAGGTCGCCAATCTCTTTGGAAAGGCGGTTGCGTTCAGATAGGAGGTTATCCAGTTCTGTCTGGTTATTTTTGCGCTGGTCATCTACCTGAAGGATTTCTTCTATGATTTGAAGGTCATCTGCCGTAAAATTACGTTTTTTCAAACCTTGAATAACTCGGTCTTTGTTTGCACGGATAAAGCTAACTTGCAGCATATATTTTCTTTTGGAATAATAAAGTGGCTCAAAAATAAGACTCAAACCGCCACAAAAGTATCCGAAAACAAAATTTTGCAAAGTTTTTTTGCGGCTTTGAGCGTTTGTGGCGGATTGCCTGCAGCTCTAATTTCTGAGCAAATTCGATGAATCCCGGAAAAATTGTATTGCTATAAAACAAAACACAAGAATACTGCCCTTCCCCTTTTTGTAGAAAAATTGCCCTATATTGAACTTTCTCGGTAAGTTTTAGTTATCTTTTTGCAAAGATACTATTTGAAAACAAAAAATTTAATGTATTTTTGCAGTAGCAAGAACCCAGAGGCACACCACTAATGCAGTAGCATCTGATTCAAGTTCAAATTCAAACCAAGTTTCAATTCCCTTTTTAGTTTTCAAATTTTTGATATTCGGGAAAAAGAGGTTGATAGGCTTAGTTGAATATTTTTTATAAATCGCGTAGGAGAAACAATGCTCCCCGCATGTTTTAAAACCCACATTAATTAACCGTTATCGTAATCGCACCGATTGTGTTCATCTCGCGACATGTGATTAACCGTTCCATTAAAAATAATACACTACGACTATTATGTATGATATTTTGCAATTAAATGACATGCTTGTGCCGGAGCTCCGCGACATAGCTGAAAGATTAGATATAAAAGGCTACAAGCGCTTAAACAAACAAGAACTGATCTATCAGATCCTTGACCAGCAGGCTTTACAGGGTAAGAAAGAAACTGCCCCTTCTTTTGATGATGAAGAGGATGAGCCAATTTATATCCCCCCCATGGATGATGACGATGATGAGCTGTTTATCCCGCCTGGCGTGACCATCGAGGAGGAAGAAGAGGCGGAAATGAATTTTAGGGCTACTTCCAGGGAAATCGAAGAAACGCCTTTTGAAAAAAATAGCGCTTTTCAACACAGCAGCGAAGAAGAGGATGAGAATAACCGCCGCCGTCGCAATCGCAAGCGGGTGACGCTCTTGGATGCAGAGGAGGAAGCACCTCGCCATCGGAAGATAGAGGAAACGCCTCTTCGTGAAGAAAAAGAAGTAAGCAGCTATCGGCAAGCGCCCCAAAGGGAAGCACCCAAGCCAGCGATAGAAGATTTTGACATCGAACTGGATGGTATCATCGAAGGGGAAGGTATTCTAGAAATGATGCCCGATGGCTACGGATTTTTGAGGTCCTCTGATTATAATTACCTCACTTCTCCGGATGATATTTATGTCTCGCCTTCGCAGATCAAGCTTTTTGGCTTGCGCACCGGCGATACCGTACGCGGCGCTATTCGCCCGCCCAAAGAGGGGGAAAAATACTTTGCCTTGCTGAGGGTGTCAAAAATCAATGGACTGGAACCACAGGATATACGGGATCGTGTACCCTTTGACTACCTTACGCCGCTCTTCCCGAATGAAAAGTTTATGTTACAATCCTCTAACTCAGGTAGAGACCTCAGCGTACGATTGATTGATTTGTTCACGCCCATTGGCAAAGGGCAGCGGGGTTTGATCGTAGCACAACCTAAAACAGGTAAGACCTTTTTGCTGAAGGATGTTGCCAATGCTATTGCGAAGAACCATCCGGAATGCTACCTGATTGTACTTTTGATTGACGAACGCCCGGAGGAAGTGACCGATATGAAGCGGAGTGTGAAAGCCGAGGTGGTTGCCTCTACTTTTGACGAACCCGCGGAGAATCATGTTCGGGTGGCTGGTATTGTATTAGAAAAAGCAAAGCGACTAGTAGAATGTGGGCATGATGTGTGTATCTTGTTGGATTCGATCACGCGTTTAGCGAGGGCTTACAATACCGTAGCTCCTGCCAGCGGCAAGGTGTTGTCGGGTGGTGTAGAAGCAAATGCTTTGCACAAACCCAAAAAATTCTTTGGCGCAGCGCGCAATATCGAGGGCGGTGGCTCTCTTACCATCTTGGCAACTGCCTTGATTGATACGGGTTCAAAAATGGATGGCGTGATCTTTGAGGAATTTAAAGGTACGGGTAACATGGAACTACAACTCGACCGCACGCTGGCAAACAAACGCCTCTACCCTGCTATTGATCTGACTAAATCCAGTACGCGCCGCGACGATCTTTTGCTGGATAAAGACACCCTCCAACGGATGTTCATCCTGCGCAACCACTTGGCCGACATGAAACCGGACGAGGCGATGGAGTTTTTGCTCAAACAAATGCAGCATACTTCTAACAATGAGGAATTCCTCGCTTCTATGAATGGTTGAAATAAAATATGATTTATGAAATACGGGACTTCAAGGGTTTCAATGAACTTTTGGAGTCCTTTTTTTGAAATATGGTTGACCAAATCAAAAACTTTCTCAAAAGGTATCTTTTTTTTAAAAAAATTTTAGAGACCTATTCGCTCTCCCACGAATACCTGCGGGCTACCGGCTGGATGCGCAGCTGGGAGTTGTCGGCATCCGTTGATCAAAACGGGCAACCCATCCCTTGGCTTTCTTACCCGGCTATCGCGTTTTTGAAAGATAGAGTGCAACCCGATTTTCGCGTTTTTGAATATGGCGCTGGCGCAAGCACGCTTTGGTTTGCACAGCGGGTGCAGTCTGTCATCTCTTGTGAGCACGAGGAGGAGTGGTTCAAGCGCGTACAGCAAATGACTGCGGAACTGACAAACGTTGAGTTGTTCTTTGTGCCGCTCACCGAAGGATACAGTGAAAAAATCAAGAATTACAAAAAGCAATTTGATATGATTGTGATTGATGGAAGGCAAAGAAACCAGTGCGCGATGAACAGCCTGGAGGCACTTAGCGACAGGGGGGTCCTTCTTTTTGACAATGCCGACAGAGCCACCTACCAAGAAGGAATTAACTTTTTGCTTGATGCAGGGTTCAAAAAAATTGACTTTACGGGTTTGACGCCACTGGCGCACCGACAAATCACAACGGCTATTTTTTATAAGAATGACAACTGCCTGGGGATTTAAAAATCGTAAAAAAGCAAAAAATTCCTGCACACTTTGCGGAATATTGTATTTTAGAGGCTCAAGTAAGCGTGTTTTTATTTTGCAAAAATCCGAATCATGCCCAAGCAGAATCCTACTAAAAAGAATCTTTCCAGAAGAGAATTTGTAAAAAACAGTGCCCTTGCTGCCGGAGCGTTCATAATCGTTCCGCGCCATGTGCTGGGCGGTAAAGGCTTTATTGCGCCGAGCGATAAACTCAATATTGCGGGAATTGGCGCAGGGGGCAAGGCTTGGGACAATATTCCCGGCGCTTATAACAAAGGTCAGGAAAATATTGTGGCGCTTTGCGATGTGGACGATGCCCGCGCTGCCGATATGTACAAGGAATTCCCGAAAGCTAAGACTTACAAAGATTTCCGCGTGATGCTCGAAAAGCAGAAGGATATTGATGCGGTGATGATCACTACACCCGACCATACCCATGCGATTGCGACTTTGACGGCGATGCAATTGGGCAAGCACGTTTATACCGAAAAGCCTTTGACGCATAGCATCCACGAGGCGCGGGTATTGGCGGAAGCCGCTAAAAAATATCCTAAGATTGTAACCCAAATGGGCAACCAGGGTAGCTCCGACGATGATATGCGCAGCGTACAAGAGTGGATTGCCGTAGGCGCGATTGGTGATGTGACGCGGGTACACGTCTGGAGCGACCGCCCAGTATGGATTCAAGGTATTCCGACTCCAAAAGAGGCGATGCCTGTTCCGGCGGGTTTGGATTGGGATTTGTGGCTCGGTCCTGCGCCCTGGCGAGAATATCACTCGACGTATATGCCTTTCCGCTGGCGGGGTTGGTGGGATTTTGGTACGGGGGCGCTGGGCGATATGGGCTGCCATTTGATAGATGTGCCGTTTCGGGCATTGCAATTGACCTATCCGACTTCGGTGGAAGCGAGTATGAGTCAAGCCTGGTTGAATGACTTTGAAGGTGCAAATCTCACAGAAAGCGCGCCAATGGCTTCGACCGTGTATTTTCAATTTCCGAAAAGAGGAAAAATGCCCGCTGTGGAATTGATTTGGTACGATGGCGGTATTCAGCCCAAGCGACCAGCAGAACTATCTCCGAATGAATATTTAGATACAAACGGCGTGCTTTTTGAAGGTTCAAAAGGGAAATTGTTGTGTGGCATTTTTGGGAATTACCCAAAGTTGTTGCCTGCCAAGTTGCAACAGAATTTCAAAGCGCCCAAGCCTACGCTCCCGCGCGTACCTGGCAGTGACGGAGGGCATCATCAGAATTGGGTAAAGGCAATCAAGGAAGGTACGCCGACAAGCTCGCCTTTTGAATATGCTTGTAAACTCACGGAGACCGTGTTGATTGGAAATTTAGCTATTCGTAGTCAGAATGTGAAAAAGCAAATAAAAGGGGTGAATCCCGGTAATTATTGGGCAAACCAGGAATTCCCCGGCAGAACGACTTTGCTTTGGGATGCTGCACAAATGAAAATCACCAACTTCGACGAAGCCAATGAGTTTGTGCAGCGGAAGTATCGGGAAGGGTGGAATTTAAGTTTGTAGCGGAAGAAAAATAGGACACGATAAAGATTTTACTAAAACCTTCAGCTTTTTCCTTAAAAAACAGGGGAGGTCTTTCGGTCACATTTTCTGATCCAGATTTTTGCCAGTTTCGATATGCTGAAAATTGGGAAGTAATTCGGTGAGCAATCGTACGATGGAATGCTTATCGGTGGAGTTATTTTGGAAGAGCTGTTGAATCTTGGAGAAAATAAGATTCAATTCCGCGAGGGTATAATTTGGTTTGGCTTTCACAATGCCAAGCGCCTGGAATCTTTGCCAATCAACGGGTTCATCATCGGTGTGAAATTCTTCATAAGGCTTTTCGCCGGAAGTATCCGATTCAAAATAATAGACTGGATACTTTGGCCTGGCATCTGGCAGCTGGTATCTGACATCTAGTATTTGTA
Organism: uncultured Saprospiraceae bacterium; assembly: GCA_964526645.1. Classification (GTDB taxonomy): domain Bacteria; phylum Bacteroidota; class Bacteroidia; order Chitinophagales; family Saprospiraceae; genus JADJNW01. The sequence goes on from CAZGJN010000011.1 coordinate 83,259, forward strand.
AGCTTTTCTCCCGTGCTTCTTGCTCGGTTTCGCAAAAATCAGGCTCATACCCAATTTCGCGCAGCAGCGCCGTGCCAATATCGGAGAAGGTCTTCATCTGTGTTTCCGCGAGTTTCGGAAAAAAAATATCCCCCGATTCACCCAACACACAAGCCAACAGGCATAATTCGCCCGATTCTTGAGGCGAGACAAAATAGCGCTTTACGTCCAAAGGTGCGGAAAGTGGCTGGCGTTTCATAAAGCGTTGCAAAAAACCATCGAGCAGACTGCCATTGGAAAAAGCCACATTCGCAAAACGTGCGGTAGCAATCGGCATTTGTTGCGCGTATGACAGCAGCACTTCCTCCATCAATTTTTTGCTAGCGCCCATTACATTTACGGGATTGGCGGCTTTGTCGGTAGAAACACAGAAAAAATGCTGGGGCGGATTGTCGGACAAAATGTCGAGTAATCGCTTGGTTCGCAGCACATTATTCTCGATCATTGCTTCGATGGAGTAGTGATCTTTCTCGCTGCGCACGTGCTTGTGCGCTGCAAAATTGGCGACAATATCAAATGCACCTTCGTTTTGCAATAATTTTTCAAAAACTTTATCGCCAAAATTAATCGGGTAGGTTTTATAATCTTCAGGAAGATTCAGCCCCAACGAACTGCGCAGATCGCGCGTCAATTCAGTCAAGCCATTTTCATTAATATCAACAACATATAATTTTTGGGGTTTAAACTGTAATAATATTTTAATAAAAGAACTACCAATCGTACCCGCGCCGCCGATTACCAGTACAGACCGCCCGTCAATGCGGCTTTGCAAGAAATTATTATTTACTTCTAAATCCGATTTAAGCAGACTTTCCGAGCGTTCGGTGACGTACTTGGCAATAAAATCATTAATATGAATATTTACCATTATTAAAGCCCTTGTGACTTGGTGAAGGAGGAATTTGATGATAATATTTCAGTTGGTCGCGCAGGTAAGCTTTTAAAAACTTTAAAATGAAGCTCACTTTTGGGAAACACCACCACCCAGGCTGTTAAAAATAGAATCATTACATCAATATATAATGATAGGTTCTTTTGATACCATAATTCTAATGCACCTTTATACGGCGCGATCACTTTTTCATACACTTCGCGGGGCGGCAATACCGATTCGGATATAATTTTTTCTTCATCTCGAAATACAATTGAGCCAATGCCGGTGATGCCAGGTTTTACATTGTAAATAACTTTTTGAATAGCTTCAGGGAATGCTTTAAAATCTACTTCCATTTGTGGACGCGGCCCTACCAGGCTCATATCACCTTTCAACACATTAAAAACTTGTGGTAATTCATTAATTTTCGTTTTTCGCAAAAATTTACCAATAGGTGTCACCCTTGGGTCATTCCGCAAAGTAAGGCTACCTGTGCCCATATTAGGGCTATTTTTGAGCATTGTCGCAAATTTCCAGATATAAAAATATTGATTCTTATACCCTACGCGCTTTTGGAAGTAAAAAATCTCACCTTCACCTGTAAATCGAAGCAATATAATAATGGGAATAAAAATTATCATTAAAAATGATAGTGCAATTAACGATAGTATAATATCTGTGAGCCTTTTTATAATTTTGTACATCAGACAACCATCTCCATTTTTGAAATAACAGCGTTATAGGCTTTTACGACTGACCGAATCACATAATCCACCTGCTCCTCCCTTAGTCCATTATACACTGGCAATGTAATCTCTTTTGCGTAATTATCATAAGTGGTAGGATAATCTTTTATATCGTAGCCATTGTTTTTGAATAAAGTCAACATCGCCATTGGAATATAGTGTACATTCACTCCTACGCCTTGTTCAGAAATGAATTGAATCATTTCATCCCGCTGTTGCTCTGTAATATTTCGAATGCGCAGCATATACAAATGACAGGAAGAAACTTTATCTTCATTATAATACGGCGGCAATTGCGCCCACTCATATTGCGAAAAGGCATGATTGTATTGTTCAAAAATCCTTTTTCGATCTGGTAATAATTCCGATTGATACTTGCGAATTTGCGCCAAGCCAATAGCCGCACAAATATCGGGCATATTAATTTTTAAACCCTGATCAATAATATCATACCGCCAGGCACCGGGTTGGTTTTTTTCAAATGCACTTTTTGTTTGCCCATTCAATGCAAATGCCTTTAAAAATTGATATTCCGCTTGATTATCGAATGGTTTAGGTAGATTTAATGCAATCGCGCCACCTTCGCCCGTTGTTACATTTTTGACAGAATGTAAAGAAAAAACCGTCGCATCTGCTTGTTGTCCATTGGGCTTGTCTTTATAGACAGCGCCAATTGAATGTGCTGCATCGGATAATACCAGCATTCGCCCCAGTTTTTCCTGTCGTTCATTTGCTGGATTAAATAAAGATTTAGTTCCTGATTCATTTACTAAGTGTAATATAGCATCATAATCACACATCCAACCCCCAATATCCACTGGCAAAATCGCTTTAGTACGAACTGTAATAGCTGCTTTAATTTTATGTACATCAATATTAAAATCCTCGCCCACATCCACCATGATGACCTTCGCGCCGATGTTCATCGCACACAGCGCCGTGGCGCTATACGTATAAGCCGGGATAATTACCTCATCGCCAGCACCAATGCCGTACCAGCGCAGCAGGAGCATCGCACCGGATGTCCAGGAATTGACGCATAACACCGGAGTGCTGGTGATTTCGCTGATTTCCGCCTCCAATTGGCGCACTTTAGGTCCGGTGGTGAGCCAGCCAGTATTAGTCAGACAGTCATTCACCTCAGCGATCACGTCTTGGTCAATGAGGGGAAGACAGAAGGGGATACTTTGCATGTCTATAATGCCAATTAGGATTCAAAAAGTTGGATTTAAAACCTTTCAAAGTACTGAAAAACAAAATATTGTAAAAATATATTGTCGTAATATCATAGAGTATTCTAGCATCAGTCATCTCTACCATTATTTAAAGTGACTTATTTTAAAATCTAATTACAGATACCTGTACATATTTAATGACCTACCTTGTAATTCACCTCGCACCCACCCATTGAGTTCATATGCCCGAATCGCTTGAAGATTGTCTGCTAAGACGGAGAGTTGCAGCTTGTGGGTGCCATATACCTCTACAGCCCGGCGTTCAAATTCTTTGAGCAGTACCGAGCCGTAGCCCTTGCCCTGATATGCTGGATCTACGCCGATAACGACGAGTCCGGCATGCGGATCTTGTGCTATACGCTGCGCCTGCTCTGTGCTGAAATGCCTGCGCTTGCGCAATCCAAGTTTTATGAGTAGATTCTTTCTCAGCAGCGGCCATTTGGCGCGTACCTCCGGATGAAAGAACACCCAGGGATGTGTGATAAATGCCCACACCGCCTGCCAGAAGGTGTGCTGCGCCATGCCACTCGCTGAGCCGGTACCGAGGCTGCCGTCGCTGATCATGCCACCACAGTAGCCAGCACAGCGGCCTTGCTCGTCTTCGATATGGAAAAGAAAAGTTTTGCTTGTGGAAAGGTACCAAGAAAGCATGTGAATAACGTAACGCTGCCCCAAGGCAGTGGATAAAGAGCGGGGAAAAGCAGCACGGTGGCAGCGAGCGAGGGCGGGGAGGTGGGCGGGGAGGGTGGATTTTATTTCAGAAGGCATACTTGATCCCTCAGTTGATAAACGTATAAAACGCATCAGCAATGGTAGAGCGGTTGAAATGAGCCGTCACGTAGGCATGCCCATTGCGGCCCCATTCCGGCAGTAGATCCCTGTGGGTATGCACATACCGCACCTGCGCTGCTAAGGCTGTGGCATTTTCCGGCTCAAAGGCAAGCCCCGCACGGCCTTGTTCGATGAAAAGCTCTTTTGCCTCGCCTTCGATGCCCAGCAGCACCGGCTTTTCAAGGCATAGAATTTCAAATAGCTTGGATGGAATAGCGCCCAGAAACAAATCCAGCTTTTTCAGCGGAATAATGCCCACATCAATGGATTGAATCACGTCGGCAATCTGATCTTTCGGGACGCCTTTGAAAAAATAGACATTGGAAGTGCCCAGCGCCTCTTTCAGTTCCATGAGCCGCTCCTTTTCCGGGCCTTCGCCGATAAGGATAAATTTAACTTCCGGCAAATCCTTCACCAAGGCGGCGGCCTGAATGATACAGTCCAACCCCTGTGCATAGCCCAAAAGACCACCAAAGTAAAACAACAGGTCGTCCTTGCTGAAACCTTTCTGAGTACGCCAGTCTTCACCCGTAAGGCGGGATTCCAACTCATCTACATCTACTCCATTAGGCAACCAAAATATGCGTTTATTAGGAAATCGCTGACGGATATTGTTAATAATGCCTTGGGTTTGACCCGTAATGAAATCAGAGTGGCGGTAAATCCAGGTCTCTAATTGCTCGCTCAATCTAATAAGCAGGCGGTTGCGCACAATACCGAGCTTCACGGCAGTTTCCGGCCATAAATCCGACACATTAAACACGAGTTTGGCCTTCTTCCACCGCTTTAGCAACACGGCGGTAAAACCAAGAAACAAAGGCGGCGATTCACAAATAATAAAATCAGCCGCTCCTGTTTTCAGTAAACCGACCATCAAAGAACTAAATGTAAAGGAAAAATAATTGACGAGTCGGATCAGTGCGGATTTCCGGCGGGAAACGAAAATCCAAGAACGATACACCTGTAAACCATTCATGGTTTCTCTTCGGTAAATACTGCCGCGGTAGCCCGGGAAGACCTCATATTGAGGATAATTCGGAAAGGCTGTCAAAACGCTGACGGAAGCACCCCTTCCTTGAAGCTTCAAAGCAAGATCGTGCAGGCGGTTCTGTGGTGCTCCCGTTTCAGGCGGAAAATATTGGGTGAGAATAAGGATGTTCATCCAATAGATAAGAGGGTACTCACAATGATGCCGGATGCCTTTCCAGAACCATAAAAGTCATGGGATTTGACAAAAGACCGACCCAGAAAATCTTCGACAGCAGCGGATATAGCAAGGGAATCAATACCGGTTAGGCGGTTGTAACCGTGATCCACCAACTCCCGCCATTCCGTTTGATCCCGAAGAGTTATACAGTACTTATTGAAAAAGAAAGCTTCCTTTTGCAGACCGCCACTGTCGGTCATTACCAGACGAGCGTTCTGAATAAGTTGCAACATATCAAAATACCCGACAGGTTCCAGCAACTTAGCATCGAAATGAAGACCCTGAGCGGCAACCAGCTTTTGCGTTCTTGGATGCAGCGGTATGACAACGGGAACGTGCCGGTGTACCCAGTTGATGGACTGCACGAGCTGTGACAGTCGCTGCGGATCATCGGTGTTCTCTGCCCGGTGTATGGTACAAAGTATAAAATCCTTGCCAGCGAGGCCCTCCTGTTTCAAAATCTCAGACTTGCCCTCAGCCAAATGGGAATAGTAAAGAGCTGCATCTTCCATGACGTCGCCGTTTTGCACGATGTGGCAGTCAAAATGCCCAAAACCCTCACGCATAAGATTTTGAACGGCCAGATCGGTAGGGCAGAACAACACGTCGCTGATGCGGTCGGTGAGGATACGATTAATTTCCTCCGGCATAGCCATGTTAAAGCTGCGCAGACCCGCCTCCACATGTACGACCCGACCATGCAATTTTTTAGCTGCCAAAGCCCCTGCCAAGGTGGAATTCGTATCACCATAGACCATCGTGTAGTCCGGTTTTTCAGTTTGCACTATCTGTTCGATTGCTTCTAGCATGCGCCCTGTCATGGCCCCGTGCGATAGGCTGTTAATGTCCAAATAATACTGCGGACGTGGTATGTGCATTTCTTCAAAAAATACATCCGACATATTTTTGTCGAAATGCTGCCCCGTGTGGACAATCAACTCTTCTATGCTTCCCTGGGCCACAATGGCACGGGACACTGCAGCTGCTTTGATGAATTGGGGACGGGCGCCGAGGATGGTGAGAAGTTTAAGTTTTTTATTCAAAGTATTTCCACTCGATTTTTTTTTCAGAGGCAAGGTTTACAAGCTTGTGAAATTCATTTCGTGTTATGACATCTGAAATATAATTACAAGGGTGAATCAATACCACAACGTCATTGCTGATTGCAGTGGCTATCAAATCTTCAACCTTACAGAAACTGGGGCTGCGGTATCTTGGCTCCATCCAAAATATTTTAGAAAAAAAACCATCCTTCGCTAGCAAGTCTTCTGGACAAGTAGGTATTTCATTGCCAGAATAAAATTTTTGTCCAGACTTTTTTTCCCAAGACCTATATATCTCAGGTTCATATTTGGGGTCATGGTATTTACCTAACTTGTAGATTCCGGATCCGTGCTTTGAGAATCCTTGGATTTTTATACCAGCTACTTTGTTTTGAAGAGAATTGAATTCTTTTAGAAACGCTTCAATGTTGATGCTATTCTCTAAATGTAGTCCAATTTTGTGCCCCCCTCTTTTCAGTAAATGTAATGTTTCGTCGTCAGGAGATGTGCACAATCGGTGAAAAAATGTTCCTTTAACCTTTTTTAGGTTACAATATCTTATGAATTGTTTTAAGTGAGATAAATACCCAATCATTAAGGGGTATGATGGAAAATAATCTTCTATGATTTTGCTAGTTATCTTACGTATGAGGGTATGATGACCGTAAGGTTTATCAACATCCACTCGTAGAATAAGTGCCATATTCAAATTATTAACTTAAGCTTTGCTTTGACTTGTTTGTATTTATTGTAGCTAAGCGATTTAAATATTTTCCCCTGCCCATTTTGTGGATGAAACTCAAATTGACCTTTCTCTACCATTTTGATACCTTTGATCATTGCAGTTGAGCAAAGTGCTTCAACTTTTGCTTCAATTTCCTCCAATTTCAGACCATGTAATTTTTCAGATAAATACTCTTTGAGTAAAATGGCTCCACTGTCTATACCCGCATTCACTTTAAAGACAGTTGCACCTAAAGGAATGTCATATAAAATTGATTGGGCTACTACATCCATACCTTTCGCATCAGGTAAAATACCAGGATGTGAATTTAACACTGCAATCCTGGGAATTGAGATGATTTCTTGTTTAAGGATAGGAGCTCCCCCTAAAATAATTAAATCAGGTTTTAAATCAACAATTTTTTTCTTTGTGATATTATGATTTATATTATCAAAATAGTCTAATGGAATATTGTTTTTTTTACAAAACTCCTTAATCGAATAATTGAGTGTTGGATCATTTTTCAACGAAGTTGTTCTCACATCTTTACAGCGGGTAAGTCTATAAATAATTCTCCAAATAGTATTACCCAAGTCATTGTTTTGAAAATAGCGCTTGATACTGCTTATTCGATATTTGTAAACTGCTGTAGGGGAAGCCATCAAAGTCTGAAGAGGAATGATACCTTCATAGACCATGTTACTTAGAATACTTCGCCCTAAAGAATTTTCATTAAAAGCTATGAAAATTATTCGTAATGCTTGGTTGCTGGTCATAAGTTAACCTTTGAAATTACTGCTTTAAATTTTCCGTTTCCCCCACGTTCAATTTTTGATACTTCCTTTATGCTAATATTTATTTGCCCTAATTGAGACACCATTCTATTTTTTATGATTTCCTTTTCCGAGCTGTCCATAGGTGTAGTAACACTGACTAAAATTTCAAATTCGTCAAGCGTATGTTGAATGACTTGTGCTTCCATGATTTTTGGTATATCGATAAATATACTATGAAAACGAACCATCATTCGCCCATCTTTTCCTATGACAGTATCTTCAATTCTGCCACCAATTTCTTTAACCATCGGCATTTCTCTGCCGCACCTACATTTATCTAGGCTTATTATTGCAGTATCACCTATCTTATAGCGTATTAGTGGTTGGTCAAAGTTCAATAAACCAGTACATATTATTTCTTTTTCCGAGCTTTCATTAATGTTATTATTGTCAAATGAAGTGAATTCTATAATTCCAATATCCGGACTAATGTGAAGCCCCCCTTTCCCGCATTCCGATATTTGACCACACATTTCAACACTACTCCATGTATCATAAGTTGGGCATTGATAGGCCTTTCTAAAAATACTCCTCATTTCTAGAGTCAATTTTTCACTAGAGGTGATGACACTTTTCAGTTTAGGTAAGGGATAACCGGATTCTACCAGAAGTTTTGCAAGGAAATAATTGCTCATAGCATATCCCATCATATAGGCAACTTTGTGTTTATTCATACCTTCCAAATAGCTAGTTATTGTATTGGGAGAAATATGGTATGCTGAAAAGTATACTTGTCTTTCAAATGGATTCCATCGGTAAAAAGGGGCTTTCCCAAAAGCTTCCGGAATAATACGACGGCCTCCAATCATTCCCCTGACATCATGCATGGAAACATTTGCCCAGTTTTTTACCCTGCTTTCATAACCAGCAGTCCATTTTTGGTGAAGTGGTTCTGAATATAAAATCTGCGTAGGTGTCCCTGTGCTTCCGCTGCTACTGAAAAATTGTCCGCCTTTTTCCCTTTTAGACGACAGCAGTGTAGTAGTGCCAAATTTTCGCAAATCTTGTTTTTCGAGGAAGGGAAGTTTTTTTAAATCCTCCAACTCAAATCGGCCCAATTGGGAAACTGTAAACCCCAACTTGCTGTATTTTTCCCGATAAAAAGGTACCGTTTCAAAGGCATGAACCAGTAATTTTCGCAACTCGACGGTCTGGTAATCCCGCCATTGCTGTGCAGTAAACGCCTCCCGATCTTTGAATTTCTTTAGTTCCTCTTTGAATATGCCTCCAAAGCGGCGTTTTTGCCAATAATAACCGTAGGCCGAAACGGCCCAGTTTTGAGCAAAAACTGGAAGGCGAGGGTATATTTTATCCTGGAGGAAAGCCATTTTAGGCGGTCGTTTTGGTATTCAGTTCCTGCATCCGTTGGAAATAGGTGTGGTACCAGATAAATATCATGAACAACTGTCCGATAATAGCTCCAAACTGCTCTGGCTGGCATCGGAAATTAGACACCATTTGTCGAATAGGAATAAATCTCAGTGCTCCGCATTGAAACACTGGACAGTGCTCCATTTCATCCAATCGCTCTGAGAAGGTAGGCTCATGGAGCAGGTAGCTGGTCCAGGGTACACTCAATCCAATTTTTCTGTGCTGAACGATTTCAGGAGGTAACCAGGATTTCATAGCCTGCAAGAGTATATATTTACCTCGCCAGCCTTTATCGAGCCATTCAATGGGAAGGGTGGCAAGGCCTTCCACCAAGCGGTAATCCAAAAAAGGCTCCCGACACTCGATACCTGCGCCCATAGTAGAGCGGTCGTTACGATCCATAAGAGAGCAGAGATAGGTGTGCTGGTCTAGATAAAGCAATTGCTTTAGTAGTTGTTTGGGATGAGTATCTTCTGCTTCTTTCAGAATTGCGGAACGATAACTGATGCTGGCTTCAAGACACTCAAGTCCGAATCGCTTAAAGTCTTGAGGGAACAAGTTGGAAGCACTTAGGAGTTGCATAGTTCGCCGGTTCCTGATATTGAGATAGCGGTACAGTTTTTCGTTGCGCTCGTTACTTCTCAGTTTATTTAAAAAGGGGAGTAACATTTGAATTAAGGAAAATACAGGCTGAAAACGCCAAACACGGTAACGCACATATCCAGCCATGAGTTCGTCAGCACCTTCTCCAGAAAGAAGTACGCTTACGTATGGCTTAGCCATACGTGAAATAGCCAACAAGTGTGGATCATTGTGGTGAATAAGTGGTTCATCGTGGTACCAGGAGGAATCTTCAAGGGTCTGTAAAAGGGCTTCGCCTTCTAGCCGAGTAGTGAAAAAAGGATAACCTATTTGCTCAGCAAAATTCTTAGCCAATGCAGATTCATCATGTCGTTGATCTTTAAAACCTATACTAAAATTGCTTACCTTGATTTTTTGCCTGTGAAGTGAGGCAAGAATACTACTTGAATCTAAACCGCCGCTAAGCAATACACCTACAGGAACATCGCTCACCATTCGGTAACGAACTGAATCCATAAACACCTGGTCGAACCATTCAATAGGCTGTTGGATAGGGTCGTGCTGCATTACTCGCTCTGACAAATTCCACCAACGGTGAAAAAGTAACTCACCGTCTTTACAAAGCGCATAATGCCCTGGTAACAAGCGATATACTTCCTTAAAAAGGGTGTTTTCTCCTGCTACATAACGATACAATAAAAACTCATCCCATTTGGTTTGATCAATCGTAAGGGGCACACCTGCTACGAAAAGAGCTTTGGGTTCTGAGGCAAAGTATAAGCTACTGCCTTGAATCGAATAGTAAAGCGGTTTTACACCCATGCGGTCACGGCAGAGAAACAATTCCTTTTTCAGTTTATCCCAGATAGCGAAAGCAAACATACCGTTCAGCCGGTGAAGCATAGCCGGTCCGTATTCGGCAAAAAGAGATAACAGTACCTCTGTATCGGTAGTGGTATGTAGGGAATAGCCTTTTGTGACCAATTCCTGTCTAAACTCCGCAAAATTATATATCTCCCCATTATAAGTGATTACATAGCGTCCGGAAGTATCGTGGAAAGGCTGATGCCCTCGCTCTGAAAGGTCAAGGATAGAAAGGCGGCGATGGACAAAGCCGATATTGGATTGCTGCCAGATTCCTCCGTCGTCTGGGCCCCGGTGCGCCAAACTCCGTCCCATCTTTTGGATCAATTCGGTTTCGATATTTTTTTCTTTGTCGAAATGTAAAATGCCAGCTATGCCGCACATAATTATAACAGGAGTTACGCACTAAATAAAGCAAAAAAAAGTAATAACTTTACAGG